>NZ_CM002299.1:3761337-4061337 GCF_000153125.2 Congregibacter litoralis KT71
CTTTTTTCGGGAGTCGAGCGTAGCCGCGCCAAGCCGACCCAGATCGGATCAAAGCTTAGTCGTCGCTGCTACGGGGTTTTGCTGGAGTGGACGGCATGGGAAAAGAGGTTACGTTGGTGCTCTCGCCGGGTTTTACGTCAGAAATCTTGGCGACACCCTCTTTGGCCACCTCATCGATGCGAATCACCGAATGCAGGGGGATGTAGCTGCGCTGAACGCCACTGAACTCGGTTTTCAGCTTTTCTTCGGCGGGGTCTACAAGGATCTGAGAGCGCTCGCCGAAGAGCAGCTCTTCGACTTCGATGAAGCCCCACATATCACTCTGATAAATCTGACGGGCAAAAATCTCTACGACCTGATTGCCGTTCTGGAAGATAACTTTGTAGACAGGACTGCTGGACATGGCGATTCCGTTTACTCACTGTGGCTGCCCGGACGCCCGGTGACGCTCCGGATTGCCACGTTTTAGCGGGCGCGAGAGTCTACCTAGCCTACCACCGGAATACCAGTAAAGTCGCTGGGCAGCGAGGGCATCGGACGCTATACTCCGCGGCCCTTAAATCAAGGCCTTCCCTCCGGAAAACCGTGAAGGAAAGCCGCCAGGGCTAGAAGCCCCAAGGTCAGGAGCCGTGAGCAAAAAAGTCTTCGTCAAAACCCATGGATGTCAGATGAATGAGTACGATTCTGCACGCATGCAGGATTTGCTCGTCGACAGTCATGGGCTGGTGCCCACGGACCGTGAGGATGACGCCGATGTCATCCTCCTCAACACCTGCTCCATCCGTGAAAAAGCCCAGGAGAAGGTCTTTCACCAGCTGGGCCGCTGGAAGAACCTCAAACAGAAAAATCCCGAGCTCATCATCGGCGTGGGCGGCTGCGTCGCGAGCCAGGAAGGTGCGGACATCGGCAAGCGCGCGCCCTACGTTGACCTGGTGTTTGGCCCCCAGACCCTCCATCGGCTCCCGGAAATGCTCGACGAACGCCGTGACAGCGGCAATCTCGTGGTGGACATCACTTTTCCGGAGATCGAGAAATTCGACCGCCTTCCCGAGCCAAGTGTCGACGGGCCCTCGGCCTTTGTGTCGATTATGGAAGGCTGCAGCAAATACTGCAGCTTCTGCGTCGTACCCTATACCCGGGGCGAGGAAGTGTCCCGCCCCCTCGATGACGTCATCGCCGAAGTCGCCAGTCTTGCGGGGCGCGGCGTTCGGGAAGTCAATCTTCTTGGACAGAACGTCAACGCCTATCGCGGTGAAAGCCACGAAGGCGACATCGTCGATTTTGCCGAGCTCCTGCATTTTGTCGCCGCTATCCCGGGCATCGACCGCATCCGTTACACCACCTCTCATCCCGTGGAGTTCTCCGAGGCGCTGATTCAGGCCTACGCCGACATTCCCGAGCTCGTTGATCATCTGCATCTGCCTGTGCAGGCGGGTTCGGATCGCGTACTGGCAAACATGAAGCGCGGGCACACGGTTCTGGAGTACAAGTCCAAGATTCGCAAGCTCCGCGCGATCCGACCGAATATCAGCTTGTCATCAGATTTTATTATTGGCTTTCCCGGAGAAACGGAAGCCGATTTCGCCGCCACCATGAAGCTCATTGACGATATCGGCTTTGATATGTCCTTCAGCTTTATCTATAGCGCCCGCCCGGGCACGCCGGCCTCGGATCTCAAAGACGATACCGACGAAGAGACCAAAAAGTCCCGGCTGCACATACTCCAGGCACGTATTAATCAGCAGGCACAGGCCATCAGCCGACACATGGTTGGCAGCCGTCAGCGCATCCTTGTCAGCGGCCCGTCACGGAAAGATCCGGGGCAGTTGCAGGGCCGCACGGAGAACAATCGCGTGGTCAACTTCAGTGCCGACGACCACGGTCTCATCGGCCAGTTTGTCGATGTCACCATTGGCGAAGCCCTGCCTAACTCTCTCCGGGGAGAATTGATACCCGGCACTGCGGGTTGACTGTGGCGGATTCGTGACTATTCTTGCAGTTCCATCGACATGGCTAGCGCCACCAACAACAATTTGACCTCAGAACCTCCCAGTCCGGGCGGGCAGCCTTACAGGCTGACCCTCGAACCTGATGATGCACGACATCTTGCGGCCCTGTGCGGGCAGTTTGACGCGCACCTGCGTCAAATCGAAGAGCGTCTCCAGGTCAGCATCCGCTCCCGCGGCAACCAGTTCACTCTTGAAGGTGAGGCCGATGCCGTCGCCACCGCGAGTGCACTTCTTGAGCATCTCTACGCCGAGGTGTGCCAGGGCATCGGCGTGACACCCGAGTCCCTGCATCTGCAACTCCAGCACGCAGGCACCGAGGGGCTCAACACCGGCGAGGGCGCGTCCGCCCTTCAGGTGATTCGCACCCGCAAGGGCTCCATCAAACCCCGGGGCCGCAACCAGCAGGCCTACGTGCGCAGCATTCATAATTGCGATATCAATTTTGGCGTGGGTCCTGCGGGCACGGGCAAAACCTATCTGGCGGTGGCTTGCGCCGTGGAGGCCCTCCTTGAGGAAAAGGTTCGCCGTATCCTCCTTGTGCGTCCGGCGGTAGAAGCCGGGGAGAAGCTCGGCTACTTACCGGGGGATCTCAGCCAGAAAGTCGATCCCTACCTCCGACCCCTCTACGACGCACTCTATGAAATGCTGGGCTTCGAGACCGTGAGCAAATATATCGAGCGCAGCATCATTGAAGTCGCGCCCCTGGCCTTTATGCGCGGTCGCACGCTGAATCACTCCTTTATCATTCTTGACGAAGCCCAGAACACCACCCGGGAGCAAATGAAAATGTTCCTGACGCGTATCGGCTTTGGTTCCACCGCCGTGATTACCGGCGACGCGACGCAGATTGATTTACCCCGGGGTACCCAGTCTGGTTTGACCCATGCGGCGAACATTCTTGAGGATGTCCCGGGTATCGGCTTCACCTGGTTTGCCAACCGGGATGTGGTGCGCCATCCCCTGGTGCAACGCATTGTTGCCGCCTACGAGAGTCATGACGCAAAGAACACCACGAGTCTGGAGAAGAGTAAGCCCTGATGCTCACCCTCGACGTATTTCGTGAGACTGTCGAGAAATCCCCGGATGATCAGACGCTCCTTCGCGCCGCGGAAACGGCATTGACGGTAGGCTCTCCCGCGGCCCACGGGCACTGGGAGGCCGCTCTTCGCATTGTTGATGAAGCCGAAATGCAGCAGCTCAACGCGCAGTATCGCGCCAGGAACACACCCACCAACGTGCTGTCTTTTCCTGCGGATTTGCCCGCTGACGTCACCCTGAACCTGTTGGGGGATATCGTTATCTGCGCGCCGGTGGTTAAAAAAGAGGCCACAAACCAGGGCAAGCCCCTCGCGGCGCACTGGGACCATATGCTGGTTCACGGCGTGCTCCATCTCCTGGGTTTTGACCACGAATCTGACGCCGAGGCGACACACATGGAATCCCTGGAAACCCAGGCGCTGGCTACCCTTGGCTGGCCCTGTCCCTACAACGCCGACCCGGCAATGCTGGCAGAGGTAACGCCCGGATGAGCGACGATCGCAACGGCAACGAAGAAAAGTCTTTTCTGAGCCGCATTGCCCAGGCTTTTTCCAGCGAGCCTCGAAGCCGCGAGGATCTCAAGGAAATCCTCCAGCTGGCCATGGAAAATGACATTATCGAGGAGGACTCCCTGTCCATCATCGACGGTGCCATGCAGGTCAGCGGCATGCAGGCGCGGGACATCATGGTGCCCCGCCCTCAAATGGTGGTGATCAAGGCGGAGAGCAGGCTTGAGGAAATACTGCCTCATATTTCCATCAGCAAACACTCCCGATATCCCGTGATCGGCGAGAGCCCCGACGACATCCTGGGAATACTCCTGGTCAAGGATCTGCTTCCGCAGATTTTGTCTGATGACCGCGAGAACTTTGATGTGCGACCCCTCCTAAGACAGACCGTGGTGGTGCCCGAAAGCAAGCGTCTGAATGTGCTGCTGCGGGAGTTTCGCGAAAACCGCAATCACATGGCCATTGTGATCGATGAGTATGGCGGCGTCGCCGGCCTGGTCACCATTGAGGATGTTCTGGAAGAAATCGTGGGCGAGATCGAAGACGAGACGGATGAAGAGGAAGATCAGTTTATCCGTCGCATCGCCGATGATGATTTCTTTGTGCGGGCGCTCACGCCCATCGAAGACTTTAACGCCTACTTTGAAGTGGCATTCAGCGATGACGAATTCGACACCATCGGCGGCCTGGTCATGCATGCCTTTGGTCACATGCCGACGCGCAATGAAATCACCCATATCGATGGCTTTGAATTCAAAGTGATCAACGCCGATCAAAGAAAGATCCACAGTTTGCGGTTACGTCCTCCCGGCGCGGAATGAGCACCCCGGTGAGCCCGCCCGCGAGCGCTCTGCCCCGCTGGCAGGTTTTACTTCTGGCGCCCCTGGGAGGCGCCCTCGTCACCCTGTCTCTGGCACCCTTTCATCTCTGGCCCCTGGCTGTCGTGGGCTGCGCCATCTACGCCTACCTTCTCGCAAGCTGCACGCCGGGACAGGCCTTCCGCCGCGGCTGGCTGTTTGGCTTTGGATTGTTCGGCTCGGGAGCCTCCTGGGTTTACGTCAGCATTCACGTGTATGGCAACGCCGGGGTTACCCTCGCGGCGTTTCTCACCCTGATTTTCTGCGCGGGCCTGGGACTGCTCCATGCCCTCCAGGCCTGGCTGTACACCCGCATCGTCAGGCCCCTGCCCGGCGGCATGCTCCTGGGCTTTGCCGCGTTCTGGGTATTTGGAGAATGGCTGCGTAGCTGGCTGCTCACGGGGTTTCCCTGGCTGTATCTCGGCTATGCCCACGTGGACACATGGCTGGCAGGCTGGGCACCCATCACCGGAGTCTACGGGCTTTCTTTCGCCGTGGCGTTCACCGCGAGCTGCGTGTTTTTAACCTGGCGAAGCCCCCAACCTGCCACGGTGCTGAGCTACGGGGGACTGTTGGCCACGCTCTGGGGTGGTGGACTCATGCTAAAACCCATCGAATGGGTGGCGCCGGCCAGCGAAAAACCCCTGAGCGTGGCCATCTACCAGCCCAACATCCCCCAGGAGCAAAAATGGGATCGGCGTCGCTATCAGAGCATCCTCGCTCAGTACGAGCGCGCGGTACGCCCCATGTTTGATAAGGACCTGGTGCTCTGGCCCGAGTCGGCGATCCCCCGGGTGGCGGACCGGGCGGGGGATTTTCTCGACCCCATCGCCCGGCGGGCGAGTCTCAGTGACACGGTGCTGATTACGGGCATACCCACGCGGGATTCTCAGAACCGCTATTTCAACAGCATCATTGCCCTGGGTCAGGGGAAGGGGCAGTACGACAAGCAACGACTTGTGCCCTTTGGTGAGTATGTCCCTCTGGAAGATCAACTCCGGGGACTTATCGATTTCTTTGACCTTCCCATGTCCGACTTCAGTCGCGGCGACCGCAAGCAGGGCCCCCTGGAGGCCGGCAACCATCGCGTTGCACCGCTCATCTGCTACGAGATCGTCTATCCCGAGCTGGTCGCCCGAAGCGCCCAGCGCGCAGAGCTGTTGATCACCATCAGTAATGACAGCTGGTTTGGCGCCTCCATCGGCCCCCTGCAGCATCTGCAGATGGCGCGTATGCGGGCGCTGGAGAATGGTCGCTATCTCCTGCGCGGCACCAACAACGGCGTGTCGGCAATCATCGATCATCGGGGGAAGATCACGGCCCGCACGGAGCAATTTGTCGAGAGCACCCTCGTGGGCGACGCCCAGGTCATGCTGGGCAACACCCCCTTCACCAGCTTCGGCTCCAAGCCCCTGCTCATCGCCCTGGGCCTGCTCCTTGGCAGCATGGGCCTGATGTACCGCACCCTCTGGCGGGACGACTATAACGGAGACTGAGGCTTCGCCGGAAAACAGGTTTACTGCTACCATGCGCCCTCGAAAAAAAGCACCCAGCAGAGCTCATGGAACACTACTACGATCCCCAACGTATCGAACGCGACGCCCAGACCTTCTGGAATGAAAACCGCAGCTTTGCTGCACGGGATACCCTCGAGGGCGACAAGTTCTACTGCTTATCCATGTTTCCCTACCCCAGCGGCAAGCTGCATATGGGACATGTTCGCAACTACTCCATTTCCGATGCCATCGCGCGCTACCAGCGCATGCTGGGCAAAAATGTGCTTCATCCCATGGGCTGGGACGCCTTTGGCCTGCCGGCAGAAAACGCCGCCATCGCCAACAAGACCGCGCCGGCAAAATGGACTTACAGCAACATCGGTCACATGCGCGAGCAGCTCAAGGCCCTGGGCTTCAGCTTTGACTGGGATCGGGAACTCGCCACCTGCACGCCGGAGTATTACCGCTGGGAGCAGTGGTTCTTCACGCGTCTGTACGAGAAAGGCCTCGTCTACAAAAAAATGGCGACGGTGAACTGGGATCCTGTAGATCAGACAGTGCTCGCCAACGAGCAGGTGATCGACGGCCGGGGCTGGCGCTCCGGCGCGCTCATTGAGCGCCGGGAAATTCCCCAGTGGTTTATCCGCATCACCGCCTATGCGGAGGAGCTGCTCAAGGACCTGGACACGCTTGAGGGCTGGCCCGAGCCCGTGCGCATCATGCAGCGGAACTGGATCGGCAAGAGCCGGGGCGTCGAGCTTGCCTTTGGTCTGAAGGAAGCTATCGCGGGCCAGGAACGCATCGAGGTGTATACCACCCGCCCGGATACGCTCTTTGGTGTCACCTATGTGAGCCTCGCTGCCGAACATCCCATCAGTCTAGCCCTGGCCGAGAACAATCCCGCGCTCGGGCAGTTTATTCAGGAATGCAAGAAAGCCTCCGTAGCAGAGGCCGATATGGCCCAGGCAGAGAAGCGCGGTATGGATACGGGGCTTCGCGCCGTGCACCCCCTGACGGGCGAAGAAGTCCCGGTGTGGGTAGCCAACTACGTCCTCATGGATTATGGCTCCGGTGCGGTCATGGCGGTCCCCGCCCATGATGAGCGCGACTATGAATTTGCCAGCAAGTACGAGCTGCCGATCAAAACCGTGATTTGCGATGCGCAGGGTCAGGCCGCGGACGTCAGCGAGGCCGCCCACACAGACAAAGGAGCCCTCACCGCCTCCGGTGACTTTGACGGCCTGGGTTTTGATGATGCCTTTGATCGTATCGCCGCACGTCTTGAGGAGCTGGGCGCCGGCAAGGTCACCACGCAGTATCGTCTGCGGGACTGGGGCGTTTCACGGCAGCGGTACTGGGGAACCCCCATACCCATGCTCAATCTTGCCGACGGCGGTGAAATCCCGATTCCGGCCCATCGCCTGCCTTCATTGCTCCCCGAAGACGTGGTCATGGACGGCGTGGCATCGCCAATCAAGGCGGACCCCGAATGGCGAAAGTTTGACCTCGATGGTCAGAGCTGCGAGCGGGAGACGGACACCTTTGACACCTTTGTACAGTCCTCCTGGTATTACGCACGCTTTACCTGCCCGGAGTTTGCCGACGGCATGCTGGACAAGGAAAAGGCCGACTACTGGTTACCCGTGGACCAGTACGTGGGGGGTATTGAGCACGCAATCCTGCACCTGCTTTACGCGCGCTTTTTTCACAAGCTCATGCGTGACGAGGGCCTGCTGAGCTCTGACGAGCCTTTTACCCGCCTCCTGACCCAGGGCATGGTGCTCAAAGACGGCGCCAAAATGTCCAAGTCCAAGGGCAACACCGTCGATCCCCAGTCCCTCATTGACAGCCACGGCGCCGATACCGTGCGTCTTTTCAGTCTCTTCGCCGCGCCGCCGGACCAGTCCCTGGAGTGGTCCGAAGACGGTGTAGAAGGCGCCCAGCGCTTTGTAAAACGCCTGTGGCGACTCGTCCACGAACACACGGATCAGGGCCCCGCGCCCGCATTGGACAGCGCTGCGCTGAACGATGGAGAGCGTGATGTCCGGCGCAAGATCCACGAAACCATCGCCAAGGTCAGTGACGATATGGGCCGGCGCCAGACTTTCAACACCGCCATCGCCGCGGTCATGGAACTGTGTAATGAGCTCAGTCGTCTGACGATCGATGGTCCCCAGTCCCGCGCGGTCATGCAGGAAGGGCTGGATGCCGTGGTCCGAATGCTGGTACCCATCGTTCCTCACATCTGTCATCACCTGTGGGGAATTTTAGGCGGTGAGGGCGACGTCACCTATGCAGACTGGCCCGTGGTAGACGAATCCGCGCTGGTACGTGACACGCTGGAGATCGTGGTGCAGGTGAACGGCAAGGTTCGCGCCCGCATGGATATTGCGGCGGATGCCGACAAAGACGCCGTGGAAGCGGCCGCACTCAAGGCCGAGAACGCCCAGCGCTTTATTGAGGGTAAAACCATACGCAAGGTGATCGTCGTACCGGGCAAGCTTGTGAATATTGTGGTCGGGTAGACTAGTCACCATGGCGAAGACTTTCCTCACCCGGTTTACGACCTCCTCCATTGTCCTGGCGCTGTGCCTGCTGATCACCGCCTGCGGTTTTCAGCTGCGGGGCACCGGTGGGGGCTCGGCCTTACCGCCGGAATGGTCCCGCATGTACCTGGCCTCCAATGATCCCAACGGGGAGCTCACCCGCATCGTTGCATCGACCTTCAGTGCCAGCGGCATCGTCTGGGTGCCCCGTGCCGAAGCACAGCACATCCTGCGCCTGGGTCCCGAGATCTTCAATCAGCGTAACCTGTCCGTGAACGCCCAGGCCCGCGCCGCGGAATTTGACCTGCAAATGAGCGCGGACTTCATCGTGTTCGACAGTAATCGCGAGATGGTCATGGAGCGCACCACCGCTTCCGTTAACAAGCAGATGGAAAACGACCCCCAGAACGTCGTGGGCAAGGCCGAAGAAGTGCGGGTATTGCAGGGCGAGCTGCGTCGCGAGCTGGCGACGCAGATTCTGCGCAGAATCAGTTTTTTCGCAGCCAACGTCGAATAGCGTCAGTCCCGATGCGCCTCTATCCCGAAAAGCTCGCCCAGGATCTGGCACGTACGCTCCACCGCGTGTACCTCATCAGCGGCGACGAAACGCTGCTCGTACAGGAATGTGCCGATCAGGTACGCGCCGCGGCGCGCCGGGGAGGCTGCAACGAGCGCCACGTGATGGACAGCAGCGATCGCAGCTTTAACTGGCAGGATCTCACCCAGGACGCCAGCAGCATGTCCCTGTTTGCCGAGCAGCGTCTCATAGAGTTGCGGATTCCCAACGGAAAGCCCGGCGCCGAGGGCAGCAAAGCCTTGCAGGAATACCTCGCCCAGGCACCAGAGACCGATACGCTGCTGATCGTAGCGGGAAAGATCGATAAAGCCAGCACCAATAGCAAATGGTACAAGGCCATCGACCAGGCGGGCGCGACGGTTCAGCTCTGGCCCGTGAATGCGGATGAACTTCCCCGCTGGCTGGAGCAGCGCGCGCGGAGCATCAGTTTATCCATAGACCGGGAGGGTTTGGCCCTCCTCGCGGAAAGAGTCGAGGGCAACCTCCTTGCGGCGGTGCAGGAGTTGGAGAAGCTTCGCCTTCTGGCAGGAGACAGCACCGTAAGCGCCAAGCAGGTCGCCTACGCGGTAGCCAACAGCGCCCGTTTTGACAGCTTCGCGCTGATAGACGTGGCCCTGTCGGGACGCGCCGGGGACAGCCTGCGTATGCTTCACGGACTGCGGTCCGAGGGCATTCAGCCACCGGCGCTCCTATGGGGGCTGGTGCGGGAACTGCGTCTGCTACGCGGACTTTTGCAGGCGGTGGAAGCGGGACAGGCCCCCATGCAGGCGCTCAATGGGGCTCGGGTCTGGAAAAGCCGACAAGGGGTAATCCAGGCGGCCATGCGCAGACATTCCGTAGCGAGCTGTGAGGTGCTCCTCTCCCTGGCAAGCCACGTAGATGGCTGCATCAAGGGCTATGCTCAGGGCGACCCCTGGGAGCAAACCGAGTGGCTCGTGGCCGGTATTGCCCGGGACGGACAGCCAGGCCTGGCGCGGTCGGCCTAGGGTGACCGACGATCTCGCCAGCCCCCCTGCGGCCCATGGCGCCTGTAACTGCGGTGCAGTCCGGTTTGAAGTCAGTGCCGAGCTTAAGGACGTTTTTGTATGCCATTGCTCCATCTGTCGCCGGTCCACAGGCAGTAACGGTATTGCCGTTGTAGTGGTCGATAATTCGGTGTTCCGCTGGACAGCCGGCGAGGACGCTATTGCGACCTGGAAGAAACCGGATGCGGACTGGCAAACCTGGTTCTGTCGCCACTGCGGCTCCAGGCTCCCGGGCGCCAACGATGCCGAGCGCACCTTTGTGCCTGCCGGCCTGTTGCTGGAAGGCAGCGACTCCCTCACGGTCAGGCACCATATTTTCGTGGACTCCAAAGCGTCCTGGGACGAGATCGGTGATGCTGGCTGCCAGCACCGCGAAGCGTTCAAGAGCCAGGGGAGCCCCGGCCATCACTCACTGAAGCAGCTTTTTCCGTAAACATGTCTCAATAGGCGACAGGTTAAAAGTATTTACTTGCGGAATGCCCGCTTCCAGACTACTGTTTTTATATACAGTACTTTTGGAGAGCGGCAATGCATCAGGATCCGGGCAATACCTTAGAAAACAATAGCCATTTACAAAACAATATCCACAGTCTTCACAACTCTCACAATCTTTACAGCCCTCACAACCTTCACGCGCCTCGTGACCCCAGCGCATCCGACGCCGCCCATGGTCCGCGCAAGGCCGTCCATCATCTGACGGCGGGGCTGGCGGCAAAAGAGATCCCTGAAAGCCTGCACAGCATTATCAACCGGCGCGATACCTGGCTCGGGTACAGTGATTTTGCCGGTGCACCGCTTATTGATAGCCCTCAGAACAAACAATACAGCGATGGCGCGGCAAACGGCGACCTTCACCACCATCAACGCATTCCTACCGGGTTTGGCGCCCTGGATGCCCGCCTGTGTGAGCAGGGCTGGCCCCTGGGCACCTGCATTGAAGTCATGAGCGATGCCTCGGGCATGGGCGCTATGGGCTTATTTCTGCCGGCCATGGAAAACCTCAGCCAGCAGGAGCGCTGGCAGGCTTTTATCGCGCCCCCCTACACACCCTATGCTCCCCTCCTCGCAGCCCGGGGGGTCGACACCCAGAAAGTCCTCCTCGTACACCCCAGGGAGCGCGAAGAATTACTCTGGAGTACCGAGCAGGCCCTGCGCAGCGGCACCTGCAGCGTGGTGTTCAGCTGGCTGGGAAGCGGCGAGTATCGTTATGCAGAGCTACGGCGACTGCAGCTGGCTGCGGCGCGAGGTAATACCCTGGCCGTATTGTTCCGCTCTCAGGACGCCGCACATCAGCACGCCCCGGCCGCCCTGCGCTTACAGATGAATGCGTATCGGCAGGTACACATTCTCAAGCAGCGCAGCGGCATACAGGGCATCGATGTCTATTTGCCACCGGAGGATGACGTGCCGCACCAGCCCCAGCTTTGGGAGCTACCCAAGGATGAAATTACACCGACGAGTCGCGCCGCCTCTTAAAACTGAAGGTCAACTCAAGCTTTAACTTAATTTTCAACTTAGGCTTCAAACCAGGCGTCAGTTCAGGTCAAAATCCGCGGTAACGGGGCGATAGCCGCGGGGTTTTGTCAGCTATTCCTGTCATGAGTGCTCTGCCCTAAAATGCAGGCACTCCATCACGCGTATTCATCAAGACAGGAATGATTGGTCATGCAGGATTTTCCCCATCACTACGAAGTTCGTGGCAACGCTACAGCTGACAGCCCCGTTGTACTCACCGCCGCCAACGTTTCAGAAATCGTCACGGCGCCTCCGGCGGAATTCGGCGGCCCCGGGGACAAGTGGTCCCCGGAGTCATTGCTCGTTGCGGCGGTGGCGGATTGCTTCATTCTGTCCTTCCGGGCCATCGCCCGAGCATCCAAGCTGGACTGGAACGAACTTCAATGCCAGGCGTCGGGCACCCTGGATCGTGTAGAACGGGTTACTCGGTTCACTGCTATTACCGTGGAGGCCACGCTGCATGTTCCCGCAGGTACCGATGTGGAGAAAGCCGAGAAGCTCCTGCACAAGGCTGAGCAAAGCTGCCTGATCACAAACTCCCTCATCGCTGACAGCAGCCTCAGCACAACGGTCACGGTAGACGACTGACCCCCTCTCATGGATCTGTGGCTCACGGAGTACGGCGTCACCATCGGTGTCGGCGGTCTGATTCTATTTATGGTGTTTATTATCTGGGATCTTGCCAAACGTAGTAACGCCGGTGTTTTTGGCACCATGATCCTCTACCTCGCTCTCGCCCTGGGGGTGCTGGGTTTCGTGATCAAGATAGCCATCAGCTATCTGCTAGAGCGAGGCATGAACTAAAAGCAGGTCTTTTCTCCCGCCGGCTATCGCCATACACCAGAAAATTAAGTACTGTATAAATATACAGTACTTAGAATCATCTCATGCAACTCTGGTTATGTCTGCGCCTCAGGGAACTGGCGGTTCAATGCCTTCCTCAACGGCGGCCTCAAGCTCTCGCTGTCGTGGAGAAGCAGCGAATTTATGCCGTCAACGCCACGGCGAGTCTCCTGGGCCTGGAGCCCGGCATGGATCCGGCCGCTGCTCGCAGCCTCGCAGGCGACAGCCCGCTGCAACTGCTGCCCCGGGACCCCGAGGCGGAAACCCAGGCGCTGGAGAGTCTCTGCTGCTGGGCCTATGGCATTACCCCGCATCTGTACCCCTTTCGGGGCGACTGCCTGATGCTCGAAATTGGTGGCTCCCTGAAACTGTTTGGCGGCAGTGATGCCATTATTCGTCATGCCCGCCAGGGCCTGGCCGGTCGCGGCTACAGTGCAGATATCGCCTTGGGGGCAACACCCCTCGCCGCCTGGGCGTTTTCCTACGCCGCCAGCGATGACGATGCTGAAAAGGATTACTCCCAGAGTGAAAGGCTTCATAAACTGCCCCTGCAAACACTCGAGCCGCTACACGAACAGTTTGTTGCCTTGCAGCGCAGCGGATTTAAAACCCTGGGCGAGGTTCTCGCGCTCCCCGCTGCGTCCCTGAATCGACGCTGTGGGGCCCAGTTCCGGGAGCTTCTTCAACACCTGAGCGGCGAAGTGATCGCGCCGCCGGTGCATTTCGAGCCCCCCAGCTGCTTTGTGGACAGTTACCCCCTGGGTTATCCCGTGCGCAATCAGGACGAACTGGGCCCGGCCCTGGAGCAATTGCTGGCATCACTGGATGATTATCTCCGCCAGCGACAGCTACAGACCCGACAGCTTATCTGGCATTTTTCCGGCATTAACAATTATCGGGAGGTACTGGACGTGCGCACCAGCCAAGCGCGCACACCGCGACAGGACTGGTATCGCCTGACCCGCCTTCGCCTGGAACGGCAGCCCTTTACGGAGGAGGTCGAACTCGTACAGCTACGCGCTGAGCAGCTGGAATCGGCTCAACCGACCAGTGGTGACCTGTTCCGCCAAGCCAGCCAGTCAGAATCGACAAGTCAGCTGGTAGATCTACTCAGTAACCGCCTGGGGGCCCGGGCGGTCAACAGCCTCCACCACCGGGACGCTCACCTGCCAGAACATAGTACGGCTGAAACGGCCGCGGGTACTGCCAACGCACTGCACCCGGCGGATACGGCGCAGCGACCCTTCTGGCTCCTGCCAAAGCCGGAAGTTCTCCGCCATGAGGCCGGCGAGCTGCTGTTTTGGGGCAGCCGCCTGGAACTGATTTATGGACCCGAGCGCATTGAGGACGGCTGGTGGGAGCGCAGCACCAGCCGGGATTATTTTGTGGCGCGCAACACCCAGGGACAGCGATTCTGGGTATTCCATGAGCGCCGGGAGCAACGTTGGTTTATGCAGGGATTCTTCGCGTAATCGATAAACAGTTCGATCAAATATGACAAGATTATTACAAATTTATGAAAAATATAGCTTTTCCCTTGGAATTAGGCGTAAACTAGCGTCCTGCCTAGCACAGCTTTATGTCATTTTTGTGACAGTTTGCTTCAGATTGTCATAATCAGATCGTCGTAAATGCAGCTAAGAGCATAAATTTAAACCCCGGGTACCGGCAGGAACGGAAGGAATCGAGAAACTTGCAGGACCCACATCGCCGTGAGGCGAAGGAGACACACATGTACAACACAAAAAAATCAAATGGACGCCTGGGAGCCAATCACTCAGTGATTAAAAGCAGCCTGCTCATCGCAGCAAGCGCTCTAGGTCTATCCCTACTTCCCCTCTACGCCAGCGCAGAAATCACTCAGGAATGTATCCTTGAGGGCACTGTGGACATGCGCAAAGCTGAAGAACTCGGTCAGCCCGTGTACGTCAAGTTCCGTAACGCGCGCCGGGGCACGGAAGCCGGATGCAGTCTTAACCGCCGCGCAAAAAGCCGGCGCGTGCAATTCACCAGTAGCCCGGATATCACGGACGTCAAGACCGCTCCTCACGGCAGCAAGGTGCGCTACCGTTACATTGAGCGCGACAACCAGGCGGGCAAATGGGAACTGCTGGACGTCAGCGGAGCCTAAACGCCGCTAAGACAGCAACCCAGCACTAGGAACGCATCAAAAGGTCCGGCAGAAACGCCGGGCTTTTTCATGCTTTGACTGTTTGCATTTGTCGGCTACCTGACTCGCAAACTTTTTGCCGGTCCTTTCACCTACGCTCTTACCCGCCCTTTCACCTGCATTCTCACCTGCCGTTACCCGCCTTCACTCCCCGCCACAGGTGAGTGCTCAACCCAGATCAACGCTTCCGTATCAAAGCCCAGGGCAGACGCCCGCTCTACAAATTGTGAGCGCAGGGCATCAGACACCGTCGGGGTTCGCGCAAGTAACCACAGGTAATCGCGATTAAAGCCAGATACAAAAGCGTACTCGTAGTTCTCGCGTTCCAGCTCAAACACCACATAAGACGCATAAAACGGCCCGAAAAAAGACACTTTCAAATGCGCTTCATCCTGAGGTCCTACAAAACTGGCCTTACCCTCTATCTCGCTCCACTCCTGATCCTCGATATCGTAACCGCGGTTAAAGACCCGCACGGAACCATCCTCCCGCCAGGCGTACTCAGCGGTAACGTTCTTCAAGCCCCTCTCAAAGCTATGATCCAGGCGCGCAATCTCGTACCAACGCCCGAGATACCGTTCAGCCTCAAACTCCTGTACCGCTACCACACCATCGGGAGTGCCCAGACAGGCCGACAGCATTGACAGCACGGCAGCCGCCAAGGCCCAGCGCGTCAAATGTCTCAGGCGCCCCATGCGCCCCAGACCAGCCCTTCGCTTTATTTCATTCATAAACTTCCTCTTAAGTACACCAGGGCCTTTTTGCTCACGACCCATGACCCACAACCCGCAACCCACAACCCACAACCCACAACCCATCAGCCATGATCGCCCCATGGCGGCGACACCCGATGCACCGTCAGCATCGCTATTCAACATCACCACTACGCTACAACCAACGCCGAACACTCCGACGATACTTCACAAAGTCATCGCCGAAGCGCTGCGCCATGAAACGCTCTTCCGGGACAATCTGAAACCGCGTCATATAAGTCAAAAACCCAAGGGCGACCAACAGCGACAAGCCACTACCCAGATACAAACCCCAGGCGATGAGCACCAGTAACATACCGAGATACATGGGGTTGCGGGTTATTTTGTATACACCGATGACCACCAGTTCGGAGGAACGCTCGGGATAGCGGGGATCCACCGTTGTGCCGGCTTGACGAAATGCCTTAACGCCCAGGAGGGCAATGACGATGCCGAAGGTGAGGGCGAGTGCCGACAGACCATGCCTCATAGGCAGGGTAAAGGCGGCAAAACTGTCCCCACGATCGACAAGCCACATCAGCGCTCCGGCGCCGGCAAGCAGGATTACCGGGGGGATCTTTAGTTCCAGATTCATGGGGAAAGCTTAACGGTTTTTGCGGCGCAACTGACGACTGAATTTACGGCAGCCGGCAGTATGGAACTCCTCTTCGTAGCGGCTGCGCGATTTACGCCACGACGCCATGCGCGCGCTGGAGCCCCCTTTGCGTCGCAACGCCGTGTAATGCTCAATCTTCTCGCTGAGATAGATGCAGCGCTGCAGGGCCTTATCAGGCTTTGCGGCGAAGAGTGTTTCCATCGCAAGCACGAGGAACATAAACAGCAGTAAACGGGGCATGTACCCATGATCGCCCCCTGAGCGCTCCCATAGAACGTCCTCCACGGGCAAAAATATTCAATTGCGCTCTCGAGTTCACCGCCGGATCGATGGCGTATAGAGGGACGGAGTATCTACTGGCTACTGACCCGCTTGTTCGGCTGCAGCCAGCATATCCAACGCAGAGTTGGGGATACCGCCGTCATGGACAAGCACAATCACCTCATCGGGCTTCACTCGCATCATCACCTCCTTGAGGAAAGCATCGGCCTCTTGTCGCTGCAAGGCATTGAGATTGATATGCGTGAGAGTCTTGAAGCCCGGTGCGAGGTGCGGGGCGACAAAGGCGCCAAAAGAATTGGAAAGCAACAGCGCAGACCGGGGCGACGCAGGATTGGCTGCCCGGTATTGTCCAAAGTCCCTCGCGCGGCTGTAAAAGCGCTTAACCCAGGCAGGCTCGCCTCTGGCAACCCTGACGCCATAGCTTGCGTAGGGATAAATCCATGCCTCCACCCGGCGGGTGAAACCCATGGAGCGCATATCCGCGCTGATCACTCCTAAGCTGGCACCTTGTCCGTAAGCGTCTCCGGGCTCAATACCCAGCGTTCGCAATAATCGTCCTGCAAACTCGTGATTAATCATGCTGGCGGAGTGAAAATTCCCCGGCGGATAAAAAGCGGGCTGGTCGCGCAGCGCCAGGAGCGCTTCTATGGGAAAGTGCACCCGATAGCCCTTCCCTGCGGAACGGGTCCGCAGCTGCCCCCCAACGCTATCCAGGGGATCAAGAGACAGACAGGCTCGCCTCACCGGAGCCGGTACCGTGCGCGGCAACTCGTCGGGATACAGCAACGGCTTGGAGGGTACGATAGCGTAGCTGGTATTGGCCCCATAGCGTCGAACCGTGGCTGCAAAGCCCTCCATGGCTGTTTCGCTAGCGCGGACCTGCGGCATCTTGGGCAGGCACAGCTTACGAAGGGCGGCGTAGGGCCGCGTCGCACTGTGCGCATTAAAAAACACAAAACCGTCGTCACCAATATCAACATTGGCGATGGGGCTGTCTTTGAACAGGTAAAACTGGAGCATGCGATAAAACTTGTTCAGGGACATGGCAAAGCCAACGTGGTCGTCAATGAAGGCCTCGAGTCCCGTAAAAAAGGCCTTTGCCGACTCCGCGCCCTTAACGTCGGGAAAATCCGCGAGCTCACGCTTCTCCCAGTTCTGCCGTGCCTGGTGATCGGCAAAGAAACCGCCCAGGGACGGTAACAAGAACACCAGGGCCACTGCGGCTATCGCCAGCCGGGCGCGGGCTCCAAAGCCTGCGACTGCTGTTTCCTGCTCTTCGCTCACCGCCTAAAACCTGAAGTAAATAAAAGGGTTATAGGTGCCAGACATAATGTATGTCGAGCACATGAGTAATAGGGCGAGAGCCACCACCCCATTGGCGGCACGGTAAATCCAGTGACCGCCCCTTGCGTCTCTCAGAGTCGCACCGCCCGGGTCGACGTCATCAGGATCCTCGCCATTTCTAAAGGCCCTCGTCCGCTCCAGCACGGGCATCGCAAAGATCACGCCCAGGAGCATAAAGCTCAGGTTCTCGGTGCTCACCAGGCGCACAAAGCTGATGCCTTTCGCGGGCACGGAAGAGAACATAGCCTCGAGATAGTACATCGCCTGTGGCAGGGTCTCGGCGCGAAAGAGTACCCAGCCAATCATCACCAGCAACATTGCGTAAACATGCTGCGCTGGACGGGGAATCTTTTGTAACGCTGCCCCAAGCCCTGCGCGCTCCACTGCGAGGATGAGACCGTGAAAAACACCCCAAATGATGAAGGTCCAGGCCGCGCCATGCCAGAGACCGCAGAGCAAAAACACCGTAAACAGATTGACATAGGTCCGATAGGGACCGTGCCGGTTGCCCCCGAGGGGGATGTACAGATAGTCCCGAAACCAGGACGACAGGGACATATGCCAGCGCCGCCAAAAATCCGTGATGGAGCGGGATGTATAGGGAAAATCAAAGTTCTTGGGGAAGTGAAAACCCATGATCCGACCAATACCAATTGCCATGAGCGAGTAGCCGGCAAAATCAAAGAAAATCTGCAGGGTGTAGGCAACAATGCCGGTCCAGGCGTTTGCCGTTGACAGGCGCCCGGGCGCAAAACCAAACACCGTGTCCGCGACCTGTGCGGCATTGTTGGCGATCAATACTTTGTAACTCAGACCCACGATAAACAGAATCACGCCACGATAAACGTCATAGGACGATATCTGCCGGTGCCGGATCGCCTCCGCGACCGTGGCGTAGCGCACGATGGGACCCGCAATCAGCTGCGGAAACATCGCAATATACAGCGCCAGATCAAAGTAGGAACGCGCCCGGGGGGAGTCTCCCCGGTAAACATCGATGAGATAGGAAATCGATTGAAAGATAAAAAATGAAATCCCCAGGGGCAGATGGGGTATGTCCTCCGGGGGAATGGGAATCTCCAGCACACTGCCGATGAGAAAACCGAAGTACTTGTAGTAGCCCAGCACCAGCAGATTGGCCGCCACCCCCAGGGCGAGAAACTGCGACCGCCGGCTGCCCGCCTCCAGATGCTGTCCCAGAAAATAGTTAAAACCCACGGTAGCGAGGAGGAGCAGCACATAGGCACCTTCCCCCCAGGCAAAAAACAGGAGGCTGAAGACCAGGGCCGTGAGGTTCCGCCAGGGCAGCAGCGCATAGCACAGCAAAAAAATCGGCAAGAAAACAAACAAAAATGAGGTAGTGGAAAAAACCATAATCGACGCTGGCGGGCGCTCTCCCAAAGACCGGCCGTCTTATAGCAGGCCGACCGGCGCTTTGCGAGTCGCCGAGGGCTTAGTCGCCTCTCAACGCAATGCCACCTTCACGACAAAGGGCGTCCACTGGCGGGCACCGGGCAGCAAATCGACCGTCTTGCTGGCCAGGCGGGCCGCGCCCCGGGGGAAAAACGGATAGTCCAGAAGACTGACATCGCAGGGGCGCCCCACCCAGCTTTTGAGTCGCGATTTCAACAGAATCCGATGGACCCCCCAGGGCATGACCGGCGTTCGGTAATGGCGCGTCAGGGGCAGTCCGCCCATCAGCACCGATGCCCGGGACACCCAGTGGGGAATCACATCAAACAGCAGATGGCATCGAGGGAACTGTGCGGCGATATCGCCAAGCAAATCCCGCACATCCTGCTCCTGAAAATACATAAACAGTCCCTGCGCTGCGATACACACGGGTCGGTCCCGGGGAATGCACCTCATCCAGGCTCGATCCGTGGCTGACAGGGCAATGTGCTGGTGCCGCGCGTCGGCAGGAATAAAACGCTCGCGTATCCCTATGGCCTCGGGCAGGTCCACGGTAAACCACTCGCCCGGAGTCTGTTCCAGGCGATAGCGCTGGGTCTCCAGGCCCTCACCCAGATTTACGACGCTGGCACCGGGATGCTCCTCAAGAAAAGCAGAGACCAGCTGATCAAACAGCTGCGCACGCAGCGCCGCCATGGGGTTGCTGCGCCCGAAGTTCCGCTCAAAGTCATAGTCCAGGCCCTGATAAATCTCTACGGCTTTAGGGTCGCTGAACACACCGTCCGGCCGCATGGCCTCGTGCGCCCGACTGTGCAGGGTCCAGAGCATGGTTTCCGGCACATCCGTGAGCCCCGGCGGCTGAGGATCTGTCATCGTTTTTTTCCTCGCTCTTCCCGGGCAAGGTCTTCCATCAGCCGGGGGATGTAGCTGTTGGGGGCTGCCGCCAGTCGATGGTTGTCGCCTATGTCAAAGCGCTTCCCCGTCATGCTCACGAAACTCTTCAGGGCCGCGATGCGCTCATCGAGCCACGAGCCCTTGGTGCGCTTTTTGTGATTGTGCTTGAGTATGATCCGCGACCCCGGATGGCTGAAGAAGGGTTCCGGGGGCACATGGGGAACCACGTCACCGGAATTCACCACCCGATAGTGGGGGCCCAGGACTCTGTCGTTGAGGGCGGATGCGAATTTCTCATCGCCGGGTCGCGGACTCGCAAAGGTATAGACGCCATACACATCTATATCGTTTTCAAGAAGCATACCGGCATAAAGGGAGCCCAGCGCGCCCCCCAGGCTGTGTCCCGTAATCCACAGCTTTCTTGGTTCCCCCGGGTCCCTGCGGAGTATTTCTGTGAGCTTGATCACCGCGGGATACAGGGAATCCTGAAAGCCCTCATGAGCGCCGGTGCTTTCGAAAGGACCCGGATCCTGAGACGCCTGAAAATTCGCAAACCAGTCACTCCCCGAATCACTGCCGCGAAAGACCACGGCAATGTTTTTGTCATCGGCCATAAGAAAGCACTGGGTATCGATATCGGGCTTTTTCTGTCGGGAGACCTGACCCAGAAACTCATAACTCCAGGTGTTTTGCACACAGCGCTTTACATCCCTAAGCGGTGCATAGGCCAGCTCACAAGCCAGCGCCAGGGACAGGGCATTCTGGGGGTCGTAGGCATCGCAGGCCCGCAAAGGCCGGAAGTGCTGCGCGTACTCCATGCCCGCCTCCTGAGGATTGGTGTTCCTTTGCTCATTATGCCGCTATGCTGGCAAAAAAAAACACCAGACCCACCTGGAGAGTCCATCCATGCCCACAAGCGATAACACGCTCACCGCCAAAGTCGCTCTGATCACGGGGGCGGCGTCAGGCATTGGTGAAGCCAGTGCCCGAAAAATGGCCGCCGCCGGTGCCTCCCTAGTACTCACCGATATCAATCATAGCGCGGTAGCGGCGCTTGCTGATGAGCTAGGTCGTGAAGGCACACAGGCAGCGGCGCTGCAGCACGACGTGACGCAGCCAGGGGACTGGGAACGAGCCGTAGCGCTGGCCGTCGACACCTTCGGCGGCCTGGATATTCTCGTGAACAACGCAGGCATTGCCGGCGATAACACGGACTTGATGAATCTGGATCTCGAGAACTGGCACAGCGTGCTCTCGGTGAATCTCGACGGGGTTTTCCTGGGCCTCCGCTATTCCGGTCCGGCCCTTGAACGACGGGGCGGCGGATCGGTGATCAACATCAGTTCGATTCTCGGCAAGGTCGGGTTTCCCGGAGCAGCTCCCTATTGCGCCTCCAAAGGGGCCGTCACCCTGCTCAGCAAATCCGCCGCCCTGGAGTGGGCGCCCCTCAAGATTCGCGTGAACTCCGTGCACCCCGGCTTTGTGGAGACGCCGCTGGTTCGGGACGCATTGGCCGAGCGAGAAGACGGCGCCGAAATGGCGGAGCTACTGGTCGCCGCCCACCCCATAGGCCGCCTGGGTCTGGCGACGGAGATCGCCAACGCCGTGACGTTTCTTGCCTCCGATGAAGCTAGCTTTATGACCGGCTCAGAGTTGGTTATCGACGGCGGTTACACCGCGCAGTAGGCGGCGCTCTCCTAAGGCGTCACTCCCAGCTTTTTGGCGATAAGGGGTAAATGCTGGCGGCCGATAAAAATCTCGTCATCCAAGAGCACCACCACCCCGGGCATGGCCGGGCGCAGGACCTGCTCCGGACACTCGGCCTCAAGGGGTATACCCGCCGCTCGCAGCATCTCGCTGATCAGATCCCCATAATTTGTCTGCCCTTGATCAAGAACGCCGTAGCGACGCTCATTGGCAGCCACCGCGGCGCGCCGGAAGCGCTGATGCATGGCGCTCCGTGAATGATCCTCGTCCGGCAGGACAGCGCTGCCTGACTTGCGGGGCGGAATCCGCACCCAACTGACGGCGCCCTGATAACCCTTCAGAAGCGCTCTCAACTGCGGCACGGCCCGCACACTATCCAGCGAGTCATCGACACCAACAACGACACGCCCGGGGGTGGACCCGTCTATGCTCATTGTCTCCGGCACTACATTGGCGATATCCGGCGCATCGCCCCGGCGGCCTTCCAGATGCCAGCGTACCCGGGGCAAATGTTCCCGACCAAAATAGCACTCGCCATCGACAACATAGCTGGGCACGCCGTAGATGCCCGCGGCAAAAGCCGCGTGCTGGAAGTCGGCATTCATCGCCAATCCCTCATCGTGAGCCCAGCGCAAAAACGCCTGTCCATCGAGCTCGCAGTCATCGAGTACCTCCTTGATGACATCTTCTCTTTCCAGGTCGAGGTCGCGCACCCAGAACGGTGGGTACACCCGGTTAATGAATCGCGCCGTCGCCTCAAAGGAGAGTGACCTTGTCCATAGCATCGCAGCGGAAACCAGATTGGTGTCCCAGATTTTTTCCGTGCCGCGTATCCGCAGCCCGTACAGGCTCCCATAGCGACGACAGTCGTAATACGCGTATTTCACACCGGACCACTGTTCGGGGCTCCGCTGCGCCTCGACGACCTCGCCGCTTTTCCCCAGCCGGGCACTCCCCAGATAACTGGGAATATCCAGTACAAAAGGCCGCCAGTCGAACTGCAGCCCCAGGGCTTGTTCGAGCTGCCGCGTGGGCTCCACCGCCAGGTAGGCGTAGGGGCTTTTGAAGTCGATATAGACGATGGCGGGAGCATCAGATACCAGAGGAGACAGCTGCATAGACATGATCCTTAGGAGCGGTTCCCACCGCGCCAATACCGTCGAGTGAAGTCTGACCGCAGTATATCTACCGAATATCGAAGATAGGGATTCATCTGCTAGAGTTGATTTTTGGGCACAATGCCCTGACCAGCAACAACGCTGACACAACAGAGAAAGCCACCGCCGTGGCGCAGCCGGGAGCACACCATGCGCTGGAAAGGTAACCGACGCAGCGACAATATCGATGACCGCAGGAGCCGCCGGATTGTGAGATCCACGGGCACGCGATCCTCCATGGTGCCGCTGATTCTCCAGCTTACCCGCAGTCGCGGCGGCTGGGCGATTATCGTCATCGCAGCGGGGTTGATGTTTTTCACCGGCACGGACCTGACGTCCCTGTTGGGGCTCGCAGAGCGTCAGCCGGCCCAGGCCACGACCGCGCCGGTGCAGCAATCGGAGGAGGAGGCCGAAACCGTCGAGTTCATGGCCACAGTGCTCGCCGATACGGAAGACACCTGGGCTGCACTCCTCGCGGATGGACCCACGGCTTACGAAGAGCCCAAACTCGTGCTGTACCGCGACTCTACGCGCTCAGCCTGCGGCCTGGGGCAAAGCGCCATGGGACCCTTTTACTGCCCGGCTGACCAGAAGATTTATCTGGATCTGTCATTCTTTGAACAACTGAGTCGTCGCTACGGCGCCCCGGGCGATTTCGCCCAGGCCTATGTTCTGGCGCATGAAGTCGGCCATCACGTGCAGACGCTGTTGGGGATCAGTGCCCGCAATCAGGCGGCGCGCCAAAGTGCCACCGAAGTTGAGGCGAATCGCCTCAGCGTCCGGCAGGAGTTACAGGCCGATTGCTTTGCGGGCCTCTGGGCTCATAAAGCGGACGAGGCGCGACAAATTCTTGAGAGCGGTGATATTGAGGAAGCCCTCGCCGCCGCGACAGCCATTGGCGATGACACCCTGCAGCGCCAGGCTCAGGGTCGCGTGACGCCGGACTCCTTTACTCACGGAAGCGCCGAGCAACGCCTGCGCTGGTTTACCGTAGGGCTGGAAAGAGGCTCCCTGGAAAGCTGCAATACCTTTGCAGCGACGGCGTTGTAAATTGTTGAACTGAGTGAACCTAGAGTCGCGTCGCAGCTAAAACTGCTCAGCCTCAAGCGAACACGCGATCTATCAGCGCTGTATCCATATATTCGCGGACGCTGACAATCTTCCCTCCGCGCACCGTAAACACCTGAGCATAGCTGTTGTTGTACTCAACACCGGACCTGGTGCGAGCTGCTCCGCGGCTCAGAACAACGGCCTGCTCACCATCGGCAATCACCGATTCCACCTCGGAGTGAATGCCATCCTCCAAAGCACCAAAAAGCGGGGCAAGAAGATCCTCCGTGATCGCTTTGAGACCCACGAAGTCGCCAGAAAATTTCGTTGAACCAATGTTGGTCCACACGGCATCCTCGGCAAAAAGAGCCATGGCACCCTCCACGTTTCCGCTCCCCGCCAGGGAGAGCCAATGCTGCACAAGCTGTCGCGTTTCTTCAGTTTTCATACTCTTTCTAAACCCGCTCTCAAGCATGCACTCGCTAGCATAGCCCAATTGAAGCGTGTCGCCTTATAAAGCTGGTAGTGCTATGGCGATGTTATTTGGGCCACGAGCCCGACTAAGCAAGTACCAGCGATACGGCGATAAAAAGCATCAGCAGGCCGATGAGCCCGTCCAGGATTTTCCAGGCGATGGGTCGCTGAAAAAGCGGTCCGAGAAATCGGGCCCCGAAACCCAGACTAAAAAAGAACACAAATGACGCCGTGATCGCGCCTATCCCGAATTGCACTCGTGCTGCGTCCTCGTATTGCACTGACACAGCGCCCAACAGCACCACGGTATCCAGATAAACATGGGGATTCAGCCAGGTAAAAGCCAGACAGGTGAGTAGGGTCTTCCACAGTGCCGCCGGAATCTCGCCCTCGGGTTCGAGGGCATGACTGGTGCCAAACGCCGAGTAAAAGCTCTTGCCCCCATAGATCGCCAGAAAGAGCGCACCACCATAGCGAGCGGCAGTCTCAATCTCAGGATAGGCCGCTATGGCGGCGCCGTATCCGGCAATTCCCGCGAAAATAAGCACCGCATCGGACAGGGCGCAGACTAAGCAAACCCAGAATACGTAATGTTTTTTTAGACCCTGCTTAAGTACAAAGGCATTTTGAGCACCAATCGCAACGATGAGCGACAGGCTGAGAAAAAAACCTGAAAGACCTGAGTCCATCTTTAAACCTTTCGACCGGCGGGCAGTGCATCAAATTTTGTTGTTACTACGCTTTTTAGCCGAGGCGAACTCCCGAAATATGTCCTCATAAAGCATCCCAAATTCGTGAAACTGCGCTGTCGTGGTACGACGGCCGCAGCTTCGGTTTGAAGCACTGCGACATGTCCATGGCGTGAAGGTTAAAGCCGGCTTCCCGAAACCAAAAAGCGATCAGTGATCATGGATCAAAAGCAGCCTTTCAACAACTGGTTCCTTGACTTAGATGGCAGGTGAAGGTGAACTCCGACATCTACCAAAGGCGAGTCGATAACAATGGATTGGAAAGTTTTCGGTACCGTATTCGTCGCAATATTCCTTGCGGAACTTGGCGATAAAACTCAACTGGCAACGATGCTCTTCGCGGCCGACGATAAAGCCAGCAAGTGGTTGGTCTTCGCGGCCGCGTCCCTTGCACTGGTGGCGTGTTCAGCCATAGGGGTGTTGGCCGGGTCTCTGGTCGGCGCGTACATTAATGAGCGCTATCTTCACTATGTTGCCGGCTTCGGCTTCATAGCCGTGGGGGCGTTTACACTCTATAACGCCTGATCCAGTGCAGGAAACTCCTACCGATGGCACGGGTAAGCAACTGCGCCGAAGAACTATGTCTCGCGACGCGCTGACTCAGTGGTCAAGACATCGGTGTACTTCAACCGTTGCATGCACGATTTCCATCTGGGCCGGGATCAGAGATTTGTAGTGCTCTGGTGATCGGGGTTCATCACTGACGATGGCAATCTCTGCGGCGAAGATCCCATGACCAATGCTCCACAGGTGAAGATCTGTCACGCGATCAGAGCTGCCGTGCTCAATGGCTGCGCGCAACACGTTCACTTTGCGGTCATCCGCCTGACTATCGAGCAAAACCTTACTGGCCTCGCGGATAAGACCGAAAGACCAACGGGTAACTAACGCTGCCCCCACGATACCCATGAGCGGATCGAGCCAGGACGCCCCCATGTATTTGCCGGCGAGCAAAGCTACGATCGCCAAAATGGAGGTCAGGGCATCCGCCAGCACATGAAGATAGGCACCGCGTAAATTGTGATCATGCCCTTTTTCATGGGCGTGGTCGTGCGTGTGCGTGTGCGTGTGGTCGTGAGAATGACCGTGCTCATGGGGCGTTGACAGTAATACCCAGGCGCTGAAACCGTTTACGACAAGCCCGATCGTCGCAACCATGATCGCCTGATCAAACACGATAGCCACAGGATCTATCAGTCGACCCGTGCTCTCTATGACCATGGTCAAGGCAAAACCCAGGAGTAAAATTGCGCTGGCAAATCCTGCGAGGCTGTTGATCTTGCCGACCCCAAAAGCAAAGCGCCGATCCGACGCCAGCCGCCGGGATATCACGTAAGCAAAAACCGAGATACCCAACGCGACCGTGTGTGACGCCATGTGAAGCCCATCGGCTAACAGCGCCATTGATCCGGAGATCAGGCCGGTGCTGATTTCCACCACCATCATGGCTGCCGTCAGCAAAACGATCAGGAGCGTGCGCTTTTCACCCTCGCGCTGCTGATCCTGACCAAACACATGATCATGGGTCCATTTCTCCAACTGGTGTGTGTGCATAGTGAGCGCTCTCGACAATTCTTCGTAGGAACAATTAAAAAAGCCGCAAGCTAGGTCGTCACAAGATTTCCGTCAAGCGATGGCGGTATACATACCACAGCGCGATCAGCACAGCTTAAGGGGCGCCTTCAAAGATGCTGACCACAACACCATCCCGATGCCCAGGCCCATTGAAAATTGTAGCCACCCAGCCAACCGGTGACGTCCAGGGCCTCACCGATAGCGAACATGCCGGGCACACGTTTCAGCTCAAAGGTTTTTGAGGACACTTCGTCTGTATCGATACCACCCAGCGTAACCTCGGCGGTGCGATAGCCCTCACTGCCACCGGGCATAAAGGACCAGTCGTTCAAACGCTCGCCGATGGCCCTGAGCTCCGGCGGCGAAAAGCTGCCGATCTTCTGGTCATCAAACCAGGTGCCGAACATCAGATCGACCAGACGGTTGGGGAGCTGTGTCTTGAGCACCGTCATCAGCCGCTGCTGAGGATTCCTCTCCCGCGCATCAAGCAACCATGCGCCGGCGTCACAATCAGGGAGGAGGTTGATATCCACCGTCAGACCCTCGCGCCAGAAGGACGATATCTGCAGGATGGCGGGGCCGCTCAGGCCTCTATGGGTAAACAATAGGTTCTCTCGAAAGCTATGCCCCTGGCAGCTTGCAATCACCTCCGTGGATATACCCGACAGCGATCCGTATCGGGATTTGTCACTGGAGTTCCAGGTGAGGGGCACCAGAGCGGCTCGTGGCGGGTTCAGTTTCAACCCCAGCTCTTTTGCCGTGCGAAAGGCCAGATCGCTGGCAATCTTTGGCATGGATAAACCACCTGCGGCAATAACCACCTTGGTCCCGCGGTATTGCCGCTCGTCAGTGGCCACCACAAAACTCTGAGACTCCTTTGGGCTGATGGATTGCACCGCCTGGCGCAGGCGAATCTCAACGCCCGCATAGGAACACTGCTCCAAAAGCATCGCGACAATGTCCTTGGCACTATGATCACAAAACAGCTGCCCCAGCTTTTTTTCGTGATAGTCGATGCCGGCAGTCTCCACCATCTGAATAAAATCCGCCGGCGAAAATCGCTTCATGGCAGAGATACAGAAATTGGGATTCTGCGACAGATAATGCTCCCGGGGATCGGCAAAAACGTTGGTGAAGTTGCAACGCCCCCCGCCGGATACCAGAATTTTTAATCCGACCTTGGGGCCCTGCTCCAACACCAGCACGCGCAGACCACGATAACCCGCGCTGATGGCGCACATGAGACCACTGGCGCCACCACCTACAATGATGACGTCATAGTTTGATGGACTACTCATGGCGACAGCGCTCCCACAGGTCGCGAAGTCTGTCTGCGCCTACATCATTGAGAGTGCGGATGTTGTCCTCGGGCACACGGTCGATATCGGGATGGCCGGCAACGGCCCGCGCCACGCTGTCCTCCCGAAGCAAGTGCAGCATTGGATAGGGTGAGCGATTCGAGTAATTCTCAGCGTCAGTGGCCGCGGTACCGGCAAACTGATAGTCGGGATGAAAACTGGCGATCTGATAAATCCCTTCCAGTTTCATGGTCTTGAGCAGGGCATCACAGCGACCCAGAAAATCGTTGAAAAGATAGAAATCACCGAGCACCTGCGGATGCACGATAAAGAGGGTCTCAATCTCCGGGCAATCCTCCAGCCGCTGAAGCTCCCTCACCAAAGCCTGCAGCAGTGCGTCCTCATCGGTCGCATCGCAGAGGGTAAAGGTCACGCTACCCCGATTTAGCTCGCGCCTCGCAAAGGGACACAGGTTGTACTGCACCACGACCTCCTCGATCCAGCGGCGGCAGGCGCTTAAAGCATGATCCTTCAGACGAATAGCTCCCTTGCGGTAATCCCGACCTGTGCGTCAAAACCCCCGGGGACACACAAGCCGTGGCGAAACTTAGACATACGAACTCAGGCGCACTATAAATACTGTATAAATATACAGTACACTGGCCGGCCGAAAAATTACGGAGCAAGGAGCCACGACCCGCCCCCTGACTGCCTCCTTAAACACGAGCGAGCAAGCTGCTACGAACCATGCCCTACTGCGAACTCCATTGCCTGTCATGTTACAGCTTCCTGCGCGGCGCTTCCCGCCCGGAAGAGTTGGTAGCGCAGGCCGCAGCAAAGGGCTACAGCGGCATCGCCATCACCGATGAGTGTTCTCTGGCAGGCGTCGTCAAAGCGCATGTGGCCGCCAAGGAGCATGGTCTTTCCCTTATTATCGGCAGTGAATTCACGCTAACAGAGGGCATTCGGCTCCTTGCCCTTGCGCCCACGCGGGCAGCCTACGGCGAGCTCTCGGGACTGATCAGCCTTGCCAGACGGCGCAGCCCCAAAGGGGAATATGAGGTCACACTTCGGGATGTCATCTTTCACCTCAAACGCTGCCTCATCGTCTGGCTACCCAGGGAAGACAGCGACGCTAACCGCGGCTATGGCAGGCAGCTGGCCCGCCTCTGTCGGGAGCGGGTCTGGATCGGCGTGCATTATCTTCTCGGTAATGATGAGCTGCGCCGCTACCGGGCGCTGCAAACCCTCGCCACCCATCTTCAGCTCCCCCTGGTCGCCTGCGGTGATGTGCGTATGCACTGCGCAACCCGCAAACCCCTCCACGATGTCATGACGGCCCTGCACCACAACTGCAGCGTGGCCGCCCTGGGTCGCCGCCGATTGCCCAATGCCCAGCAGCATCTGCGCAGCGTAAAACAGCTTGAGCGTTTCTATCCGAACGAACTGCTGACAGAAACACTGAACATCCTCAGGCGCTGCCATTTCAGCCTGGATGAGCTGCGCTACGAGTACCCCAAAGAAGTGGTACCCGATGGACATAACGCGCGGGATTATCTGCGGGAGCTGACCTGGCAGGGGGCAAGCCAGCGCTGGCCTGACGGGACACCCACGGCCATCAGGGAGCGCATCGAAAAAGAGCTCGCACTCATCGCCGAACTGGATTACGAGTACTACTTTCTCACCGTCTACGACATTGTCCGCTTTGCCCGGGGCCGCGGCATTCTCTGCCAGGGCCGGGGGTCGGCGGCTAATTCCGTGGTGTGTTACTGCCTGCTTATCACCGAGGTCTCACCCGAAAAAGTCTCTCTGCTTTTTGAGCGATTTATCTCCCGGGAGCGGGACGAACCCCCGGATATCGACGTGGATTTTGAACACGAACGCCGCGAGGAAGTTATTCAGTACATCTATGAAAAATACAGCAGGCGTCGGGCGGCTCTCGCGGCCACCGTCATCACCTATCGCGCCCGCAGCGCCGTGCGGGACGTAGGCAAGGCTCTGGGGCTGGACCCTCTGTTTGTGGATGACCTCGCCAAGTCCCTGGCCTGGTGGGATAAGCAGCGCGACCTGGAAGCCCGCTTTAGCGAGCACGGTCTGCAAACCGACAACGACGACGGCGAACCCAATATCGCCCGGCTCTTCTATCAGCTGGTACAGGAGATATTGGGCTTTCCGCGGCATCTCTCCCAGCATGTGGGAGGCTTTGTCATATCCCGGGGCCCCATCTCCCAGCTCGTGCCCGTGGAGAATGCCAGCATGGCGGACCGCACGGTCATCCAGTGGGACAAGGACGACATCGAAGCCCTGGGACTGCTGAAGGTCGATGTGCTGGCCCTGGGCATGCTGTCGGCAATCCGCAAATCCCTGGCTCTGGTAAACCGCTACGATCCCCGCATCCGCACGCTGCAGGACATACCCGTCGAAGACGTCGCCACTTACCGAATGCTGCAAAAAGCCGACTCCATCGGCGTGTTCCAGATCGAGTCCCGGGCACAGATGAGCATGCTGCCCCGCTTAAAGCCGGCGTGCTTTTACGATCTTGTTATCGAAATCGCCATCGTGCGTCCCGGACCCATTCAGGGCGACATGGTGCACCCCTATCTGCGCCGGCGGCAGGGATTGGAAGATATCAGCTACCCCGATGAAGCGGTCAAAAGCGTTCTGGAGCGCACCCTCGGCGTCCCCATATTTCAGGAGCAGGTCATCCGTCTGGCCATGGTGGCTGCGGGTTTCAGCGGCGGCGAGGCGGATCAGTTGCGGCGCGCCATCACCAACTGGGGACGCAACAGCAAACTACTGACCTTTGAGAAGAAACTTACGGAGGGCATGCTCCGTCGTGGTTATAGCGAAGACTACGCGCGCCGGCTCTTTGACCAGATCAAGGGCTTTGGAGGCTATGGTTTTCCTGAGTCGCACTCGGCGAGCTTCGCCCTGCTGGCCTATGTCTCCTCCTGGCTTAAATGCCACCACCCCAGCGCCTTTTACGTCGGACTGCTGAACAGTCAGCCCATGGGTTTTTACAGTCCTTCACAACTGATTCAGGATGCCCGGCGTCACGATGTCGTCGCCCTACCCCCGGATGTGAATCACAGCGACTGGGATCATCAACTCCTGGATGACGGGCAGCAAGGCACCCGCGCGCCCATACGGCTTGGCCTGCGGCTAATTAAAGGATTATCCAGGGATGCTGCCCGGCGTATCAGCATGGCGCGCAGAGACACGCCCTATCGGCAAATCGCGGATTTACGCAAACGCGCCGCCCTCAATCGTAAGGATATGGAAGCCCTGGTTGATGCCGATGCCCTGTCCAGTCTCAGTGGACACCGCCATCAGGCACGCTGGCAGGTCATGGCCCTGGAGCCGGAGCGACCGCTGTTGGCTCATGAACACTATACAGCAGGCCCTTCACCCAGTGACGAGATCAGCTTGCCGGAGCCCGCCGTCGCCGAATCTGTCATTGCTGATTATCGCAGCACCGGCGTCACCCTTCGGGCCCACCCTCTTGCCCTGCTCCGCAGCGAAACGCCATTTAATCAATGCAAATGCCAGCGGGACCTTGAGCTCATGGACGATGGCCGCTTTGTGCGCATCGCCGGACTCGTGACCTGCCGCCAGCGCCCGGGCACCGCCTCGGGGGTGCTCTTTCTCACCCTGGAGGACGAAACCGGTAATAACAATGTGGTGGTCTGGCCCAAGGTGCAGGAGAATTTTCGGGAGGCGCTCATGAAGGGCCATCTGCTGCTGGTTAAAGGCACGCTACAAAAACGCGATGGCGTCACGCATATCGTGGCCGGGGCATTGTTTGATCACAGCGATGCCCTGGGGAACCTGGAAACCCGGTCGAGGGATTTTCATTGAGACGGTGTTGCTCATATACCTGAAAGCTGCAATTGGTCTACACTCGGGAGAGGCAACATTAGCTGAAAGAAGTAACATCAGGAGGCCCCATGAAAACCAACATCCATCCTATTGAACGAGCCGTTCGCGTCCTTGGCGGTGCAGCCATTGTCAGCCTCGCCTTTATCGGTCCGCAGACACCCTGGGCCTGGCTGGGACTGATTCCCGTGGCCACGGGCTTGAGCGGCTGGTGCCCACCCTATGCCATGCTGGGATTCAGCACCTGCAAGGCGCCGACGGAAAGCAGCTGAAAGGCAGCTGAAAGGCAGCTAGAAGACAGTAAAAACTTAGCGGGCTTCTTCAGCCTCGCGCATAAAGCTGCGCAGCAGGTCGCGGTAAAGGGCCGGCTCGCGGCTTATGGAGCTGTGTCCCACACCTGGGATCACCTCGAAACGCGCGCCGGGCACGGCATCCGCAAAGCCTTTCACCGTTGCGGGTCGCGCCTCATCAAACTCACCGGTGACAAATAGCGTCGGCACATCAATGGTCCCGAGGCGGCTTGTCAGGTCAAAATCCTGAAGACTGCCGGTGGCATAAAATTCCGTGGGGCCCCACATCTGGTTATAGATCACCGAGTTCCATGGCGCGCCGGGGCAATCGACCTCCTCTTTGGTTTCGCCGCGCCGCACAAACGCAGCGTAGAAAACCTCCGTCGCCTCGGCATAGTCGGGATGATCCGTCGTTCCCTCCGCCTCATGCTTGTCCAGTACCGCCTGCACCTCGGCATCCAGGGTGGCGCGCAGGGCATTGGCATCGCGAATCCACAGGGGCGTGCTGATGAGCGGCGAGGACAGGGTCAGAGACACGATGCCTTCCGTGCCTTTCTCGAGGACATAATAAGCAGCGAGCGCTCCGCCCCAGCTGTGCCCCTGAAGATGCATGCGCTCAAGACCAAGCTCCCTCCGCAGGGTGTGCAGCGCCTCAACAAAGCGGTCGCGATTCCAAAGGCTCGCATCCCGGGGACGACCCGAGCGCCCGGTGCCGAGTTGGTCATAGCGAATGACGGGACGCTCATCTGACAGGGGGTACAACAGCTGCAGACCACAGGAAGTGCCGCCGGGACCTCCATGGAGGGTGACTAAAGGCACCGCGTCTCCACTGCCAGCATCACCATTGGCAATCTCGTACCAAAGGGGACCGCCCTCAACGTCAATGAAACCCGACCGGAGCTCCGTCTCGGCCTGGGATGCTACGGCCATCAGCATCATCACACAGACTAACAGGCACCTAACTTTTTCCATCACAACAGCACCGCCATAAGCATCACAGGGGCTAATGCCCGAAACAATCAGGATTAAGGCGTCAGACGCAAAAGCCGGCCCTTGCTATCGCCGTAATCATCCTCCAGCACCCAGATGCTGCCGTCGGCCGACTCCTGAACACTGCGGATACGGGCGCCCATGTCAAAACGCTCCACCTCTTCGGCGGAACCATCATCGCCCAACTCCACGCGAATAATGGCGCGGGAAGACAGGCCCGCAATGATGGCATCGCCTCGCCAGGCATCAAACGCCTTGCCACGATAGATAAGCATGTCGCCGGGAGAAATCACGGGGGTCCACCACAGCGCCGGCTCATTAAACTCCGGCCAGGTGTCATGATCGGGCATCTTACGGCCATCATAGTGATCGCCATTGGAGACTTCCGGATAGCCGTAATTTGCACCGCGCTCAATAAGATTCAGCTCGTCGCCCCCCGCAGGGCCCATCTCGATCTCCCAGAGACGCCCCTCCAGATCCAGAGCCAGCCCCAGAAGATTCCGGTGCCCCAGGGACCAGATTTGCGGATAAACACCACCGCGGCCGACGCGGGGGTTTTCGGAATAGTAATCGACGAAGGGGTTATCCTCGGGTACGGACCCGTCGTCGTGGAGACGCAGCAGCTTGCCGGAATTGGACTGCATATCCTGGGATGTCGTGAACTTCTGGCGATCACCGGAAGAGATCCACAGATACCCTTCATCATCAAACAACATGCGGTGGCTGTAGTGGCCAAAGCCCAGAAGCTTGGGATACTGGCGCCAGATAACCTCGACATCTTTCAAAGCGGGGCGACGGCCGGATGCATCAAGAACACCGCGGGCCACTGCCGCACCGCGTGTACCGGCAACGCCTGCCTCGGCGTAGCTGAGATAGACCATGCCGTTCTCCGCAAAGTCCGGGTGAAGCACCACATCGCCTAATCCACCCTGTCCGCCGTAATTCACATCGGGCACACCGCTGACGGGACGGGACTGCTTGCCGTCCGTGTCCACGATAATGAGGTTACCTTTGGTCTCCGTGACCAGGAGCCGTCCGTCGGGCATCTCGGCCACGGACCAGGGCTCGTCAAACTGACTGACTTCCGTAACCGTAAAAGGTAACTCGGCCTGGGCCGGTGCAAGGAACATCAGCGCGAACAGTGCCAGCGCCGAATTGAGCATAAGCTTCATATCCAATCCTTATTCTCTGTGAGTGTTAACTAGTGTATCGGAGCTTTTTTTCGGGGCCTCTTGGGGCCTCTTGGAGCCTCATCAAGGTCGGCCAGCCACCTCAAAACAGGGGCGGTAGGACGCCGGGTCAATCTTCATACGCCCGTCGCGCACAAAGCCCTCGAGTAAGGCCGCCAGTCCGTCAATCACCTCCCCTTCTCCATGGAGTTGATACGGGCCATGGGCCTCAACGGCTCTCACACCGAAGTCCTTGACGTTGCCGACCACAATCCCCGAGAAGGCGCGGCGTAACTCCGCGACAAGCTGATGCGCGGGTTGATCGCGATGGAGGGCGAGAGCGGCCATGTTGTCATGGGTGGGCAAAAACGTTTGCTGCAACTCCTCGGGTATATGCAGCGTCCAGCTGTAGCTGAAGGACTCATTTTGTTCGATGCGCTGACGACGCAGCGCTTTAATGGAACTCTTCATCGTCCGCGCCACCGCAGCGGGGTCCGCGTTGATGATCTTGTAATGCTCGCTCACTTCCTCACCCAGGCAATCGCGCAAAAAGCGATCAATCTGGGCAAAATAGTCCGCACTCTCCCGGGGACCGGTAAAAATCAGCGGCAATTCGATATGCGCGTTTGCCGGGTGCATTTTGATCCCCAGCAAAAACATGATCTCTTCGGCGGTTCCTACGCCCCCCGGGAACACGAGAATGCCGTGGGCCACCCGAACAAAAGCCTCAAGGCGCTTCTCGATGTCCGGGAGAATCACCAGCTCATTGACGATGGCATTGGGCGATTCCGCCGCGATGATGCCCGGCTCGGACAAACCGACATAGCGCGTATTACTGCTGAGCTGTTTGGCGTGGGCAATGGCAGCCCCTTTCATGGGGCCCTTCATGGCGCCGGGACCGCAACCGGTGCAGATATCAAAGCCACGGAGTCCCAGGGAATAACCCACGGTCTTGGAGTAATCGTATTCGACGCGGGAGATCGAGTGCCCACCCCAGCACACCACCAGCCGGGGCTGCACATTACTGCGCACCACGTTGGCGTTGCGAAGAATACGGAACACGGCGTCCGTAACCCCTTCGGGATTGCTCAAATCGAAGGTCTGCTGCTCCGCAAGCTTGTGCTCGGTGTAAACGATATCGCGCAGCGCCGAAAACAAATGATGACGAATCCCTTCAATCATCTTGCCGTCGACGAAGGCCTCGCCCGGCGCGTTGAAGAGCTCCAACTTCAGCCCCCGGGGTTCGGGAATAACCTGCAAATCAAAGTCCGCATAGGCCTCGTAGACCTTGCGCGCATCGTCCACGTAGCCGTCGGTGTTGAGAATCGCCAGCGCACAGCGGCGAAACAGTTCGTGGAGGCTGGCATCGGCATTCGCCAGACTGGCCATCTCGCGCTGGGTGAGCAGATCGAGAGTCTGTACGGGGCGGACCGAGGCCCGGGCAACACGGGGGAGAGTCACTTCATTGCCGCCGGTGGTTTCACCGGCAAGCTGATCAGGAATATTCATGACGCCAGTATAACGTGGCGAGATGACAGGATCTCGAATCGGGGCAGGCAAACGCACGAAAAGCCTCCATAGCCACGAGTCATCTACACTGGGGGCGTATGCACATAGCGGAAAGTCAGATTAATGCGCGGTCCGCAGGGCCTGCTCTGCTTGGGAACCTCATGACGCCAGTTTTCCTGCGTCGCACCGCGCATGATCAACAGCATGCCGGAAGCCAGAGGCAGACGGATGGGCTTGAGATCCTTTCGATGCCGGTGCTTGAGTCGAAACATGCGTTCTTCTCCCAGACTGAGGGACGCGATCACCGGCTGGGCGCCCAACTCCCGTTCGTCATCCGCGTGCAGCCCCATGCTGTCACGGTGATGGCGATAGAGATTGGCAAGAACACTGTTAAACCGCGCGTCGCTCAGGGCCTCCACCCGCTCCCTAAGCACCGCAAGCTGCGGAGTCCATGGCAGGGGATCGTGCTGAATACCGGAATATTTGTAGGACACCCCGGCATCGGCGTACCAGGCGAGAAGTCGGGGCTGCAGGTAGCGTTTACCGAAGAGCTGGATGGGCTCCTCCCGCCAGGCAAGCTCCCGTTCCAGGTTCTCAAAGAGTTCCTGAGGATCAGCGCCCAGGTCCGCCGCCCGGTAGAGAAGCAATTCGCCGCCCGGCAAATCGATCTCCTCGGGATCGCTGTTTGGAAAAAGTTCAGTCATTGATAGAGCCGGGGCACGATTCGATGGCAGCTCACGGGGCGTCAAATCCCAGCATGTGATCAAGCTGCGCCTTTACGCCGGGCCATTCGCTATCCAGAATCGAGTACACGCAGGTGTCCCGCAGCGTGCCGTTCTGGTGGCGGCTGTGATTGCGCAGAATCCCGTCCGCCTTGGCACCGATGCGCTCAATGGCACGGCGGCTGGCGCGATTATAGGATGAGGTGCGGAACTCCACGGCGATGCAGCCGAGGGACTCAAAGGCGTGGGCCAGTAACAGCCGCTTGCACTGGGTATTCAGGGACGTGCGCTGGACGCGTTTAGCGTACCAGGTGGAGCCGATTTCCACGCGCGGCGACGTCGCATCGATGTTCATATAGGTGGTCATACCCGCGGGCACGCCCGCCTGATCGAGTACGGTAAAAGGCAGCATGCGGCCTGCTCGCTGCTCGCCCAAACGTCGCGCGATTTCGGCGGCTACATCTGCCGGTGCGGGCACATTGGTGTACCAGGCGCGCCACACCTCACCGTCACCGCTCGCCAAAGCCAGCGCATCAGCATGGTCCTCCTGGAGGGGAACCAAGCTCGCGAACTCGCCCTCAAGAGAAACGGGATCTGGCCACGGCATAGGGAATGTCCTGATAAGGCAGAAAGACCCAAGGATGCCATGATTCAGGCAAAAAAAACCCGCTCACAGGGGTGGGAGCGGGTTTTTAAGGGTCGGTGGAAGCCGACCCGGGCCTAAAGAGGCCTTATCTCACTGCAGGGTCTGCGCGTTCACAGACCTTTGCCGACTTTTAACCGGTCTTAACCTACGAAAGCCTTGCGCGGCTCGGATACACCTGCGGACTCCGTGCCCTTGAGGTAAGCGAGCATGGTGTCGGCGTCGGAGACTTCAAAGGGATCCGTCTCGCCGTTGTCGCAATAACCGGCTTCCGAAAACAGCTTCTCGATGTTGCCGTCATTGACGAGCATGGAGTAACGCCAGGAGCGCATACCAAAGCCAATATTTGACTTATCTACAAGCATGCCCATCTTGCGAGTGAACTCGCCATTGCCGTCGGGGAGCAAAAAGATATTCTTGTTGCCCTGCTCCTGGCCCCACTTGAACATCACAAAGGCGTCATTCACGGATACGCAGATCACCTCATCAACGCCCTGGGCCTTGAACTCCTCGTAGAGCTCGTCGTAGCGCGGCAGGTGGTTGGAGGAACACGTCGGTGTGAAAGCGCCGGGGAGGGAGAAGACAACCACTTTCTTGCCGCCGAAGATATCGGCTGTGGTCTTTTCTTCCCAGCGGAAAGGGTTATCACCGCCTACGGACTCGTCGCGTACGCGGGTTTTGAAAGTCGCTTCTGGTACCTGTGTCGTCACGTCTAAGCTCTCCTTGATCAGTTAATAAAAGTACGGTTGGTCTGGCGATCTCCCGTGTGAACACCGCCCCAACTATCTAACCACGCCATCATAGCGAAGATACTACAATCGATAAAACGATATTTATCGCATTAGCTGTTCGATTTTATCGATCAGTCCTAGGCTGCCCGCTGCCCCTCGGACGCGGTTTCCCTGGGCGGCTCGTAGCGCAAGGCTGCCTCGTCAAAGCGCATCTCTTCAAACTCCTGCTTCTCCCGCAGATAGTTCTGGGAGTTCACCCAGGGGTTACGATCACCCTGCCTGGGAAACAGATGCATGACCCGCTGCATATAGCCGGCGGAGAAATCATCAATCCAGGGTCTCGGCGTCATCGCCGGCAGCTCGTCTTCGATTTCGGGAGTCACCACGGCAGCCCCGGTGCTGTCCATGTGCGCGAGGAGGCGACACATCCACTGGGATACGATGTCCGCGCGGAGCGTCCAGGAGGCGTTGATGTAGCCAAAGACCGACACCATGTTGGGCAGCCCCGTGCACATCATGCCGCGGTAGGACCAGCTCGAGGGAATATCAAAACGCTCACCGTCCACCTGAAGATCGATGCCCCCCATGAGCTCCAGTTCCAGCCCCGTGGCCGACACGATGATGTCCGCAGCGATCTCGGTTCCATCCGCGAGGCGCACGCCCCCGGGCGTCAGGGTCTCGATCTGATTGGTGACTACGCGTGCCTTACCACCCTTTATCGCCGCAAACAGGTCGCTGTCCGGGACCAGGCAAAGGCGCTGATCCCAGGGATTATACTGAGGCGTGAAGTCGGCCATATCGCCGGCATCACCCAGCTCCTTGCGCGTTCGATCCAGGAGCATCTGACGCACTTTTTCCGGCTGTTTCCGGGTTTTTTTGTAGAGCCAGTGCTGCATGCGAGTGTTCTTCCAACGGGTGGCGCTGTAGGCCCAGCTCTTGGGTAGAACAGCACGCAGCAGGTTCGCAATCCAATCCGTGGAAGGACGGGACACCACCCAGGTGGGCGAGCGCTGGAGCATCACCACTTCTGCCGCTTTATCGGCCATGGAGGGCACCAGGGTCATTGCCGTGGCACCGGAACCGATAATAAGAACTCGCTTGCCCTCGTAATCGAGATTCTCGGGCCAGAACTGCGGGTGGATAAACTCCCCCGCAAAACTATCGCGTCCCGGAAACTCCGGTTGATGGCCGTGGGTGTAGTTGTAGTAGCCCGCGCACAAATGCAAAAAACGGGTTTTCAGGTGCGTTTCCTCGCCGTTTTCTCCATCATCAATGATCAGCTCCCAGCACTGCTCCCGACTATCCCAGTTTGCCCGCTTTACCTTGTGTCGATAACGGATCAGGGATTCAAGGCCGTACTCTCTGGCCGTCTCCCGCACGTAGCTGAGTATCGAGGGGCCATCAGCAATGGCCTTGGACGCCTCCCAGGGTTTAAAGCTGTAGCCCAGGGTGTGCATGTCGCTGTCCGAGCGGATGCCGGGGTAGCGAAACAGGTCCCAGGTACCGCCGCTGCGCTCCCGGCCTTCGAGAATAGCGATTTTTCGCTCGGGACAGCTGCGCTTCAGGTGACAGGCCGCGCCGACACCGGAAAGTCCCGCACCGATAATCACGACATCAAGAATCTCGCTCATAAATTTCCACCCTGGCAATACATGTGTGCACAGAAGCGCATCAGTTCCCTGTACGTACTATCTACTATCGGGCGCTGCGACCACGACCCGCTGCGATTCTCAGACGCAGGGCGTTGAGTTTGATAAAGCCCTCGGCATCCGCCTGATCGTAGGCGCCGGCGTCGTCCTCAAAGGTTGCAATACCCTCATCAAAGAGGCTGTCATCGGAGCTGCGCCCCACCGCCGACACGCTGCCTTTATACAGTTTGAGACGTACGGTCCCGTTGACCACCGCCTGGGACTGGTCGATAGCCGCCTGGAGCATCTGCCGCTCCGGTGACCACCAGTAACCGTTATAGATGAGATTGGCGTAGCGCGGCATCAACTCATCCTTCAGGTGGGCCACCTCCCGGTCCAGGGTCAATGACTCGATAGCGCGGTGCGCCTTGAGCATAATGGTTCCGCCCGGGGTCTCGTAGCAACCCCGGGACTTCATACCCACGTAGCGGTTTTCAACGATGTCCAGGCGACCCACTCCATTGGCACCACCGACTCGATTCAATTCTGCGAGCACCGTGGCCGGCGACATCGCCTCACCATCAATGGCGACGATGTCGCCGCCGCGGAATTCCAGCTCAATATAGGTCGCTGTGTCCGGGGCTTCCTCAGGGCTGACGCTCCACCGCCACATGGACTCTTCTGCCTCCGCCCAGGGATCTTCGAGAATGCCGCCCTCGTAGGAAATGTGCAGCAGATTCGCGTCCATGGAATAGGGGGACTTTTTGCCAGCGGCAGCAAAATCCACGGGAATATCCCGCTCGCGGCAATAGGCCATTAGCGATTCCCGGGAGCTGAGATCCCACTCACGCCAGGGAGCAATCACCTGAATCCCCGGCTTCAGGGCGTAGGCGCCGAGTTCAAAGCGAACCTGGTCGTTACCCTTGCCCGTCGCCCCATGGGAAATGGCATCGGCACCGGTTTCCGTCGCGATATCAACCAGACGTTTGGCGATAAGGGGCCGGGCGATTGATGTGCCCAAAAGATACTCCCCCTCGTAAATGGTGTTGGCGCGAAACATGGGGTAAACGTAGTCGCGGACGAACTCCTCACGGAGATCCTCAATGTAGATTTCTTTCACCCCCAGAGCTTCGGCCTTTGCCCGCGCCGGCTCCACCTCCTCGCCCTGCCCGATATCGGCGGTAAAGGTCACCACCTCGCAGTTGTAGTGATCCTGCAGCCAGCGCACAATCACCGAGGTATCCAACCCTCCCGAGTACGCCAAAACCACCTTATTTACCTTCGTCATGCTGCTCCCCGACCCGCAAAAGAGCGCAAGTCTACCGCCACGGAGCACTCTGTGCACGAAGCGACCGCCACAGAGAGTGTCGTCACTGGCACCTTTGCGGTAGCATCAGCATCCTTCTTCAGTTCGGCTCAGCTCCTTGGACACCCTGACTCTTATTCGCCCCGACGACTGGCACAGCCACCTCAGAGATGGCTCGTCACTCACCCAAACCTCCGCCGACATGGCCCGCTACATGGGTCGCGTCATTGTCATGCCCAATCTTGTCCCACCGGTGACCAATGCGCGCCTCGCCGCCGAATACCGGCAGCGGATATTGCGCAGCATGCAGGATGCACCGCGGCAATTTGACCCCCTCATGACGCTCTACCTCACCGATGGCACCAGCGCCGAAGATATTCGCGAGGCCGCCGCGATTGACTGGCTGGCCGCCGTAAAGCTGTACCCTGCGGGTGCCACGACGAATTCCGCAGCGGGAGTTAAGTCCCTGGAGGCGCTCTACCCGGTGCTTGCCACCATGGAAGAGGTGGACCTGCCTCTCCTGGTTCATGGCGAGGTTACGGATGCGGAAGTGGATATCTTTGACCGCGAGGCGGCGTTTATTGGCGAGCATCTGGCACCCATCGTTGAGCGTTTCCCCGGTCTGCGGGTGGTTATGGAGCACATCACCACCGCCGATGCCGTGGACTTTGTCAAAGGGGCGGGTTCGAAGGTGGCCGCGACGATCACCGCGCATCACCTGCTCCTCAACCGTAACGATATGCTCGTAGGGGGCATCAAACCCCACTACTACTGCCTACCTATACTCAAGCGGCGGCAACATCAGGAAGCCCTGCGTGAAGCCGCAACCGGCACGGACCGCAGTTTTTTTCTGGGAACGGATTCTGCGCCCCACGAACAGGAAGCCAAGGAGAGTGCCTGCGGCTGTGCCGGCGTCTACACGGCGCATGCCTCCCTGGAGCTGTATGCCGAAGTGTTCGAAGAGATGAACGCCCTCGAGCGCCTCGAGGACTTCGCCTCCCTCCGGGGACCGGATTTCTATGCACGACCGCGCAACGAAGACACCGTAACCCTCCGCCGCGTCGCCTGGGAGGTACCCGGGAGCATTCCCCTGGGAGACAGCCGCATGGTGCCCCTGCGCGCAGGCGAAACCCTGCGCTGGCAGGTCCTTGATGCGGGAGCGGCCTGAGGCATGAGCATGAAATCGCGCTTTCGCGGATTTTTGCCCGTCATTGTCGATATGGAGACCGGCGGGTTTTCCTCGTCCACGGACGCCATTCTGGAAATCGCGGCAACCGTGGTGCGTATGGACGACACGGGGCAGATTGCGGTGCATGAAACCCACAGCTTTAACGTGGCGCCCTTCGAAGGCGCCAATATTGAGCAGTCAGCGCTGGACTTTACGGGCATCGATCCCTGGCATCCTTTTCGGGAAGCCCTGGCAGAAAAAGAAGCCCTGGGAGAGCTGTTTCAGATCATCCGCCGGGAAATCCGCGATCAGGAATGCACCCGGGCCATCCTCGTGGGCCATAACGCCCATTTTGATGCGGGCTTCTTAAACGCAGCGGTAGAGCGCTGCGAAATCAAGCGCAATCCTTTTCACCCCTTCTCTCACTTCGATACGGCGACGCTCTCGGGTCTCGCCTACGGACAAACGGTATTGGCCAAAAGCTGCTACGAAGCGGGTATCCCCTTTGACAACGAACAGGCCCACTCGGCGGCCTACGATGCTGAGCGCACCGCGGAGCTCTTTTGTGGAATCGTGAACACCTGGCAGAAACTGGGCGGCTGGATGCCCGGTAGCCCGACCGCGACGGAGGAGTAATCCTCTGCCTCTAAGCCTCGCCGCTGAGAGCGTTGAGGAGCAGATCCAGCTCACGCATGAGCTCTTCAATCACCGTAAGAGATAGCAATTCCACCTTGAGATCTTCCTCCAGGGGGAGCAACTGCACCAGGCTGTAGGCGACCTGCCAGGCGTCCGACAAATCCACGGGCATGCCGATTCGCTGCACGTGGGGGTGGGCCTCGAGACCCTGAAGCACCGTGCGCATGGGCTCCCAGGCATCAATCATGGCCGCAGGTTCCAACGGCGGGAGCAGGTCCACCTCGCCGCGAATCAGGCCGTTGTCTTCCCGCCAGAACTCCCGGGGCCGAAAACGCTGCCCGCCTTCCACGGTTACGCCTAGCAAACCGTTGTCCAGCTGATCCCAATCGACGATGGAGGCGATGGTACCGATGCTCGCAAGCTCCGGAAGACGCGCGGACCCGACTTCGACGCCCCGCTCGATGCGGACCATGCCAAAACCCTCGCCGCTGCGCATGGACGACTTCACCAGATCAAGATAGCGCTGCTCAAAGATCTGTAGGGGCATGCGACCGTAGGGCACAAGCACCGCGGACAGGGGAAAAAACGCAATCTCAGTCATGACGGCGCACCCAGAGGCTTGAACAGCAAAATCAATCGCGGCAGGAGCAAAAGAGCACCTACGACGGCCGCAGTCATGGCAATCACGGTCAGGACCCCAAAGTAGAGGCTGGGATTAAAGTTCGACAAGGTGAGCGTGCTAAAGCCCACCACCAGGGTCAGGGTGGTGTAGTACATGGCCCGTCCGATGCTGCCGTGGCAGCGGTACATGGTCGCCAGATAATCACGATCCTCGGGGAACTCCCGCTTGAAGCGATAGACGTAATGGATGCAGTTATCCACGCCAATACCCACCACGATGGCGGCAATGGTTATGGTCATGATATCCAGGGGGATACCGGCAAAGCCCATAATTCCCAGCACCATCCCCGCCGCCAGAAGATTGGGCGCCAAAGCAATAAGTGCCAGGGAGAAGGACCGAAAGAGAATCCAGAACATCACAAGGATCACGGCGAACACCGCGCCAAGGGTCAGTATTTGCGACGCAAAGAGACTTTGCAGCACGTTGTTGTACATCACCAGCATGCCTGTGAACTGCACCTGCCCCGCGTCGAGTCCACCTTCCTCCTGAAAGGCGCGATCCAGATCCCGCAGAAACGCCGCCCGTCGCAAATCCTCGCTGGTCTCTTTGACTCTGACGGTGATGCGCGCCTCATCCCGTTCCGCGTTGAAATAAGGCTCTACCAATTGCCGGGAGATGTCCTGGGACAGGGCGTTGCGCGCCAGGGCCAGTTCCACGCTGCCCATGTCGTCCCCGAGAAGCTGACGGAACAATTCAAAGGTCGTGGACAGGGACTGCACCTTACCGGTCTCGTTGTAGGCATCTACGATCCCCTGAAGGCGATCAACGAGGCGCATGCCCTCCAAACTGAACCAGAAACCAGGATCGACACTCGCCCCTGCGCCACCGCCGGCAAAGACATCGTCACCATCGGATCCCAGAAAATCATCACCGTCGACAAAGGCATCATCTGCGAAGGGATCGTCAGAAAAACCGCCGTCAGCGAGGAGATCATCGTCGGCTGATGAGGCAAGGGAATCCCCCGCAAAGGGGTCATCGAACTCATCGGCAAAAGGATCGTCCGCGGCGACCGGCGTCGCAGGGGCCGTCGATGTGTTCTCCAGTCCCGGCAGCGGTGCGGAGCTATCGGGCGCCGCCACAATAATATCCAGGGGAATAGTGCCCCCGAGCCGGGCGTCCAGCAGCTCCATGCCCTGATAGATTTCCGTGCTCTCTTTAAAATAATCGATGAAACGATTCTCAACCTGGAGGCGCAGCACGCCCAGCACCACAAAAACGCTCAGAGCGACGCTGCCCCAGAGCACCAGGGAGCCATGACGATCCGCAATCGCGGCAAATCGCAGGGTGAAGGGGGCGCTCTCGTCACCGGGCACGGGTTTGGGATCCCGACCCCACAGGAGCATAAGCGCCGGGACCAAACTAAAGGACACCATCAGGGCTACGCAGATGCCCAGAGTCATCATCCAGCCAAAATCGATGACGGGCTGGATGCCCGACACCACCAGCGACACAAAGGCCACCATCGTGGTCACGCCGGTGTACACGCAGGGCACCGCCATGAGCCGCATGGTGTCGCGCACCCGGTCGTAGAGCGGGGCGTCGGGATCGTCCCCGTGGAGTTCGCGATAGCGCACCACCAGATGTATGGCGATCGCGAGGCCCACGATGAGCAGCACCGCCACCACGTTGGAGGAAATCACCGTCATGCGCCAATCGAGAAAACCCAGGATACCAAGGGTGTAGGCCACGCCCACGGTACAGCTCAGGAGAGGAATGACCACCCATTTGACGCGCCGGAAGATCAGCGCCAGCACCAGCACCATCACCGCGAGAATCGCGCTACCAAAGCGCAGGAGGTCATTGCGAACAAAACTCACCATATCGGCGGCAATCATGGGGACGCCGCCGACAAAGATTCCCGCGTGATCGCGATAGCCCTGCACCACCTCCCGCACACCAGCCACCAGATTACTTTGCTGGCTGAGCTGCTCGGCATTGCGACGCTTGACCGCAGCTTCCACCGCGGCCAGACGCGCTTCAGCCTCTGACGTCAGACTCCCCTCGCGCTGAGACTGGCGAAGCTCTTCCCGCTCACGCATCAGCGCGGCATCGCCATCGACGCGCTCGAGATTGACCTGAATGGCCGTCACATCGCCGGCCTCGCCAACCAGTAAGTTGCTGTAGAGCGGGCTTTGGGTAAATTCCTTGAGCGCCTGCTCCCGATCAATCTCGGGATCTCTGAGGGACGGCAGGGGATCCCCCGAGGTCACCTGGGAGAGGCCCACGGGCGGACTTTGCAGCAGGGGAACATCCAGAACCGTCACCACGGACGACACACCATCCAATTTACGCAGCTCATCGGCCATGGCGGACAGGGGCTGCAGGGATGCATCAGAGAGCAGCGGCGCGTCGGGGCGCCAGGTGATGACAATAAACTCCTCACTGCTGTAACGCCTGCCCACCTCCCGGAAATACTCCAGCGCGGGATCACCCTGGAGTAGCAGCGAGTCGGCGGAGGCATCAATGCGGATCTTGGGGAATTGCAGCAGCGCCAGAAAGAGCAACACCGCGAGCAGACCGAGCACCGCGACGGGACGCCGCAGCACTAACTGCTCGTAAAAGGCCAACATACATTTACTCCCGTAATTCCTGACTGCGCCTGCCTGTGTATGGGCCTTCGCGTTTATCCGTGTGCTTACTTACTTGCTCTCTACTGTGCCAGCTGCTGTACTCGCAGTCCTTAGCTAGGACGCCAACTGCGGCGCATCTGCCAATGCTGACAGCAGGCGCTCGTGGATGCCGCCAAAGGCACCGTTACTCATCACTAGGACATCATCACCGGGCAGAGATTCACTGACGACGCGCGCAATCAGCTCGTCTATATCCTCGCTGATCGTCGCCGGCACCTCACTCTTCGCCAGAACATCATCCAGGGACCAGCCCAGGGCCCTGGGCTGGTACCAGAACACGGCGTCGGCATCGACGGTCGACGGCGCCAAAGCCGCCCGGTGATCACCCATACGCATGGTATTGGATCGCGGTTCGATAACAGCCAGCACTCTTTGCCGCCCCGCAGCGCCTTTCATGGCGCGAAGGGTGCTGGCAATGGCCGTGGGGTGATGGGCAAAGTCATCGTAGACCCGAACACCGCCCACTTCGCCGCGCAGCTCGAGTCGTCGCCGGACACCGGCGAAACGTTCCAGGGCCTCCACCGCGTGGGCCGGCGTGACACCTACATGACGCGCCGCCGCGCAGGCGCCCAGAGCATTGGCAACGTTGTGCGCACCTCGCTGCCCCCAGCTTACGGACAGGCGCTCGCCCCCTGGCGCAGCGAGGGCCCAGTGCGAGGCGCCGGGATCATCCAGGGACGCCTCCCAATCGGCGTTGCCACCGCTTACCGACAGGGTCTCTCGCGGCGTCCAGCAGCCCAGTTCCAGCATCTCCTCCACCGCCGGTATCCCTGCAGGGGTAAACACCCGGCCGGTGCCGGGGATGCAGCGAATCAAGTGATGAAACTGCCGCTGTATGGCCGCCAGATCGGGGTAAATATCGGCGTGGTCAAATTCCAGGTTATTCACCACCAGAGTACGCGGACGGTAGTGAACAAATTTGGCACGCTTATCAAAAAAGGCTGTGTCGTATTCGTCCGCTTCAATAACAAAAAAGTTGCCATCGCCCAGACGGGCGGACACACCAAAATTAAGGGGCACACCACCGATAAGAAAACCCGGCGCCAGTCCCGCATCTTCGAGAATCCAGGCAAGCATACTGCTGGCCGTTGTCTTGCCGTGGGTGCCCGATACTGCAAGCACCCAGCGATCGGCCAGCACGGCCTCGGCGAGCCATTGGGGTCCAGACAGATAGGGCAGCCCCCGATCCAGCACTGCCTCTACCGCCGGATTACCCCGGGACAGGGCATTACCCACCACGATGAGCGCGTCGTCAGGGAGATGCTGTGGGTCAAAGCCCTCGTGGAGCGTAATGCCCGCCGCCGCCAGCTGATCGCTCATGGGCGGATAGACGTTGGCATCGCAGCCGCTGACCTCCCACCCCAGCTCCCGGGCAATGAGGGCCAGCCCGCCCATAAAGGTGCCGCATATGCCAAGAATGTGCAGATGCTGTTGCACAGCCGATCTCCGCAAAAAAAGACCGAAAGTCTAGCACGGCATCACACTATGGCCCTGCCCCGCGGTGCACAGCGCGGCCCGCTTCCCGTATGATGCGGACCTTGGATTCACGCTCCCTGAGGAACGCTGTCTTGAGCTCCAAAGCTAACGCCTTCTACGCCCAATCCGGGGGCGTCACATCTGTCATTAATGCCTCTGCCTGCGGCGTCATCGAGACCGCCCGGGAGCATCGTGATGTTATTGCCAAGGTCTATGCGGGTCGCAATGGCATCATCGGCGCCCTGCAGGAAGAGCTCATCGACACCAGCAAAGAGAGCAAGGCAGCGATTCGTGGGCTGCTCCAGACTCCTTCGGGCGCGTTTGGCTCCTGCCGCCACAAGCTCAAGTCTCTGGAAAAAAACCGCGCTGAGTATGAGCGGTTGATCGATGTGTTTCGGGCGCACAACATCCGTTATTTTTTTTACAACGGCGGCGGCGATTCTGCCGATACCTGTCTCAAGGTATCGCAGCTCGGCGAATCCCTGGGATACCCCCTGCAGGCAATTCATGTCCCCAAGACCATTGATAACGATCTGCCCCACACGGACAACAGCCCCGGTTTTGGCTCCGTCGCCAAATACGTGGCGATCTCCACGCGGGAAGCCGCCCTGGACGTTGCGTCCATGTGTGCAAGCTCGACCAAGGTATTCATTCTCGAAGTCATGGGCCGCCATGCGGGATGGATCGCTGCCGCCTCGGGCCTCGCCGCAGAACAGGAAGGTGACGCACCGCACGTCATTCTTTTTCCTGAAGTGGCTTTCGACAAAAAGAAGTTTCTCGCCCGGGTAGAAAAATCAGTCAAACGCTTTGGATACTGCGTGGTGGTTGCCTCCGAGGGCGCGCAAACCGCTGATGGCCGCTTCCTGAGCGATATGGGCACCCGCGATGCCTTTGGACATGCGCAACTGGGCGGGTTGGCGCCGGCCCTCGCCGCCATGGTGAAAAAAGAACTGGGTTACAAATACCACTGGGCCGTTGCCGACTACCTCCAGCGCGCCGCGCGACACATCGCCTCACAAACCGATCTTGATCAGGCCTATGCCGTGGGTGAGGCCGCCGTGAAAATGGCGGTTGCCGGCAAAACCGCGGTGATGCCCGCCATCGTTCGGGGCAAGGGCAAGCGCTACAGCTGGCGCATCGGCGAGGCTCCTCTTGACGAGGTCGCCAACGTCGAAAAGAAGATGCCCCGGAACTTTATCAGCCGCGACGGCTTCGCGATCACCCCCGCCGCCCGGGACTACCTGCAGCCGCTGATACAGGGCGAGGCTTACCCCAGCTATCGCCAGGGCTTACCCCGCTATGTACGCATGAAGAATGAACTGGTGCCCCGGAAGCTGCGAAAACGCTTCAAGGTCGCCTGAGGGGTTCCTTCGACCCCGTCACAGAGTCAGCACTAACGTCTCGCAGGCATCCCGGCTAGGGGTTACAATCGCGCCCCGATTTTGCAGCACACATTGAAACACCGGATTCACCACGGTCCAGACGCAGCCCCGCGCGCCGTGAACCACGAAGGAGCCCCTATGTATCGCAACGAAAAGTTCAACCGCTGGCGCCGACACCCCTGGCACGGCCTTCACACGCAGATGGACGGCGCCGAAGAAGGCGTAGTACAGGTCTATGTCGAAATGCTGCCCACGGACGTGGTCAAGTACGAACTGGACAAGGCCTCAGGCTTTTTGATGGTGGATCGTCCCCAGCGTACAACGTCCAGCCCCCCGGCACTCTACGGCTTTATTCCCCGCACCTACTGCGCGGAAGAAGTAGCCAAGCGCTGCCCCGGTGTAGAGGAAGCCGATGGCGACCCCCTGGATATCTGCGTGTATTCCGAACGTCACATCAACCGCTCAGACATCGTGCTGAACGCACGCGTGGTTGGCGGTATTCAGATGATTGATGACGGCGAGGCGGACGACAAAATCATTGCCGTGCTCGACGGTGACAATATCTGGGGCGATGTGCAGGATATTTCGGATCTGCCACAAATCAAGATTGAGCGCCTTCAGCACTACTTCTCCACTTACAAGCTCGTCCCGGGCAAGGAACTCAACATCAAGGTGGATCATGTCTATGGTCGCGAGGAAGCAATGCAGGTGATTGCTGCCGCGGAAAAAGACTACTGGAATCACTTCCAGGATCTTCACGAACAGGCCAAGGAGTAAGTGCAGTATCTGCCGCCGGCGATCAGTCCGGTGGCAGATAGGCAAGCGCGGCTGCGGGGGGCTCAGCCACCCGCGTCACAAAACGCTCAAACAGCGATTCCAGTTCCCCCTCCAACGCTTCCCTCGCAAGAAGCCCACCCACAGTGTCGTCCCGCCAGAGGGTTCGCAGCAAGGACGCATCGACCGCAGCCTCGCAGTCCGAGGCCAGGGGTGCGTAGCTTAAATGCCAGCGCTCAGGAGCCACACCGCCGCGATCCCGGTCGTAAGGTCGGTAAAACCCAAAACTCCGGCCCTGGGCAATGCGCTGATCCAGCCAGGCATGCAGGGCACCGAAGGGGCCCGTCTCCGAGACCTCGGCAGCGCTCAGCTGGACCTGATAGTCCTCTGCCACAGCGGCTTCATCATAAACGTCCAGATCCGTACCCCAGTGATGACGGCTGGCGCCGGGGATGGCAGAAAACCGCAGCACACAGCGCAGGCAATCCGCATCGCTCAGAGTCCTGATATCAATGGCATGATCGCGGTCATCCAGCACCGGGCGCTCGCCCGCTAATTTGCCGTTCCAGATTGAGCGCTGCCTTTCATAGGAGCGATAAGCGCTGGCAATCTGCAGTTTGAATCCAGCCTCGGCGGCCGCTGACGTGAGACGCACCCAGGCATCCCAGACAGCGGGCTGGAGTTTGTGTCGGCCGCGAGCGCGCAGTGCGTCCTCGTCGAGACCCAGAAGCTGCCTTTGAAGAGTTGACAGGCTCAAAGGCCCGCACCGGCTACAGACTTGCCTTTACTTTGGGACCAATGGCTTACTGCGCCATCTCGACGGTGACAAGAAGATTTCTGAACCATGAATGACCCCGAAACAAATTCTCCGGTTGAAGAGATGACGGATAACAGCAGCCAGAGTGTAACGCTGGAGGGCCGATCCCTGATACTGGTGAAGCGCCGGGATGAGTTTTTCCTCTTTGAGAACAATTGTCCCCACACCCGGGAGACGCTGGACCCCCTCGGCGGATCCCTCAGTGATGACAGCGGTGATCTTATCCACTGTCAGCGTCATGGCGCAGAGTTTCTCGTCCAGACCGGAGAATGTGTAGGGGGCCCCTGCATGGGCGAATCCCTGACGCCCGTTGCATTTACCATCGCCGCCGGACAGATTTACCTCGATTGAGCGCCGGACGAATAATGATTCGTCAATAGCGTTTTTTTCTGGTGTGCGGGGCGCAATTCTGGTAGCTTCTCGGCGCTTCGAAATGCGCCCTGCGGAAATGTCTCGCACGGCAGTCAGAGTAAGATAGTTGGAACTCCACTATGCCCACAAAAACGCCCACAAAAACGCCCACAAAAACGCCGACGAAAACGCCAACAAAAGCAGCAGCTAAAGCACCAAGCAAAACCGCGAAAAAAGCCGCGCCTAAGAAAAAGGCTGCGACCAAAGCCAAGGCAGCGCCCGCGAAGAAGACCAGCGCCCGGAAAAAAGCCAGTAGCGGCGTAGAGTTCCGCAATTTTGAGCCCTACAAGCCCAAGCGCGGCGAAGAGTACATGAACGAGCCGCAGCGCGAGCATTTCAAGCTGATCCTCAAGCGCTGGAAAGCCGAGCTCATGGAAGAAGTGGACCGCACCGTCACCCACATGAAGGACGAGGCAGCCAATTTTCCTGATCCCGCCGATCGCGCGACGCAGGAAGAGGAGTTCAGCCTGGAACTGCGAACCCGCGACCGGGAGCGGAAATTGATCAAGAAAATCGATTCGACGATCGAACGCATCGAACAGGACGATTACGGCTTCTGCGACGCCTGCGGCGTGGAAATTGGTATCAAGCGACTCGAGGCGCGCCCCACCGCGTCCCTGTGTATCGATTGCAAAACCCTCGACGAGATCAAAGAAAGGCAGGAACTGGGCTAAGCCCGACGCAGGGCCCCGGATGATGGCTGCCAAGCCTCAGTACCGGGGCCGCTTTGCACCCTCCCCGACGGGCCCATTGCATATGGGCTCATTGCTTACGGCCCTCGCCAGTTACCTCCATGCGCGCTCGGCGTCCGGCCTTTGGCTCCTTCGCATTGAGGATATCGACCCACCACGGGAAGTCCCCGGCGCATCCGACAGTATCCTGCGATCCCTGGAAGCCCACGGACTCCACTGGGATGAGAGCGTGCTGTTTCAGTCCACGCGTCTGGATGCCTACGCCGAAGCCCTCAACACACTCAAAGCCAGCGGCCGACTTTTCCCTTGCTCCTGCACCCGGGCGACGCTCGGCCCGGGAGGAAGCTGTCTCCGGCGCTGTAAGCCCGGGCCAGACGACCCTACGGCGCTGCGCATTCAGCTTGATGAGAGTATGGGCTTTGAAGACCAGATCCTCGGCACCCAGGCGCCCCCGGGGGAATCCGGCGATCTGGTGCTGCGACGGAAAGACGGGCTCTACGCCTATGCCCTGGCCGTTGTGGTGGATGATGCCAGGCAAGGCGTTACCCACGTAGTTCGCGGCGCGGACCTCCTGCCCCAGACCTTTGCACAGCTTGAACTCCTGACCCTCCTTCATAGCCCCCGGCCCGACTACGCGCATCTCCCTATTGTCTGTGACCACCGGGGCACAAAGCTCAGTAAACAGGCAGGCGCGCCGGCGATAGATGATAAGCGGGCCCTGAACAACCTTCGCGATGCCCTGCGCCTCCTTCGTCAGCCCTGTGCCGACAGTCCCGCAGCCACGGTGGACGAACTGCTTGTGCAAGCTACGGCGGACTGGGATCCCAGGGCTCTGGCCAGGGCTGCCAAGGAAGTACTGGTTTACCACTGATACGCATGTCCGTAGCATAAGCGACCCTTTCCCCTCACGGATGAGCCCCAGCGAACGCTGCCAACGCTTTTGCCAGTACCCATGGACCTTCTCTACTTCGCGATACCTGCCCTGGCGCTAGCTGTAACGCTGATACTGTTATATCGCCAGCGCCGGGAATACCAACAGACCTTTGAAGAGCTACCCACGGGCCTTTGCGTCGTCAATGGCGATAACCGTGTTCTGCGCTGGAACCGCGAGATGGCGAGCCTCAGCGGCATTGCCGCGGAGGCGGCCCTAGGCGTAAAGATCGCCAGCCTGCCAAGCCCCTGGCCCGAGGCACTGAGCGACGCCCTCGTAGACCCCCAGGGTACGGTCATCAAGCAATCCCTGGGCTACGACGATAATGGCGGAGAACGCTGGGTGATTATTCACAGCAGCCCTCTGCAACTACCCGGAAGACGACGCCAGATCCTGGTGGAAAACATCACCGACTACCAGCGACTACAGGATGAACTGCTGCACAACGAGCGCCTGGCATCCATCGGACGCCTCGCCGCCGGCGTCGCCCATGAGATCGGCAACCCCGTCACCGGCATAGCCTGCATCGCCCAGAATCTCGCCGACAGTGCCGATCCCGTAGAGCTGGAAACCGGCACCCTGGAAATCCTGAAACAGACGGATCGGATTACACGAACCGTCAACGCCCTCATGCAGTTGTCGCACCCCGGCAGCAGTGTCCGCGAGGCAGATTCCGTGCCCTGTAATCTGGCTGACTGCATCGATGAGGCCGCTCATCTTCTCAATCTTGATATGGATGTTCCCCCGGGGGAGTTCATCAACAAGACGGATCGCGAACTGCTGGTTCGCGGCGACAGCCAGTTACTTCTGCAGGTGTTTCTCAACCTCCTGGATAACGCCCGCAGTGCTGCTGCCAACGAAGGGCCCGTGATTATCGACGCGGGACAAGACGGGGAAACCACGACCATCACGATTGATAACCCCGGCCCGGCCATCTCGACGGAGGTGATTTCACAGGTTTTCGAGCCCTTCTACACCACCAAGGATGTCGGCGAGGGCACGGGCCTGGGCCTGGCTCTGGTACGACGTATGCTGGAAGACATGGGAGGCAGCGTCAGCCTCGCGAGCCCCTCACCGATCACGCCGGGGCGGGGGGTAAGAGCCCGTGTCCTGCTGTTTTCTGCGGAATACGGCCAGGGCTTTGCCTGAGGAATCCATGGGAAGAAAGACAGATACGCTGAGAATGCTAGAATGCCCCGCAGCGCAAAGAGGAATCCCTGATCAATGCAAAAGATACTGATCGTCGAAGACGAGTCAGTCATCCGCGCGGCCTTGCGCCGATTGCTGGAGAGACACGGCTACATACTGGATGAAGCAGGGTCAGTGGCCGAGGCGCAAAGCGACTACTCCCTTGCCAGTTACGACCTGATCATCAGTGATCTCCGTCTGCCCGGCTCCCCGGGCACGGACCTCATCGCCCTTGCCGGCTCTACTCCCGTCTTGATCATGACCAGCTATGCGAGCCTTCGCTCCGCCGTGGATTCCATGCGCATGGGCGCTGTGGATTACATCGCCAAGCCCTTTGACCACGCTGACATGTTGCAGGCGGTGCAGCGCGTCATAGACAAGCACGCACAGCACAAAGCCCCCAAGGGGAAAAAAGCAACGAAAAGCGAAAAAACCGAGGCCACGCCGTCATCCGCCGCTCAGGATAATAATCCGACGATGATCATCGGCGAGTGCGACGCCATGCAGGCCCTCGCCGAGCACGTAGGAAAATTCGCACCTACAGACTCCACGGTCCTGGTGCTGGGAGAAACGGGAACCGGCAAGGAACTTGTCGCCCGGGAAATTCACGCTTTGAGCCGGCGAGCAGAGCAAACCCTGATCTCCGTCAACTGTGCCGCTATTCCCGAGACACTGATCGAGTCGGAGCTCTTTGGCTACGAGAAGGGTGCTTTCACCGGCGCCAACACTAATCGCATGGGACTCATAGAGGCGGCCGACGGTGGCACCCTGTTTCTCGACGAAATCGGTGAGCTGCCCATGGAAGCCCAGGCGAGGCTCCTGCGCTTTATTCAGGAAGGGGAAATTCGGCGCATAGGCTCGGTGCATTCGCGTAAGGTGAATGTGCGTCTGATCTGCGCCACGCACCGGGACCTGCAAACGCTGGCCTCGGAAGGCAGCTTTCGACAGGATCTCTTTTATCGAATCAACGTGTTGCGGCTCAAGCTCCCGCCTCTCCGAGAGCGCGGCAAGGACATTCTGTTTCTTGCCGAACGGCTCCTGGAGAAACAGGCGGCCCGGGCCAAACGCGGCACCATGACCCTGTCACCTCGGGCCATACAGGCGATCACTACTTACCAATGGCCGGGCAACGTCCGGGAAATGGAACACGCCATCGAGCGGGCGGTCATTCTCACGGACGGCACGGAAATCGATAACGAAGCCCTGGGGATTGACCTGGAACTGGTGAACATCAACCGTCTCCGCGGCGACCGGATGAACAGCGGTGCCAATAAAAGGCAACCCCGCAACAGTGACCCCGTGGAAGATCTGTCCCTGGAGGACTACTTCCAGCGGTTTGTGATCGAGCACCAGGACTCCATGAGCGAAACAGAACTGGCGCAGAAACTGGGCATCAGTCGTAAATGCCTGTGGGAGCGCCGCCAGCGTTTTGAAATACCACGGAAAAAGGCCGGCGGAAGTCGCCCTCGAAAGGCGGCGGGTTGACCGTTACCCTCCCCCACTGATACCCGCGGTAACAGTAGACATTAGTAACAAACCAGGCAAAGCAGCCCGACATCAGCAGAGCTTAAAAAGCCTAAGCCACTGAAATATATAGAATAAAAAAGTATGGCACAAAGCCTGCTTTTACTTCTGCGGACAAAAATAAAAATAATGCGCACCGCAATAATAATAATTGGTTTAGTGAACCTGGAAGGGGGAAGTTTTTAACTTCCCCCTCGTTCGTTCTGGCGAATGCTTTTAACTAGGACACGCCGCGGCGCTTTACTACGACACGCCAGAGCCTCTTACAAAGACCCGCCGCAGCCTTTTATAGAGACACGCCGCAGCGCTTTACCAAAACCCGCCGAAGCGCTTCTATCACCAGACACTCGCGCACCCTACCTACAAGTTCCTGCACATTCCTCAGACAAGCCATGGTAGAGGCCTCCCGCAAGCGCCTCCAAGCCTGACTTTATGGCACCCTGTGCTACCATGCGGGCTTCCTGAAACGGCCCTGGAACCCCCCGGTGACCCCGTTTTTTTAAAGGTTGCAGACTGGCAGGTCCCGAGGCCCGCTCTCTGCATTATTGGCGACACGAAGAGAAGACATCAACGCTTGAACGTCATACCCAGAGATCAACATTGCGTCTCCCGCAAAGACATCAGCCCCGGTGCTTTAAAAGTCATGGCAAGGCTCAGGGATAAGGAGCACCAGGCATATCTGGTCGGCGGCGCAGTTCGCGACCTCCTCCTGGGGGGGCACCCCAAAGACTTCGATATCGCCACGGATGCCACGCCGGAAGAAGTGCACGCTCTGTTCGGCAACTCCCGCATTATCGGCCGACGCTTTCGCATCGTACATGTGCGCTTTGGCCGGGAAGTTATCGAAGTCACAACATTCCGTGGCCATCATGATGACACCGAAGCTACCACCGGCGCCAAACGCTCCTCCCGGGGCCTGCTCCTTCGGGACAATGTGTTCGGGACCCTGGAAGAAGACGCAGTTCGCCGTGATCTGACGGTCAATGCACTGTATTACGACAGTGGCAGCTTCGAGGTTTTTGACCAGGTAGGCGGCCTCGACGACCTGGAGGCAAGACAGGTGCGGGTTATTGGTGATCCCGCAACGCGCTACCGCGAAGATCCCGTACGCATGCTCCGCTGCCTGCGCTTTGCCGCAAAGCTGGGATTCAACGTAGAGAAGTCCAGCGGCGCGGCTATTCCCAGGCTCGCTGCACTGCTGGATGACATACCGCCCGCGCGACTCTTTGATGAGTTCGGCAAGCTGTTTCTCACGGGCAACGCCCAGGCAACTTTGCGCCTGCTGCGGGAATACCGATGCTTTGAACATCTGTTTCCCGATAGTGCCCGCCTGGCCGACAGCGACGGTTTTTACGATCGCCTCCTTGACGCCGCTATGGGTAATACGGATCAGCGTATTCGCCAGGAGAAACCGGTAACTCCCGCCTTCATTCTGGCCGCTGTGCTGTGGCCCGCGGTCTGTGAACGCCGACAGCAGCTGGAAAATCAGGGAGAGAAGCCCGTGCCCGCCATGCACGGTGCGGGACAGGAGATCGTCGCCCAGGCCTGCCAGCGCATCGCGATTCCCCGTCGCTTCAGCATGCCCATGCGCGAGATCTGGGAGATGCAGCTTCGCCTGCCTCGCACCGAGGGCAAGCGCGCCATAGAGCTCATGAGTAAACGCCGTTTTCGCGCTGCCTACGATTTTCTGTTGCTCCGGGAGCAAGCGGGCGAGGACTGCTCCGGGCTGGGGGCAATCTGGACACGCCTTCAGGAGGAACACGGCCCCATCGAGATCGTGGACTCGCCCGACGATCGCCGCCCGCCGCGCCGCCGTCGCCGGGGCGGACGCCGACGCCCGGCACCTCCCGCGTGACAGCGTGCTTCGTCGGGCTGGGCGCCAATCTTGGCGAGAGTCATGCGACTCTGATCCGGGCTGCACAGGACCTGGGACAGCTCAGAGCCACGCAGCTCACAGGCCGATCATCGATCTACCGATCAGCACCCATGGGACCTCAGGACCAACCCGATTACCTCAATGCTGTTATCGGCCTCGACACGGCGCTGAAGCCCCTCGAACTCCTCGACGAGCTGCAGTCCCTGGAGGATAAAGCCGGCAGAGTGCGCAGGGAGCGCTGGGGACCCAGAACCCTGGATCTGGATCTGTTGATCTACGGCACAATCACCCTGCAAAGCGAGCGCCTGACCCTGCCACACCCGGGACTCTTTGAACGTAATTTTGTGCTGCGCCCGCTGGCGGACATTGTCAGCGAGCACTGGCAGTTTCAGGGCGGACCGACCCTCGCGGCGTGCCTGAAGCGATGCCCGGAATCAAACTTACGGGACAGCAATCTCCCGTGGTCGCCCCTGGCATCCAAGGCCCTCAGCGCATGACCACTCTGGATCTCCGGGGACGTAAGCCCCCCGCCTATATTGCGGTGGAAGGCCCCATCGGCGTGGGAAAAACCACCCTCACACGGCGCCTGGCGGAAACCTTCAATCACGAGATCCTATTGGAGGATGCGGAGCAGAACCCGTTCCTGGAGCGTTTTTACCGCAACCGGAGTGAGGCAGCGCTTGCGACGCAGCTGTTTTTTCTGTTTCAACGGGCGCAGAAAATGCAGGAACTCCGGCAGTCGGAGCTCTTTTCGCCCGTGCGCGTAGCCGACTTTCTCATAGAGAAAGACCCGCTATTTGCCCGCATCAACCTCGATAGCGACGAGTTCGAACTCTACGAAAAGGTCTATCAGAAACTGACAATCGACGCCCCACGGCCCGACCTGGTGATCTACCTTCAGGCACCCACGGACGTACTCCTCGAACGTATCGAAAACCGCGGAATCGGGCACGAAAAAAGCATCGATAGCCGCTATCTGGAGCAATTGAACGAAGTGTACAGCGAATTTTTTCTGTACTACGATGGCGCGCCTCTGCTGATCGTCAATGCGAGCATGATCGATCTGGCGCAGGGTGATAGCGATTATCTGCAGCTGGTGGATTATCTGCTGGATATTCGTAGCGGTCGCCACTATTTCAACCCGACTTTTTTCGGGTAGCGGCAGGCGTTTTTTGGGTAGCCGCAGGCGTTTTTCGGGTAGCCGCAGGCGCTTTTCGGGTAGCCGCAGGCGTTTTTTGGCTCGCCCCAGGCGCTTTTCGGCCAGCCGCAGGCCCTTTTTGGCTCGCCCCAGGCGCTTTTGATTTACGAGCTTCCCGTTTCGGAGCAAATTTGTAGTTTATGGCTAAGAAAGTAACCATCAGTACTCTCGACAAGATGAAGGCCGCAGGCGAAAAGTTTGTGTGTATCACGGCTTATGATGCGACCTTTGCGCGCCTGGTCAGCGAGGCCGGTGCAGAGACCATTCTCGTGGGAGACTCTCTGGGCATGGTGCTTCAGGGACACGACAGCACGATCCCCGTGACCATTCAGGATATGGAATACCACACGCGCTCCGTGAACCGCGCTGCGCCCCACTCTCTGGTCATCGCCGACCTGCCGTTTATGACCTACAGCGACAGCACCCAGGCCATGACCAACGCCACGCGGCTTATGCAGGCGGGGGCTCAGATGGTAAAGATGGAGGGCGGTGTCTGGCTCAGCGATACCATTAGCGCTCTAGTCGAACGGGGCATCCCGGTCTGCGCTCACCTGGGCCTCACCCCCCAGTCTGTAAATGCCTTCGGTGGTTATCGTGTGCAGGGCCGAACACCCAAGGAAGCAAAGTCTATTCTTGCCGACGCCGTCGAGATTCAGGACGCCGGGGCGAGCCTCCTGGTGCTGGAGTGCATCCCGGCGGAGCTGGCGAGCGACATCTCGGCAAAGCTCGATATCCCGGTCATCGGTATTGGTGCCGGCGCCGGTACCGATGCGCAGGTTCTGGTCATGCATGATCTACTGGGCCTGTCGGATCACCAGCCCCGCTTTGTAGAGAACTTCATGGCCGGCGCTGGCAATGTCCAGGATGCGCTCAAGGCGTTCGTAACATCCGTCAAAGATGGTAGCTACCCCCGCGAGGAACACAGCTACACATAGCGTTTACATCACGCCTTTTACCGGGCGGTCAGGCGCCCGTTCAACATAACCAAAAGTTACACTTTGCGCTTCTTTTAGTAACAAAAGGGAGCTCACAACGGCGACTCTGAACGCTTGCCCACCCCCTGGGAAAGCTGCATACTCGGCCCCCCTGAGCGGGAAAACCCGCCATAACCCGGGCAGAGAGCGGCTGTTCCTTATCGACATCTAGTCGATATGGACGACGCTCTAACGAGCCCACCCTGACCGCAAGCGGGGTAACACAATGCTGATAGTAGACAGCAAGACAGGACTGCAGCACGCGCTGCAGCGTCACCGCCTTTCCCAGGAAAGCATCGCCTTTGTGCCCACCATGGGCAATCTCCATGAGGGACACCTGGAACTGGTGCGCCGCGCGAGGCAGCTTGGTGATATTGTGGTGGTCAGCATATTTGTCAATCCCATGCAGTTCGGTGTCAATGAGGACCTCGACGCCTACCCCAGGACCTTGAGTGCAGACCGTGAAAAGCTCTTTGCCGAAGGGGTCAATTATCTCTTTGTTCCCTCAGACGAGGATGTTTATCCCGATGGCCTGAGCGCGCAGACCGTGGTCCGGGTGCCGGATCTCTCCGAAACCCTTTGCGGTAGTAACCGTCCGGGACACTTTGACGGCGTCGCCACCGTGGTCAGCAAGCTCTTTAATATGGTTCAGCCCCAGGTCGCTCTTTTCGGAGAAAAAGACTTTCAGCAGCTGTCCATCATCCGAAAAATGGTTGAGGACCTGTGCATGCCCGTCGACATCGTAGGGGTGCCTACGGTGCGTGCGGATGACGGGCTCGCCCTGAGCTCCCGCAATGGCTATCTCAGCCTGTCTCAACGCAGCATAGCGCCTTTGCTGCATAAAACGCTTTTGGACTGTAGGGATGCCATCGCCTGCGGCTTCGATAATTTCCTTCAGATCGAATCCCATGCGCGCATGCAATTGCTGCAGGCCGGCTTTGTCCCGGACTATTTCGCGATCCGCGACGCCCGCACCCTCCAGGCCGTGGGAGAAAACACCGAGGAGATTGCGATCCTCGCTGCGGCCCGTCTCGGCGGCACCCGGCTCATCGACAATGTGCGACTGACCTTAAACCCCGTATCTGACTGGGGCATGCTCGCGACCCCCTGACTGCTGACGTCACGGCCCGGGCGCCCTGCGCCCATAAGCAAGCAGAGCCGTTCAGCCCTCGGGCCTGTGTTGCCCGACTCCTCGTCCTTCAAATCTAAAACCACAGCTGCCGACTTAGACTAACGTAGGCTTGTCTCCCTGCGCCGTGGGTCTAGAATCGATGGCTCATTCAATACAACGAATAATGATTAACGAGGGGCCCATCATGTCTCACCATTTCCCTACGCATCCCATCCCCGCGGGTTTTGAAGACGCGCACATTCAACCCGCAGACTACAAGGCCATGTATGAGCGCTCCCTGAGCGATCGCGACGGCTTCTTCGCGGACATGGCCACAGAGTTCCTGACCTGGGATAAGCCCTGGGACTCCGTATGCTCCTTCGACTTTGTGAAAGGCGACGCCAGTTGGTTCGCTGGCGGCAAACTCAACGTCAGCGTCAACTGCATCGACCGTCATCTCCCGGCGCGGGCGGATCAGACAGCGATAATCTGGGAGGGTGACAACCCCGAGGACAGTCGGGCAATCACCTATGCAGAACTCAAGGACGAGACCTGCCGTTTAGCGAACGCCCTCCGTGCCCGTGGTGTGGGCAAGGGCGATCGCGTCTGCCTGTATATGCCCATGGTGCCCGAAGCCGCTATCGCCATGCTGGCCTGCACCCGAATCGGCGCGGTACACACCATCGTGTTCGGCGGTTTCTCCCCCGAGGCCCTGAAAGACCGTATTCAGTCCGCCGAGTGCTCTGCGGTCATCACCAGCGACGAAGGACTCCGCGGTGGAAAGACCGTGCCCCTCAAGGTCAATGTCGACAAGAGCCTCGTCGACTGCACCAGCGTGAGCACCTGCATTGTGGTGCGACGCACAGGAGCAGAGGTGCCTATGGATGAGGGTCGCGATGTGTACTACGACGACATCACCGCAGAGCAAAGCACGGACTGCGAACCCGAGTCCATGGATGCCGAAGATCCACTATTCATACTCTACACCTCGGGCTCCACGGGCAAACCCAAGGGCGTACTTCACACCACGGCGGGCTATCTCCTCCAGGCGAGCATGAGTTTTAAATACGTGTTCGATTATCGCGAAGGCGAGGTTTACTGGTGCACGGCAGACGTGGGCTGGGTTACGGGGCACTCCTACATCGTCTATGGCCCCCTGGCCAATGGCGCAACGACGCTGATGTTTGAGGGCGTACCGACTTACCCTGATGCGGGTCGTTGCTGGGATGTCGTGGACAAGCATCAGGTCTCTATTTTTTATACGGCGCCCACGGCGATCCGGGCGCTCCAGGGTAAAGGCGACGCTTATGTGACGCGTTCATCGCGAAGCAGTCTGCGCATCCTCGGTACCGTGGGAGAACCCATCAATCCCGAAGCCTGGGAATGGTACTTTCATGTTGTGGGAGACGAACGCTGCCCTATTGTCGACACCTGGTGGCAGACGGAAACCGGGGCCCATATGATCACCCCCCTGCCCGGTGCGACCCCCATGAAAGGGGGCGCTGCATCGGTGCCGTTCTTTGGTGTTGAGCCCGTATTACTGGCGGAGGACGGCAGTGAAATAGAAGGCGTCGGATCCGGCTATCTGGCCATCAAATCCTCCTGGCCCAGCCAGATACGTTCAGTCTACGGCGACCACCAGCGCATGGTAGACACCTATTTTTCCAACTATCCCGGCTACTACTTCACCGGTGACGGTGCCACCCGAGATGAAGATGGCTACTACTGGATTACCGGACGCGTAGATGACGTACTTAATGTTTCAGGACATCGCATGGGTACGGCGGAGGTAGAAAGTGCCGTGGTACTACATGACAGTATCGCCGAGGCCGCGGTCGTGGGCTTTCCCCATGACATCAAGGGACAGGGAATTTACTGCTACGTGACACCTATGGAAGGTGTTGAGACCACCGATGCGCTCAAAGCGGAACTGATTCAGCTGTGTGTGGAAGAAATAGGCCCCATTGCCAAGCCAGACGTCATTCAGTGGGCGCCGGGGCTCCCCAAAACCCGTTCGGGCAAAATCATGCGGCGTATCCTGCGCAAGATTGCCGAGAATGAATTGGACAGCCTTGGGGACACGTCCACGCTCGCTGATCCCGGCGTTGTGGATGAGCTGATAAAAAACCGCGCGGGCTAGACATAGCAGGCTGGACGTAAAAAGAGCACGGTAGGACCCGCCGGGATCCGGGGGTTTCACCGTCGGCCGCTAGTTCTTGAGAAACTCGATGTTTCGTCGGATTGTCTCATCGGTCTGAGGCCCCATACCCCCGAGGGCCAGACACTCTTCCAATAAACTCGCGGCTCTGGGTTTATCACCACTGCGTACCGCCAAATTGGCAAGGTTGAGGCAGAGGGAAGTCGTGCGCTGCCCGTCATCGTAGAGACGCCGGTACAGGTCCTGGGCTTCGCCATAGTTACCATGCCGATAAGCGGCCTCGGCGGCACCCTCAAGACTGCGTGACGGCTCATAACCCAGCTCTGCGGCGCGCCGAAGATAACGGTTAGCCTTGGCGTAATCCTCTGCAAAGTACATAGCTGCTGAACCCGCCATGGAAAGCAAGCGACCGTCTTCCTTAAAGTACGGCTCGTTTTCCATCATAGAGAGGTAGCGGAGAGCTCGATCCTTTTTAGGCCTTTCGGGGTTAGCTTCGCCATAATGATGAATGATGGCGTCGAGGGTCCCGCGCCGTGAATCCACAATCGAGCCATCGACGATTTCATGAACACCTCCCTCATAACGGATATCGTCCCGGGCTCGGAAAAGCTTCATTATCGGGTGAAGAGCATAGCCGGCATAGCCACGAGACATAGAGTCGTCCGGCGTCGCTAAAATAAAATCACTCCGCGTAGTGTTAGACGTGTAATTACGGGTGGTCAGATAGAAACCGTCAAACGCTGTGGTTGCCATGGCCTCTCTAAGCCTGGGATAGTCCTCGGCGGCGATGCGCTCATCGGCATCGAGCACCAGGATCCAGTCTCCCGTCGCAGCGGCGAGACCCGCATTGCGCGCGGCAGAGAAGTTTTCAATCCATTCAAAGTCCAGCAGGGTATCCGCATAGCGCGCAGCAATGTCGCGGGTGCCGTCGGTGGACCCGGTGTCCACTACGACGATCTCATCCACGTGAGGTGCGGCGGCGGCGAGACACTCCTCAATAAAGAAGGCCTCGTCCTTGACGATCATGCACAGGGATAGTCGCATCGCTAACAACGTCGGAAAGTCATGAATAAGGGATAGGAACTATAAAACACCGGGCAAGAAAAAGGGCGCCGAAGCGCCCTTTTACCATCGCCTGAACGACAGTTTTACTCGTCGCCGGCAGACTCCGCAGGCGCTTCGTCTTCAAGAAGCTCCTTGATAGACAGCTTGATACGACCGCGCTGATCCACATCCAGAACCTTAACGCGAACTTCCTCGCCTTCTTTCAGGTGATCTGACACATTCTCGACCCGCTCGTTGGCAATCTGCGAAATGTGCAGCAGTCCATCCTTACCCGGGAGGATGTTCACGAAGGCACCAAAGTCGACGATTCGCTCGACCTTACCGGTGTAAATCGCACCGACTTCCGCCTCGGCCGTGATCTCTTCGATCAGTGCTACGGCTTTATCCCGGGACGCCTGATCCTGACCAAAGACACGCACCGTGCCATCGTCTTCAATATCGACGGTCGCACCCGATTGCTCGGTAATGGACCGAATCATCGCGCCACCCTTGCCGATGATGTCACGGATCTTGTCCGCATCCACCTTCAGGGTCACCATGCTCGGCGCATTCTCTGAAGTCACTTCCCGCGGCGCATCAAGCACTGCGTTCATCTGACCCAGGATATGCAAACGGGCCTGCATGGCCTGCTCCAGAGCAATCTCCATGATCTGCTCGGTGATACCTTCGATCTTGATATCCATCTGCAGCGCGGTAACACCGTTGGCAGTACCGGCAACCTTGAAATCCATGTCGCCAAGATGATCCTCGTCACCGAGAATATCCGTGAGAACTGCAAACTGATTGCCTTCTTTCACCAGGCCCATGGCGATCCCGGCAACGGGCGCCTTGAGGGGCACACCGGCCGTCATCATGGCCAGGGATCCCACGCAAACAGACGCCATGGAGCTGGAGCCGTTGGATTCCGTAATCTCCGACACAACGCGAATCGTGTAGGGAAACTCCTCAAGATCCGGCAGCACCGCCGCAAGACCACGACGGGCCAGGCGACCGTGACCAATTTCCCGACGGCTGGTAAAGCCCACACGTCCGGCTTCGCCCACGGAATAGGGAGGAAAGTTGTAATGCAGCATGAAGGGGTCGCGACGCTCGCCTTCCAGCGCATCGATAATCTGCGCATCACGGGTCGAACCCAGGGTAACCGCGCCAATGGCCTGAGTCTCACCACGGGTAAACAGGGCGGAACCGTGCGCCTTGGACAGAATATCGACCTCACAGGCAATTTGACGCACCGTGCGGGTATCCCGACCGTCGATACGCGGCTCACCGGCAATGATGCGATTTCGCACCAGGGCCTTTTCGACTTTCTTGAAGTAGTCCTTCACCAGATCGGCACTGGGACCGTCTTCCGTGGCCAGCTCGGCCACACAGGCATCGCGAATCTCGCCAACGCGCGCGTAGCGCTCTGCTTTATCGGTGATGCGGTAAGCCTCACCCAGGTCACCCTTGACCTTGTCCGTAACCGCAGAGAGCAGGGCCTCGTCCGTGGCAGGTGCCTGCCAGTCCCAGCTGGGCTTGCCAGCTTCGGCTGCGAGTTCCTGTACCGCCTTGATCACCACCTGCATTTCCTGATGGGCGAACAGAACCGCGCCCAGCATCTGATCTTCTGTCAGCTGATCTGCCTGGGACTCCACCATGAGCACGGCATCCTGCGTACCGGCAACAACCATCTCCAACTTGCTGTTCGGAAGCTGATCATAGGTCGGGTTCAGGATGTAACCTTCAGACTCATTAAAGCCAACGCGTGCGGCACCGATGGGCCCATTGAAGGGGCAACCGGAAATGGCCAGCGCGGCGGAGGTGCCGATCATGGCGGGAATATCGGGATCGATGTGCTTGTCGGCAGACATCACGGTGCAGATGACCTGCACTTCATTCATGAAACCATCGGCAAACAGGGGACGAATCGGACGATCAATCAGCCGTGAAGTCAGCGTCTCTTTCTCACTGGGACGGGCTTCGCGCTTGAAAAAACCACCGGGGATTTTACCCACGGAGTAGGCTTTCTCGATGTAGTGCACGGCCAGAGGGAAAAAGTCCCGGCCTTCGCGGGCGGTTTTCTCGGCAACAACGGTCACCAGAACACTGGTATTTTCTACGGTAACAAGAACTGCGCCGGTCGCCTGACGGGCAATACGGCCTGTTTCCAGCGTGACGGTATGGCCGCCATACTGAAAGGTTTTAGTAACTGGGTTCACAATTTATCTCCAATTCAATATAAAACGACCGGAGCCCATGCCCCGGTCGTGTCAGCGTTTATCGACGTAGGCCGAGTCGCTTGATCAGTTCAGCGTAGCGCGCTGAATCTTTTCGCTTGAGGTAATCCAGCAGATTCCGCCGCTGGTTGACCATGCGGATAAGTCCCCGGCGCGAATGATGATCCTGCTTATGGGACTCGAAGTGATCGCGAAGCTGCTCAATGTTTGCGGTGAGCAGAGCTACCTGTACTTCCGGAGAACCGGTGTCGCCTTCGCTTTGCTGATAATCACGGACGATTTCCGCTTTACGTTCTGCGTTTAAAGCCATTTCAATTTCCTTTTGATAATCTGCTCTGGCACCTCTGGGGCCGATTTTCTACCGGCAACAAAGAGGTCAACCAACCCATAAAAAGAGCCTGTCCGTGCAGATTGACAGACAGGTTCTCGTCAGCGTCTGCAGAAACACGGGCGTTTTACCCGCTTATCCACCGCTGACAACCAGTCGACGGGGCGCAACGCGCCCGTCGTCCAGAATTTCTCCAAGCCCCAGAAACTCACCGGTCTCCAAAGCGACGCGCACCATACCATCACAGGGCGCATTTGGCACTAGCACCGGCTGACCCTGCCGCAGGTAAAACCCACTGGATTCGGGCAGTTTCAGCAGGGGCATGTGAGCCACTGCCGTATCTGTGGGCTGCAGGAGTGCGTCCATCCCCGCCAGATCCTTGTGCTCATGTAAGGCTTCCAGCGTACCCATAGTTACGCACTGGTCCAGGGCAAAAGGACCCGCCTTGATTCGCCGCAATGCTGATACATGGCCGCCCACGCCCAGCCGTTCGCCAAGATCCATGGCCAGAGAGCGCACATAGGTACCCTTGCTGCATAAGATGCGCACATCCGCCTCGGCCCGCGCACCGGGACGGAATGCCAGAAGCTCCAGGGACTTTACGGTCACGGCGCGTGGCTGCCGCTCTACCTCAATCCCCGCCCGGGCTAATTTGTAGAGCGGTTTACCATCACGCTTGATGGCCGAGTACATGGGCGGCAGCTGCTCAATAGCACCGCGAAAGGCATTCAAGGCCTCCTCGATCGTCGCTTTGTCGAGGTGCCCGGCATCAGCTTCCCCTACGGTCTCGCCTTCGGCGTCCCCGGTCTCTGTGCTTTGGCCAAGGCAGAAAGTGCTCTCGTAGCCCTTCTCCGCATCCAGGAGGTACTGGGAAAACTTGGTGGCCTCGCCAAAGCAGAGCGGTAAAACACCGGTGGCGAGGGGATCGAGACTCCCCGTGTGCCCCGCCTTCGCCGCCGAAAACAGCCACTTACAGCGCTGCAGGGCCTGATTGGAGCTCATGCCCAGGGGTTTATCGAGAAGAAGAATGCCGGAGACTGCTCGACCACGGCGCCGTCGCGCCATGCTCAGTTGACTCCGCTCGGACCGCTAGTGTCGGACTCGTCAGCGGCGTCGACAGGGTCGGGGAGATCCGCGTAACGGCGATCATCGGCCGTGCGGGCACGATGGATAAGTGCCTCGAGATCCCTGCCCCTACCCACACTGCTGTCAAACACAAAGCGCAGCTTGGGTACGCTGCGCATGGAGGCATCCCGGGCAAGGGCTGAGCGCAGAAAACCCGCCGCGTTGTTGAGCACGTCGGTGCAGGGTTTTGCCTCCTCGGCCGTATCAGAGCCCAGCAAGGTAAAGTGCACCCGGGCATGGGAGATATCCCGACTGACATCCACGGCGGTAATGCTCACCATGCCAAGGCGGGGGTCGCGCACTTCCCGCTGAATGATCAACGCAAGCTCGCGGCGCAGGTAATCACCTACGCGCTCGGTGCGACTAAACTCTTTGGCCATGGCAACAGGGGAAGCGCGACAGTCCGTTACAGACTGCGCGCTATCTCGCGAACCTCAAAGACTTCGATCTGATCGCCCACTTTGACATCGGTGTAATTCTTCACACCGATACCACACTCGACGCCATTACGTACCTCGTTGGCGTCATCCTTGAAGCGCCGCAGGGATTCAAGCTCACCCTGGTAGATCACGACATTGTCGCGCAGCACGCGGATGGGCTTGGAGCGGTACACCGTGCCTTCGGTCACCATGCAACCGGCAATCTGGCCAAACTTGGGCGAACGGAATACGTCCCGTACCTCGGCAATGCCCACGATTTCTTCGCGCATCTCCGGAGGCAGCATGCCCGACAGGGCCTGCTTCACGTCGTCAATGAGATCGTAGATCACATTGTAGTAGCGAAGGTCCACACCTTCCGCTTCCACCAGACGGCGCGCGGATGCATCGGCACGCACGTTGAAGCCGAAGACCACGGCCTCAGAGGTCATCGCCAGGTTGATATCGGTCTCGGCGATACCACCGACACCGCCGGATACGATATTGACCTGCACCTCGTCATTACCCAGATCCAGCAAGGCCGTCTGCAGGGCCTCGAGGGAACCGCGCACATCAGCCTTGACCACCACGTTGAGCGTCTTTTTCTCGCCTGCGGTCATGCTCTCAAACATATTGTCGAGCTTGGCTGCCTGCTGACGCTGAAGCTTGCTGTCACGCATTTTCTCCTGGCGGGAATCCGCCAGCTCGCGCGCACGCTTTTCGTTCTCAAGCACGGCGAACTGGTCGCCGGCATCCGGCGTGCCATCAAGGCCGAGGATCTCGACGGGAATACTCGGGCCCGCTTCATCAATGGGCTTCCCGTTCTCATCGAGCATGGCGCGCACGCGACCGTAGTGCAGCCCCGCAAGGCAGATATCACCCTGACGCAAGGTGCCGCTTTGCACCAGCAGCGTCGTTACAGGACCGCGACCCTTGTCCAGACGGGACTCAATAACAATACCTTGGGCAGGCACTTCGCGAGGGGCCTTGAGCTCGAGGAGCTCGGCCTGCAACAGGATCGCATCCAACAGCGCATCCACGCCATCTCCGGTCAATGCCGACACGGGAATAAACTGATGCTCCCCACCCCACTCCTCGGGAATCACTTCCTGAGCGGCCAATTCGTTCTTGACGCGATCGGGGTCCGCGCCTTCCTTGTCCATCTTGTTCACCGCAACAATCAGCGGGACCTCTGCGGCCTTGGAATGTTGCACCGCCTCAATGGTCTGGGGCATCACACCGTCGTCCGCCGCGACTACCAGAATCACGATATCCGTGCTCTTGGCGCCGCGGGCACGCATGGCCGTAAATGCGGCGTGGCCCGGCGTATCCAGGAAGGAAATCATGCCGTGGTCCGTATCGACGTGATAAGCGCCGATGTGCTGGGTGATACCACCCGCCTCGCCCGAGGCAACCTTGGCTTTGCGAATGTAATCAAGGAGCGATGTCTTACCGTGGTCAACGTGACCCATAACGGTAACCACCGGCGCCCGGGGCGTCTGCTCGCCTTCATGCATGGCCAGCGCTTCGCTCAGGTTGTCCTCAAGCTCATCCGCACTCACCAGCTTGACCTTGTGGCCCAACTCTTCAACCACCAGCGTGGCGGTGTCCTGATCGATCATCTGGTTGATGGTCGCCATGACGCCGAGCTTCATGAGCTCTTTAATCACGGCACCGGACTTCACCGACATCTGCTGGGCGAGGCCACCGACAGAGATCATGTCCGCCAGCTCTACTTCGTACACCTTCTTAGCTGTGGGCATTTCGAATCCGTGTTTGCCATGCTCTTCGTGAGTGGATTTGCCCTTGCGACGGCCGCCGCGACGACGGGGCGCACCGGACTCGGCGGCCTCGAGATCGGATAACGACAGGTTGTGACCGCGGTGCTTACCACGCCCAAGGGGCTCGGCGCCCACGCGACCACGGGACTTTTTCTTTCGGGGCTCTTCGCGACCCGGGGCAGCGGGAGCGTCGTGAAGACGCTTGGGCTTGCGGGCCACATCCGCACTGGGCGCTGACCGCGGCGCCGCGGCTGCTTCTGCAGCTTTGCGCTCCTCTTCGGCCTTGCGCGCGGCAATCGCCGCTTCCCGGGCAGCAGCTTCCTCCGCTTCCTGCTTCTTGCGGCGCGCCGCAGCTCGCTGACGAAGCACCTCAGGATCCAGGTCTTTTTCATCTTCGGGCTCGGGCTCAGGCTCGGGCTCCGGTGCGGGCTCGGGTTCCGGCGCCACAACTTCCGGCTCCACAACCTCCTCGACCACGGGCTCCTCGACAAGATCATCCAGGGCTGCTGAGGGCGTTTCCGCCGCATCCTCTTCCAGAACGTCACGCTTGACGTAGGTGCGCTTTTTTCGCACCTCGACGTTGACGGTTTTCTTGCCCTGGGAACCGCCGGCACCGCGGAGGGTGCTGATGGTTTTGCGCTTCAAGGTTATGCGCTTGGGGGCCGCGGTGGACTCACCATGACTGGCCTTGAGGAATGCCAGCAACGTCTGCTTGTCCTCGTCAGACACGGCCTGCTCTGCCGCACTGTGAGGCAAGCCCGCATCTTTCATCTGCGCCAGCAAACGCTCTACCGGTGCGCCTACCGTTTCTGCCAGTTGCTCTACTGTTACCTGCGCCATCGCGCTGTCTCCCTTGTGACCCGTTGACCCTGCTCTACCATCAGAGGGGTTATCAGGCCGACTCTTCCTCAAACCACGGCGCGCGAGCAGTCATGATCAGCTCACCAGCGCGCTCTTCGGTCATATCTTCAATATCCATCAACTCATCGACGCCCTGCTCTGCCAGATCTTCCATGGTCACGATGCCGCGACTGGAGAGAATAAAGGCGAGATGACGGTCCATACCGTCCATGGTCAGCAGGTCTTCCGCGGGCTCCTGGGCTCCGAGCTCTTCTTCCGAGGCAATAGCCAGGGTTAGAAGGGCGTCCTTGGCACGAGCGCGAAGCTCCTCCGCGATGTCCTCATCAAAACCGTCGATGGACGTCATTTCTTCGAGGGGGACATAAGCCACCTCTTCCAGAGTCGTAAAACCCTCATCAACCAGGATGCCGGCGACATCCTCGTCAACATCCAGCTTGTCCATGAAGGTCTGGATGACCTGTCCGGCTTCGGCTTCCTGCTTCTCGAGCGCCTCGTCGACGCTCATCACGTTGATCGTCCAGCCCGTCAGTTCGCTCGCCAGACGCACGTTCTGCCCGGCGCGGCCGATGGCCTGAGCAAGATTGTCTTCCGCCACGGCAACGTCCATGGTGACGTTTTCTTCATCCACAACGATGGATTCGACTTCCGCCGGCGACATGGCGTTAATCACCAGTTGCGCGGGGTTGTCATCCCACAGCACGATGTCGACCCGCTCATTGTCCAGCTCGTTGGATACGGCCTGCACACGGGATCCGCGCATGCCCACGCAGGCGCCGACGGGATCAATGCGCTGATCGTTGGTCTTTACCGCAATTTTTGCGCGCGATCCGGGGTCCCGGGCAGCACTGCGAATTTGAATCACTTCTTCGGAAATTTCCGGCACTTCGATCTTAAACAGTTCAATGAGCATTTCCGGGCAGGCTCGGCTGAGAATCAACTGAGGGCCGCGGGTCTCCGTGCTGATTTCCTTCAAAATGGCCCGCACGCGGTCGTTGATACGGAAAGTTTCCCGTCCGACGAGTTGCTCCCGGGGCAACAATCCCTCGGCGTTGTTACCCAGATCAACGATGACGTTGTCCCGTGTCACCTTCTTGACCGTGCCCGCAACCAACTCGCCGACGCGGCTTTCGTAGAGTTCCACCACCTGTGCACGCTCTGCGTCGCGTACTTTCTGGACGATAACCTGCTTGGCGGTCTGGGCAGCGATGCGTCCGAAGCCGACGTTTTCCACTTTCTCTTCATGGACATCGCCGGGCTTCAAGGAAGGATCCTGTTCGATGGCTTCTTCCGTTGTGAACTGGGTGCCCAGGAGTGCCAGCTCGTCGTCGGGCACTACCAGCCAGCGGCGCACGGTTTCGTAATCGCCGGTCTCACGATCGATGGTGACTTCGATATCGGCGTCTTCGTCGTAACGCTTCTTGGTGGCCATGGCCAGGGCAGACTCGATCGCCTCAAAGATAATGTCCTCAGACACGCCTTTTTCGTTCGATACCGCTTCTGCAACCAGCAATATTTCTTTTGTCATCGTTCCAAAACCTCGTAACCCTCGTAAAAACAGCCCCGGGGGCTGCTTATATCCGCAACGTCAGCTGCGCCCGGTCCACGTCGCCGAAGGGCAACAGATACTCGTGATCATCCACAAGCAACACTATATCCTCGTCTTCAACACCCCGAAGAATGCCTTTGAACTTGCGCCGTCCCTCAAAGGGGCTACGCAGGCGCAGCTCAACTTCCTCGCCGACGTACCCCGGATATTGTTCTAATCGAAATAAACGCCGATCAACACCCGGCGACGACACTTCCAGCACGTACTCGCCGCTGATGGGCTCCTCCACATCAAGAAGCGCACCCACCTGCTCACTCACCGCGGCACAATCGGTGACCTGCACACCGTTCTCAGACTCTATATACAGTCTTAAAACGCTGTGCTTGCCTTGAATGAGGTATTCCGTTCCCCATAGTTCAAAGCCCAGGGCCTCAACGGTAGGCGCCAGCAATGCTTGCAGCTTATTTTCCCTTGCACTCATCGCCCGCCTCCTGTCGTCCGCCGCAACGACGAATCGCCGCTGATCCATTTACTTTCCGGCCCGCGATACAAACGCGAAGCCAATAAAAAAGCCCCATAAGGGGCTTTTTTAATCACACCGTCGGTCATTGGAGCTAACGGTGTTGTTGGTAGCGGGGGCCGGATTTGAACCGACGACCTTCGGGTTATGAGCCCGACGAGCTACCAGGCTGCTCCACCCCGCATCAAAACGTTTCTCTGCGTGTCGACTTGCTTTCTATCTTTCAATCTCTAGTCAACGATGAACACCTGAACTACATCGTTAACAAGCGTCGACTCGCGGGGCACTGCCCTAAGCTGCCCCTTGAGAGGCCGCGTATTATATGTGCGGCCTCCCTGTCACGCAAGCTCAGTGAGCCCGCTTTTGCCAATAAGCGAAAAAATCGCTGATCGGCTTTTACCAACCCAGGCTTTGTTTGTCGTTTGTCCGGGCCTTGCTTATCCGGACGCTGTTCGTCCGGATGTTGTTGGTGCCGAAGGGGGGACTTGAACCCCCACGCGCATAGCGCACTACCCCCTCAAGATAGCGTGTCTACCAATTCCACCACTTCGGCATTAACTGATCAGGTCTGTGGGATGTCTTCCTGGGCAGAATCCACAGTGTCATCCATTCCGTCCGCACTCATCGATGGCATGCTGTCATCGACCACCGGAAGATCTCCCTCAGCAGGGCGCATATCATCCACAGCTTGCATGTCCGAGTCCAGTGTTGCCGGTGCGGAATTTGTCGGAAGAGGGATCGCAAACTCATCCACGGCAGCGGTTTTGTTCTTGGCGATCACGGCCAGGCCAAAACTGGTGATAAAAAACAGCGTCACCATCCACGCCGTCGCGCGAGTCAGGACGTTGCCGCTACCCGTGCTACCAAACACAGTTTGCGACGCGCCCGCGCCGAACGAAGCACCCGCATCAGCACCTTTACCCTGCTGGATAATAATCAGACCAATGATGGCCAGGGACAGCAACAAGTGCGTCACCAAAACCAGCTGTTCAATCAATTGCGCACTCATTTCCTAAACCTCAATGCAGTCGCGGACCTTCGCCACTGCTCCTAATAATCTGTCTGCTCAGGCAGCACTCACAATGGCTGCAAAGGCTTCTGCGTCGAGAGAAGCCCCACCTACGAGCGCGCCATCAATATCTGCCTGGGCAAACAACTCCGATGCGTTGCCCGGTTTCACGCTGCCGCCGTAAAGAAGACGCAATGACTCCGCGCTCCTGGCATCCAACTCCCGCATCACGTCGCGGATAAACTCATGCATCGCCTGCGCCTGCTCCGGCGATGCCGTCAAACCGGTGCCAATCGCCCAAACGGGTTCGTAGGCGATGGCCAAATGGCGGTAATCTGATAAATCGTCCAAAGCGCCTAACAATTGTGCCCTGACGACCTGCTCCGCCTCCCCGGCTTCCCGCTGCTCCTGGGTTTCGCCCACACAAAGCACCGGAGTCAATCCTGCCCGCTGCGCCATCGCGAGTTTTGCGGCCAGTAAGGCATCAGACTCCTGATGATACTGCCGACGCTCGGAGTGACCGACAATTACCCAGGTGCACCCACAGTCGCGAAGCATTTCTGCCGAGACCTCACCCGTGTAGGCGCCCTCGTCGATGTGACTGCAATCCTGGGCGCCGAGCATCACGTCGCTGGAATCCAGCAAGCCTGCAATCTGCCCCAGATACACTGAGGGCGGACAAAGCACACACTCTGCACGTCCCGCCATGAGCTTCGCCAGAAAGTCCGTCACGAGGGCCTCGTTAAAAGCGCTCTTTCCGTGCATTTTCCAGTTAGCAATGACCAGGGGCTGTCGCATAGCTTCAAGCTCCGCGTCGCGAGGGCGCGCAATACTACCCAAGCTGCCTGCCGGGGGCAAGACGTACTAGCTGCCGGGGATACAAAAAGGCAGCAATGATTTTTTGGGGAAGCGCCTTACGAACAGCTACCCCGGTACTCTTCAACAGCTGTTGGGCGCTCTTCAAAAACCTTCCGCCCTCAGGCGGCGGCCAGGAGACCCTCAACAGTCTGGGCCAGGGAACGACACAGGCGATCGACCTGCGCGGCGTCCCGTCCTTCGATCATCACCCGTATCACGGGCTCCGTACCCGAGGGCCGCAAGAGGACCCGGCCATTGTCCCCCAACTCCGCCTCCACCTGCGCCACCGCCTCAAGGACCTCAGGCTGCGATGCAATGCTCGCTCCCGGGCTGATCCTCACGTTGATCATGGTCTGGGGAAGAAGAGGCACATCGCTGAGCACCTCTCGAAGACTGCGCCCGCCGCTTTGCAGCGCCCTGAGTACTTGCAGGGACGACACAATGCCATCGCCCGTGGTGGTGACATCCGAGCAGATGATATGCCCCGAGGACTCGCCACCGAGGTGCCAGCCCTGCGTCTCCATCATCTCCCGCACATAGCGGTCACCCACCTGCGCCCGCACGAACTGCAGCCCCTGTTCGCGAAGGGCAAGCTCCAGCCCCAGATTCGACATCAGAGTGCCGACTACGCCGGTGTCAGAACTGCCTTCCTGCAAGCGGTGCATCGCGATGACATAGAGCAACTGATCACCGTCGACGGTTGCACCCTGATCATCGACGAACAGCACGCGATCCCCGTCACCGTCGTAGGCAATGCCGAGATCGCAATTGCGCTCCCGCACGGTTGCTGCGAGGGTGTCCATGTGCGTGGACCCGACACCTTCGTTGATATTGAAACCATCCGGCGACACCCCGATGGAAATCACCTCTGCCCCCAGTTCGGACAGCACGCTGGGCGCGATGTGATAGGTCGCGCCATGAGCGCAATCCATGGCGATACGCAGTCCTCTCAGACTGAAGCCCTCGGGCACCGTGGATTTACAGAACTCGATGTAACGGCCGGCGGCGTCCACGACACGCTGAACCTTGCCGATATCGTGGGATTCTACGCAGGCCAGAGGCAGCTCAAGCTCGGCCTCGATAGCCAGCTCGATCTCGTCGGGCAGCTTGGACCCCGTGGCAGAGAAGAACTTAATACCATTGTCAAAATAGGCATTATGAGACGCGCTGATAACGATTCCAGCATCCGCGTTCTGCGTCCGGGTCATCAGAGCGACGGCGGGCGTGGGCATGGGGCCCAGAAGTTTCACATCGACACCGGCGGCCACCAGACCGGCCTCCAATGCCGATTCGAACATATACCCGGAAACCCGCGTGTCTTTACCGATGATCACACTGCAGCGCCCCTGCGCTGCCATTTGCCGCGTAAACACGCGGCCACAGGCCCAACCCAGCTTGAGCACAAAGTCCGGGGTAATCGGCGCTTCGCCCACCAGCCCGCGAATACCATCGGTACCAAAATAACGTTTCTTCATGGGATCCGGACATCCTTTACGGCTTGGAGTATTCGCAAAACATCGGCGGTTTCCGCCACATCGTGCACACGCAGGATCGACGCGCCGCGCTCAGCCGCCAGCATGGCCAATGCGAGACTGCCGGGCAGCCTGTCGTCTACCTCACGACCCGTGAGTTTAGCAATGAGCGACTTCCGTGATAAGCCGACCATGATCGGCAAGTCCAGCTCCTCGAAGCGATCAAGCTGTGCCAGAAGAGTCAGGTTGTGTTCCAGGGTCTTACCGAAGCCAAAGCCGGGATCAACAACAATCTGCGATCGTTCGATGCCCGCCGCAACACAGGCCTCGACCCGTGCTGCCAGAAACTGACTCACTTCAGCAACGACATCAAGGTATTCCGGGGACTTTTGCATAGTGTCCGGCGCACCCTGCATGTGCATCAGGCACACCGGGAGCGAAAGCTCGGCGGCTACCTTCAGAGCATTCTGCCGCCCCAGAGCGCGTACATCGTTGAGCAAACCCGCGCCTGCCCCTGCGGCGGCACGCATCACTGAGGGGTTGCTGCTATCCAGGGACAGCACCGCGTCTGTCTCATTTTTCAGAGCCTCAAAGACCGGCACTACGCGATCCAGCTCCTCCTCTTCAGATACGGGTGTGGCACCGGGACGCGTGGACTCGCCCCCGATATCGAGGATCTTCGCACCGCTCTCGACCATCGCGACCGCGACCCGTCGCAGTGCATCGAGGTCGGGTCGACCGCCGGACAGCCAGCGGCCCCCATCAGAAAAAGAATCGGGCGTAATATTGAGAACGCCCATAATAATGGGCGTTGAAAGATCGAGGTCGGTGCCGGCACAACTGAGGGCTGCGCCAGCACTGGAAGGCCTGGTCAAAGGACTGGTCAAAGGACTGCTAATGACCTGATGGCGTTTTGCCGGCCTTAGTGCTCGCCGGCGGGCCCGCCAATGGGGCCGCTTCGATCAGCGGTATCCGAGCCTTCCGCTGACGATGAAGAGCCTGAGTCGCTGCCGTCGTCTTTGTTGCTCCAGTCGCTGGGCTCCCGGGGCGTTCGGCCCGCCATGATGTCCTCGATCTGATCAGCATCGATGGTCTCGTAGTGCATCAGCGCGTCGGCCATCACATGCAGCTTGTCGAAATTTTCTTCGAGGATGTCCTGCGCCTTGCGATAGCACTCGTCGATAATGCGACGCACTTCGGCATCAATCTGCTTCGCCGTCTCATCGGATATTGCTTTGTGAGACTGGCCGGCACTGCGGCCAAGAAACACCTCTTCACCACCTTCGTCATACAGCAGGGGACCCATTTTTTCTGAAAGCCCCCACTTGGTCACCATATTCCGGGCGATTTCCGTGGCGCGTTGAATATCGTTTGAGGCGCCGGTGGTAATACCGTCGGGACCCAGGGTCATCTCCTCCGCGATCCGTCCGCCGAAAAGGCTGCAAATCTGGCTGATGATGTGACGACGGCTATGGGAATAGCGATCCTCCTCGGGGAGGAACATGGTCACCCCCAGGGCCCGTCCGCGGGGAATAATGCTGACCTTATAGACAGGGTCGTGCTCGGGCATGATGCGGCCCACGATCGCATGACCTGCTTCGTGATAAGCCGTGTTCCGCTTCTCGTCTTCGGACATCACCATGGACTTGCGCTCCGCGCCCATCATGATCTTGTCCTTAGCAAGCTCGAATTGCGTCATGCCTACGGTTCGTGACCCCGAGCGTGCCGAGAAAAGCGCCGCTTCGTTCACCAGGTTGGCAAGATCCGCACCGGAGAACCCGGGCGTGCCGCGGGCAATCTTGGACGCTTCCACATCCTCAGCCAGGGGTACCTTGCGCATGTGCACCTTGAGGATTTGCTCGCGGCCGCGGATATCCGGCAGACCCACAACCACCTGGCGGTCGAAACGACCGGGACGCAGGAGAGCCGGATCCAAAACATCCGGGCGGTTGGTCGCGGCAATTACAATCACACCGTCGTTGACTTCAAAACCATCCATTTCCACGAGGAGCTGGTTAAGCGTCTGCTCACGCTCATCATGCCCGCCGCCAAGGCCTGCGCCACGATGGCGACCGACGGCATCGATCTCATCGATGAAGATAATGCACGGTGCCTGCTTCTTCGCCTGGTCAAACATATCGCGGACACGGGACGCGCCCACACCGACAAACATTTCGACGAAGTCCGAGCCGGAGATTGAGAAAAAGGGCACCTTGGCTTCGCCGGCAATAGCCTTGGCCAGGAGCGTCTTACCGGTACCCGGTTGACCCACCATGAGTACGCCGCGGGGAATACGTCCGCCAAGCTTCTGGAATTTGCCCGGATCGCGCAGGAATTCCACCAGCTCCTGCACGTCCTCCTTGGCCTCATCCACACCGGCCACGTCAGCAAAGGTCGTTGTGATCTGATCCTCGCCCAGTAGTTTCGCCTTGCTCTTGCCAAAGCTCATGGGGCCGCCGCGACCGCCGCCACCACCCTGCATCTGACGCATAAAGAACATGAAAACCGCGATGATGATGAGAATCGGGAAGCTCGCCACCAGCAGCTGTGTCCACACGCTCTGCTGCTCGGGCTCTTTACCCTCGACCTCAACCTGATGGGTCAGGAGATCATCCATTAGCTTGGGATCATCTACCATGGGCCGGGTCGTCTCGAAATACGAGCCGTCGAAACGCTCGCCGGCAATAGTGAGCCCGTCAATAGTCACCTTGCGCACCTGGTCGCGCTGCACTTCCTGAATGAACTCGGAGTACACCATGCGCTCCGTGGGCGTTTGCATACTGAAGTTGTTGAAAATAGACAGCAGCACCGCCGCAATCACGATCCACAACAGCAGGTTTTTGGCCATATCGTTCAAAATCGTTACCTCATTGCTGCGATAGCTTCTCTACACTATCGCCAAAAATTCACCGGTCGCAGCAGTCGTCGTCTGCGCAGGGTCGAACGCCTTCGTCCAAATACCCGCCGGTCGACCAGTATAGCGTTTTTTACGACACAAACGCGCCCTTGGGCCACTTGAGACCATGAACAGTGCCGGGAGGACGATCAACGGCGCCCGCGAGCCACCAGATACACTTCCCGGGATCGCGGCCGGGAAGCAGAGGGCTTGCGGGTCAGCACCTTGTCGAACTGCTCCCGTGTCGCTCGGAACAACTCATCAAAGCCCTCTCCCTGAAACACCTTGGTGATAAAGGCACCGCCGGGAACCAGCACCCGCGTCGCCATATCGAGGGCAAGTTCCACCAGATAAATAGACTTCGGCTGATCCACGGCGCTCACCCCACTCATGTTGGGGGCCATATCGGATATTACAAGGTCGGCACTTTTATCGCCCATCTCCGCCAAAATCTGCTCAAATACCTGATCTTCCGTAAAATCGCCCTGAACAAAATTAACGCCGTCGATAGGATCCATGGGCAATATGTCCGAGGCGATAACCTGCCCGCGCTTTCCCACCAGCTCCGCGGCGACCTGAGACCAGCCCCCGGGGGCACTCCCCAGATCCAGCACAGTCATGCCCGGACGAATAATGTTGTCCCGCTCCTGGAGCTCAAGGAGCTTGTAGCAGGCGCGGGAGCGATAGCCGTCACGCTGTGCCTGCTGCACGTAGGGATCGTCTCGATGTTCGCGCAACCACGCTTTGCTGCTGGAACTTTTTTTTACCATGATGTCTTCCCGGAGAGCTATTTGTCGCAGGGCAGTTCATTTGGGTCCCGCTGGCCTCTGGTGTAGACTCCGCGCCCCGCTGACTGAATCGGTTTACCCTAGCATGTCCCGCAAAACCAATACGCGCCAACTTCGCGCTATCGGCCACAAACTCAACCCCGTTGTCACCATCGCCGGAAACGGCCTGAGCGAGTCTGTGCAACTGGAGCTTGAGCGCGCCCTCAACGACCACGAGCTCATCAAAATCAAGCTGGCCGTGGGAGATCGCGACGCCCGGGATGCCGTGCTTGCGCAGCTACTCGAAGACAGTAAGGCCGAACTGGTTCAGCGCGTTGGCAATACGGCGCTGCTACTGCGCCACAGCGACCAACCGGATCCGAAAAAATCCAATCTCCTGCGGATGCTGGGCTGACTGAAACCTGCCGTTAAATGTGCCGCACCTGATCGATCTCGTATTCCCGATCACCGCCGGGTGCCCGCACCACAACAACGTCACCTTCTTCCTTGCCGATGAGGGCCCGGGCTATCGGTGAGTTCACGGAAATCAGGTTTTGCTTGGCATCTGCTTCATCGTCACCGACGATGCGGTAGGTCACCGTGTCATCGCTCTCCACATTGATCAGATCGACGGTCACACCAAAAATGACTTTGCCCGTGGGCGGGATAGCCGTCACGTCAATCACCTGGGCATGGGATAGCTTGCCCTCAATATCCATGATCCGGCCTTCGGCAAAACTCTGCTGCTCACGAGCAGCATGATATTCAGCGTTTTCCTTGAGATCGCCGTGTTCCCGCGCCTCCGCGATGGCCTGGACAATGCGCGGCCGATCGACCTTCTTTAACTGCTCGAGTTCTTCCCGCAGAGCCTTCTCGCCCTGCGCTGTCATCGGCACCTTACTCATTACTGCATGCTCCTGTGGAGATCCTGGAGACGGCGCACCGTCTTGTCTCCTTCACGCTGCAGGGTCAGGCAAATAGCCTCGGCCGCCGCCAGCGTCGTTGTATAGAAAACCCGGTGCGCCTCTGCACTGGCGCGAATCGGCGCCGAATCCGCGATAGCGCGGCGCCCTTCCGTGGTATTGATAATAATATCGGCTTCGTCGTTTTTGATCATATCGACGATGTGCGGCCGTCCTTCCAGAACTTTCTTGACGCGGCGCACTTCAAGACCCGCAGCCTCCAGCGCATCCGCCGTGCCACCCGTCGCGGCCAGGCTGAAGCCCAGCTCCACCATCTGTCGGGCGAAAATCACCGCCCCGGGCTTATCCACATCCCGCACGCTGATTAACAGCGTGCCGCTGCGGGGTGGAGGATCGCCGGCGGCGAGCTGGGCCTTGGCGTAGGCATCAGCAAAGCTGTCACCGGTGCCCATGACCTCGCCCGTGGACTTCATCTCCGGCCCCAGAATGGGATCGACACCGGGGAATTTGTTAAAGGGCATCACGGCCTCTTTTACGCTGAAAAATGCCGGAACGATCTCTTCGGTAAAGCCCTGGTCTTTGAGACTGACGCCGGCCATGCAGCGCGCGGCCACCTTGGCCAGGGACGTGCCAATGCACTTGGAGACAAAGGGCACGGTTCGCGACGCGCGGGGGTTCACCTCAATCACGTAAACTTGCTCATCCTGCCAGGCCAGCTGGACATTCATCAGGCCCTTGACGCCCAAAGCCAAGGCCATCTGCCGGACCTGCTCGCGCATTTCATCCTGCACGGCCGCGGGAAGACTGTAGGGGGGCAAAGAGCAGGCCGAATCCCCGGAATGCACCCCTGCCTGCTCGATATGCTGCATGATCGCACCGATCACCACCTGTTCGCCGTCGGAGACGGCATCGATATCGACCTCGATGGCGGCACTCAAAAAGCTGTCCAGGAGTACCGGAGATTCATCGCTCACGGACACCGCCTCACGCATATAGCGCAGGAGGTCCTCCTCGCGATAGACAATCTCCATGGCACGACCACCGAGCACGTAGGACGGACGCACCACCAGGGGATAGCCGATGCTCCGCGCCGCCTCTACGGCCTCCTCCACGCTGCGCACCGTGGTGTTTGCCGGCTGCAGGAGATCAAGATCCTGGATCAGATGCTGGAAGCGCTCCCGGTCTTCGGCCCGGTCGATGGCATCCGGCGTGGTGCCGATAATGGGCACGCCCGCCGCTTCCAGGGCACGGGCAAGCTTGAGCGGTGTCTGCCCCCCGAACTGAACGATGACACCCTCGGGCTGTTCCTTGGCGACGATTTCCAGCACGTCTTCCAGCGTGACGGGCTCAAAATACAGACGATCCGAAGTGTCGTAATCTGTGGAGACCGTCTCGGGGTTGCAGTTGATCATGATGGTCTCGTAACCATCTTCACGCATGGCCAGCACCGCATGCACACAGCAATAATCGAACTCGATGCCCTGGCCGATGCGATTGGGCCCGCCGCCGATGACCAGAATCTTGGGCCGGTCGCTGGGCTGGGCCTCGCACTCCTCGTCATAGGTGGAGTACATGTAGGCGGTGCTCGACGCAAATTCTGCAGCACAGGTATCCACCCGCTTGTAGACGGGTCGAATGCCGAGGTTTTGCCGGTGCTCACGCAGGGAGGTTTCGCTGACCCCCAGCAGAGCCGCGAGGCGACGATCCGCAAAGCCTTTGCGCTTGAGACGGTAAAGGTTCTTGGCATCAAGATCCTCAAGGGTACCCGCAGCGATGGCCGCCTCGTCCTTGACGATGTCTTCGATCTGCACGAGATACCAGGGATCCACACCGGAATGACCGTAGACATCCTCCACACTCATCCCCACGCGGAAGGCATCCGCCAGATGCCAGATGCGGTCCGCACCGGGGTTAATGAGTTCACTAATCAGTTCATCCGTGGGCTCCTTGTCGTCGGGTCCCAGGCGGGACTCCAGACCCGAGGCACCTACCTCCAGCCCCCGCAGGGCTTTTTGCAGCGACTCCTGGAAGTTACGCCCAATCGCCATGACCTCACCCACGGACTTCATCTGGGTGGTCAAACGCGCGTCCGCCGCATTGAATTTTTCAAAGGCAAAACGCGGAATCTTCGTCACCACGTAATCGATAGACGGCTCAAAGGATGCCGGTGTGGCGCCGCCAGTGATGTCGTTCTTGAGTTCGTCCAGGGTGTAGCCAACCGCCAGCTTGGCCGCCACCTTGGCAATGGGAAAACCCGTTGCCTTGGAAGCCAGCGCCGAAGAGCGGGAAACCCGCGGGTTCATCTCGATGACCACCATGCGCCCGGTGTCCGGACACATACCGAACTGCACATTGGAGCCCCCGGTCTCTACGCCAATCTCGCGAAGCACGGCGAGGGAGGCGTTCCGCATGATCTGGTATTCCTTGTCCGTCAGCGTCTGCGCCGGTGCCACGGTGATGGAATCACCCGTGTGGACGCCCATGGCGTCAAAGTTCTCGATGGCACAGATGATGATGCAGTTGTCGTTGCGGTCCCGGACCACCTCCATCTCATACTCTTTCCAGCCGATGAGAGACTCGTCGATGAGCAGCTCTGAGGTGGGTGATAGATCCAGTCCGCGGACGCAGATCTCTTCAAACTCCTCCCGGTTGTAGGCGATACCACCACCGGAGCCGCCCATGGTGAACGACGGCCTGATGATGCAGGGGAAACCGATTTTATCGAGCACCGCATGGGCTTCGTCCATGGAACGGGCAAAGGATGCCCGGGGCGTTTCCAACCCAATGCGCTTCATCGCCTGATCAAAGAGCTCGCGGTCCTCGGCCTTGTCGATGGCTTCCTTGGTAGCGCCAATGAGTTCGACGCCGTTGGCTTCCAGCACACCCTCCCGGGCAAGATCCAGCGCGCAGTTCAGGGCCGTCTGGCCCCCCATGGTGGGGAGCAGCGCATCGGGCTTTTCCACCTCGATAATCCGCTGCACCGTCTGCCACTCGATGGGCTCGATGTAGGTGGCATCGGCCATGGACGGATCCGTCATGATCGTCGCCGGATTGGAGTTCACCAGAATGACCCGGTAGCCCTCTTCCCGGAGCGCCTTACAGGCCTGGGCTCCGGAGTAGTCAAACTCGCAGGCCTGACCGATCACGATGGGCCCGGCGCCGATAATCAGAATGCTTTGAATGTCTGTACGCTTTGGCATGAGCTTATCTCGCCTGACGCTGGATCAGGTTGATGAAGTGATCGAAGAGCGCACCGGCTTCATGGGGACCGGGGCTCGCCTCGGGGTGCCCCTGAAAACTGAAAGCAGCCTTGTCCGTGCGCTCAATTCCCTGCAAGGTGCCGTCAAAAAGTGATCGGTGAGTGACGTTGATACACTCGGGCAAATCGCGGTCATCCACGGCAAAGCCATGGTTCTGACTGGTGATCATCACCCTGCCATCAAGAAGATCCTGCACCGGGTGGTTTGCACCGTGGTGACCAAACTTCATCTTCAGGGTTTTACCCCCGCTGGCGAGCGCCAGAAGCTGGTGCCCCAGACAGATACCAAAGAGGGGAATATCTGAGTCCAGAAGCTCACGAATCGCCGCAATGGCGTAATCACAGGGCTCCGGGTCCCCCGGACCATTGGAGAGAAACACACCGTCGGGCTTCAGGGCCAGAACCTCACTGGCGCTGGTCTTGGCCGGCACCACGGTCAAACGGCAGCCGCGATCCGCGAGCATGCGCAGGATATTCCGCTTGACACCAAAATCGTAAGCCACGACATGCCAGGGCATCTCCGGCGCCGCGGGGTCTGCGTGGCCCTCACCCAGCTGCCAGCTACCCGCAGTCCAGCTATAGCTCTCGGCGGTGGTGACCTCCTTTGCCAGATCCAGGCCCTTGAGGCCCCCGAAGTCTTTGGCAAGGGCCCGGGCAGCCTCGACATCAAGGGTGTCCGTCGCCATGAGGCAGCCCCTCTGCGCGCCCTTGTCCCGAAGGATCCGCGTCAGACGCCGCGTGTCGATTTCGGCAATACCCACAACGCCCCGGTCACGAAGATAATCATCCAGCGCCTGGGTATTCCGGAAGTTGCTGGCCAGCAGTGGAAGATCCCGTATCACCAGGCCCGACGCCCAGATGTGGGATGACTCCTCATCCTCCGCGTTCGTGCCCGTGTTACCGATGTGCGGGTAGGTGAGAGTGACGATCTGACGGGCGTAGGAGGGATCCGTGAGGATTTCCTGGTAGCCGGTCATGGCCGTATTGAACACCACTTCGCCAACGGAGGTGGCTGCGGCACCGATGGAGGTGCCGTGGAATACGCTGCCGTCTTCAAGAACGAGAATAGCCGGACGGGTCAATCGTACCTCCAGGGGCGCCGGCGTTGCGCTCGCAGGCTCAAAAAAAAGCGAGATGAGTGGCTCTCATCTCGCTTTTCTTGGCTTGTCTGTCTTGGCCCATCAACGTGCGTTAATGCCGGCAGCTCAAAATTTTATGGGATTAAAGTTTCGCGTCGGAAGCGAGGTCCAGGCGCGGGAACGCAGTGTACGAAATCACCTGTTTTCTGTCCATAAGGATCACCCACAAACTGAATAGTCTTTGAAGTCCGGGCGCCTGCCCATGATGCCCCCTGCGCGGGTTAAACTCACACCATGAACTATTTCACAGAGAAACACGCCGCGATCACCGGCGCTGGCTCGGGCATTGGTCGGGCTTTGGCGCAGGCACTCAATGCCGCAGGGTGCCACCTGCATCTCTCCGACGTGGACGACGCCGGGCTTCAGGCAACGGTGGCCAGCTTCACCAACCCGAACGCCGGCACTCACTGCACCGTGGTGGATGTGGCGGACGCAGGCGCGGTGGAACGCTGGGCCGCCGCTGTTACGGCGATCACGCCGCAGCTTCATCTGCTGGTCAACAACGCCGGCGTGGATCTGATGGCCAGCGTTGCCGAGACCAGTCTCGAGGACTTTCACTGGCTCATGAACATTAATTTCTGGGGAGTCGTGCACGGGTCCCAGGCCTTCCTTCCCGCGTTGGAGAAGGCTGAGCGAAGTCATCTCGTGAACATCTCATCCGTGTTCGGGCTCATAGCCGTGCCCAATCAATCGGCCTATAACGCGGCGAAGTTTGCCGTGCGTGGCTTCAGCGAATCGCTGCGCCAGGAGCTGGATCTCGCCGGCAGCCCTGTAAAACTCTGCTGCGTGCACCCCGGCGGTATCGACACCAATATTGCCCGGCGCGCCCGTAACGTGGATCCCAACGCCACCGCGGAGTCCCAGCAGGCCCTATTCGCCCCTCACGTGCGCACCAGCGCCACGGAAGCCGCCCAAAAAATCCTTCGCGCGGCAGAAAAGGGGCAGCGACGCCTGCTTATCGGCAGCGATGCCCGAGTCATCGACTGGATTGTGCGCCTTTTTCCCACCGCCTACGCCCGCCTTTTTCGTGACAAGACAAACAGCGCCCTGGCAGAGGCTCATTCCACCGAGCCGCCTCACGCACCATGAGCGAAACCCTGACCCGACGGCAGTTGCTGGTACTTATTGCCGCGCTGATGGCGACGGGTATCGGCCAGTCCCTGGTGTTTGCGATTCTGGCGCCCCTGGGTCGCGAGGTCGATCTGGCCGAGGTACAGATCACGTCGATTATCGCCCTATCCGCCCTGGTGTTTGCCGTCGCGTCACCCTACTGGGGTCGGCTCTCAGACAGGATCGGCCGCAAACCGGTGATTCTCATCGGTCTTATCGGGTACACCGTGGGCACCCTGCTATTCACCTCCGTATTCATGGCAGGGCTGACGGGGGTGCTTTCGGGGCTGACCTTGTACGGCGTGGCGCTTCTCGCGCGGTGCAGCCAGTCCATGGTGATGTCCGCCACCAGCCCTTCAACCACCGCCTACGCCGCAGACAGTACCAGCACGCGCCAGCGCACGGCTGCCATGGCCAAACTGGGTACGGCCAATAGCCTGGGGATGATTCTCGGCCCCGCGGTCAGCGGTGCCCTGGCAACCCTGGGATTGCTCGCCCCCCTGTACTTCGCCGGCGCTCTCGCCGCTGCCGCAGCCCTGTTAGTGTGGCGGGCCTTACCCGCCATTCCTACGCCGCAGCGCCTGAGCCATGACCGCCCGCGCCGGATGAAGTTTCTGGATCCACGCATACGGCGCTTTGCGCTCACAGCCATCGCGCTTTTTACGGGATTTTCGGCCATTCAGCAGACTCTCGGGTTCCAGCTACAGGATCAGCTGTCTTTAAGCGGCGTAAAAACCGCGCAGTACACCGGCGCAGCCCTGATGGTTTCGGCGGTTTTCACCTTTGTGGTTCAGGTGACGGTGATGCAACGACTCAAACTGCCACCTCACATTTTTGTCCGCACGGGACTGGGATTCATGGCCCTCGGGTCCCTGCTGATCGCAGGTTTCGCGAATTTCACGATGCTTGCAGGGGGAATGGCTCTCCTGGGGACGGGTCTCGGCCTGAGCATGCCGGCGATTACCGCAGGAGCATCCATCGCCGTGAGCTCTGAAGAACAAGGCGGTGCCGCCGGAGTTATATCCGCCTGCCCCGCCGTGGGTTTTGTGAGCGGCCCGGTGATAGGCGGCTTGCTCTATCCCCTGGCGCCTTTTTTTCCGGCGCTTTTCTCGGCGCTGGTGTTCAGCGCCACGGTTGCCTTTTTATACGCCACAGCCAAACGCTAGCTGTCCCCGGCGGTCGCAGATACCGTGGCAATGGCGAGGAGGGCCTCCCGCAAGCGCGGGGGGATGGGTACGGGTTTACTGCTCCCGCGATCAACAAACACATGGGTAAATGTGCCGTTGGCGCAGGCCTGATCATCCCCTTCCCGAAATATCCCGATACCGTATTGCACGGAACTGTTACCCAGCCGGTCCACGCGTAAAGCACCCTCCAAAGGCTCCGGATAGGCAACGGGGCTGTAGTAATCGCAACCGGAATTCACTACCAGGCCAACGGTTTCGCCATGGTGAATATCCAGACCGCCCTTATCGATAAGATAGCGATTGGCCACGGAATCAAAGTAGCTGTAGTAAATAACGTTGTTCACGTGACCGTAGATATCGTTATCGGACCAACGAGTGGTGATCGCGGTGAACCAGGAATAGTCCTTCCGCGCGGGTGCCTGGGCTCGGGCCATGACGCTACCTTCTGTTTGCTGACACGGTGACCTTAATGGGCCGCAGTCTCGCCGTCAAAACGCAGCGCGGTAGATGGCCAGGGCGTCCTCGTAGGCAACATCCCGGGGATTATTGACTAGCAGCCGCTGCTGGAGCATGGCATCGGTGGCCAGGGTTTCCAGGCTGTCTTCACCGACGCCTGCGGCGCTCAGGGTCGCAGGCAGGCCCAGGTCAGAAATCAGGGTCTCAATGGCTCCGATCAGTGCCTCTGCCCGCGCTTCTTCACTTCCGGACACCGGGCTACCCACTACCAGTTCCGCAAGCTCCGCATAGTGGGCTGCCGCCGCAGGAAGATTAAAGCGCAGCACCGCGGGAAGCACGAGGGAGTTGCTCAGGCCATGGGGAATATGAAAATGACCACCCAGGGGATAGGCGAGCGCATGGACCGCGGCCACCGGCGCATTGGCAAAGGCCTGCCCCGCCTGCATAGCGCCCAGGAGCATGGCCCCGCGGGCATCGCGCTGCCGACCATCGTGAACAGCCGTGCGTACATTGCGCGCGAGGAGCACCAGCGCACTGCAGGCCAGGTTGTCGGAAACGGGGTTCTTTTTGATTTTTGAGGTGTATGCCTCGATGGCATGGACCATGGCATCGACGCCGGTCATGGCCGTGATTTTAGCCGGCAATCCCAGGGTGAGGTCCGCATCGAGGACAGCAATATCAGGCAGCAGGGTTGCGGAGCTCACGCCGGCTTTTGTGGTCTCGCCTGTGGTGATCACCGCTACCGGTGTCACCTCCGAGCCGGTACCGGCGGTGGTGGGAACCAGGATCAGGGGCAGACGCCCGCCCTTCACCTGATCTACCCCATACATATCGCCCAGCGCCTGATCGCCGCAGAGGAGCGCCGCCGCCACCTTCGCCACATCCATGGAACTGCCGCCGCCCACCGCTATGACACCATCGACCCCGGCTTCGCGGCCTGCCTCCGCCGCCGCGAGGACCACCGACTCCGGAGGATCCTCACTCACTTTGGCAAAGAGGCTGACCGTAACACCAGCCTCGCTCAGGGCATCCTGCACGGGTCCGATGAGGCCAATGGACACCAGCCCGGGATCTGTCACCAGGAGCAGCTTCTTCACCCCCAGATCAAGACAGTGCTCTGCCAGTTTGAGCGCCTCGCCACTACCACTGACAATTCGGGCGACGGTGTTAAAGGTAAACGGCTGCATGGCGGCCTTACTCCATGGTCAGAATGACCTTACCGCGAGCAAGCCGCCCGGTCATTACGTCATAGGCTTGCTCGTAATCTTCCAGGGCGAACACATCGTTAATCGCGGGCTTGAGTTTACCCTCGGCAAACAGGCCCCAGAGCTCCTTGATGTTCTGCAGGTGTACAGCGGGCTCTTCTGCGATAAAGCGGCCCCAGAATACCCCGACAATAGAACAACCTTTGAGCAGCGCAAGGTTGAGGGGGATTTCCGGAATGGGTCCGCTGGCAAAGCCAATCACCAGGTAACGACCATTCCAGGCCATGCCGCGCAACGCGGGCTCGGCATAGTCGCCGCCCACAGGGTCGTAGACCACATCCACACCCTTACCACCGGTGAGTTCCTTCACGGCGGCTTTGAGATCCTGTTCGCTGTAGTTGATGGTCTCGTCAGCGCCTAAGTCGCGACACATGGCGAGCTTCTCTTCTGAACTGGCGGCGGCAATCACTTTGGCGCCCATGAGCTTACCCAACTCGACGGCCGTGGAACCCACCCCACCGGCGGCACCGAGCACCAGCAAAGTCTCACCCTCTTTCAGATCCGCACGCTGCTTGAGCGCGTGATAGGAAGTGAAATACGTCATGGCAACACCGGCGGCCTGCGTGAAATCCAGACCCTCGGGCATGGGCATCACCGCATTGTGATCCACGGCGATCTGATCCCTGAAGCAACCGCTACCGGTCATGGCGATGACTTTATCGCCCACCTTATAGCGCTCAACGCCCTCGCCCACGGACAGCACCACACCGGCGCACTCACCACCGGGGGAAAAGGGCATATCGGGCTGAAACTGGTATTTGCCCTGAATGATCAACACATCCGGAAAGTTCAGCCCCGCAGCCTTGACATCAATCACGACCTGACCCGCCTCCGCAGTGGGCTCCGGGTGATCAGTGGCAAGCTGCAGTTTGTCCGCCATGCCATGTTCTGTACAAAGTAATGCGCGCATTATGCTGTCCCTATCTTATGACTAACTATGAATACCGTGTCTTCGAAACGTCTCGCGTGAGCGCCGCGGGTGCAGCGCACGGGAATGGTGTGAGCGGGACGCTAAAAGACGTCATCCATGACAGGCTCGGCACGCGCCATCCATGGCGCGTGACGCCCGCTCTCACCACTCCCGCACACTGCACCCCCGACGCTCATCCTGCACGAGGAGCAACGGCGCCAGGTGCTAACAGATACAGTGCTGATGGTTACAGTACTTCGAAAAGTCCCGCCGCTCCCATACCACCGCCGACACACATGGTGATCACCACGTACTTCACACCGCGGCGCTTGCCCTCGATAAGGGCGTGACCAATCATGCGCGAGCCGCTCATACCGTAGGGATGTCCGATGGCGATGGCACCGCCGCTGACATTGAGCTTGTCGTTGTCAATGCCCAGGGTGTCGCGGCAATGGAGCACCTGCACCGCAAAGGCCTCGTTGAGTTCCCACAGACCAATGTCGTCCACGCTAAGTCCGTGCTGCTTGAGCAGCTTGGGCACGGCGTAGATAGGGCCAATACCCATTTCGTCTGGCTCGAGTCCCGCGACGGCAATACCACGATAAAGACCAAGAGGTTCCAGTCCCCGCTGCTCTGCAAGCTTGGCGTCCATCACCACCTGGGCAGAAGCGCCGTCTGACAGCTGGGAGGCATTACCCGCCGTTATGGTGCCGCCGTCGATGACGGTTTTCAGGCCTGCGAGCGCTTCGGGAGTTGTCGCCCGAATACCCTCGTCACGACTGACGGTGGCTTCCGCTTCAGACTGCTCACCGGTCTCCTTGTTCCAGACAATGCGCTTGCAGGTCACGGGTGTGAGCTCTGCATCATAGCGACCCTGTTCGTAGGCTTCGGCCACGCGCTGCTGGGACTGCAAACCATACTCGTCCATCGCGTCCCGGCTGATGCCGTAGCGCTTGGCGACGACCTCAGCGGTCTGGAGCATGGGCATGTAGATATCCGGATGCATGGCCACAAGTTCTTCGTCCGCCGCGCGGTGAAGATTCATGTGCTCGTTCTGTACCAGGGAGATGGAGTCGAGACCGCCACCCACAACGACGTTCATGCCGTCATACATCACCTGCTTGGCAGCAGTGGCCACGGCCATCAAACCCGAGGAACACTGGCGATCAATGGTCATACCCGAAACGGTAACCGGCAGACCGGCTCGCAGGGCAATCTGGCGGGCGACATTCTGACCGCCGGTGCCCTGCTGCAGGGCGGCACCCATCACAACATCATCGATTTCTCCAAGTTCTACACCGGCGCGGCGCACGGCTTCGCTCACCGCCGCGGCACCCATGGTCGGCGCGGGCAGGTTATTGAATCCGCCGCGGTAAGCCTTGGCGATCGGTGTGCGTGCTGTCGATACAATGACTGCTTCTTTCATTTTGGTCTCCTGGGGCGGCAAAGCCTTGCCACCCATCAATGCCTGTTGCGCTTAAAAAATGTCCGTTACTCTCCAACAAAAGGAAGAGCGCGATAAGTTATTCGAGGGAAATACCCAAGCCAGCGGCCGCCTGAGTGAGCATCTTGCCCGTCTGTTCAAAGCCGCCTACCAGAGCACGCTCACCTTCGGGCGAGGTAATTGTGTCCCAGTGCGCAGCAATCCCTTCGGGCGTCTGCTCCTCGGGCTTCAACCAGCAACCCTCGGTCTCAACAATCTTGGCAACGGCGAAAGAACCCGCCCCCGCGCAGAGAATCGTTCGGTTCGGGCTGTCTTCACTGGCCAGATAGAGCACCGCCGGCGTGACCGTCTCCGGGGTCAACAGCTCAAACATTTTCTCCGGCATGAGGCCTTCGGTCATGCGCGTTCCCGCCGTCGGCGCCAAAGCGTTAACCCGGATGTTGTACTTCGCGCCCTCCTGCACCAGGGTATTCATCATGCCGATGACGCCCAGCTTCGCAGAGCCATAATTGGTCTGACCAAAGTTACCGTAGAGGCCCGACGAGGAGGTAGTTACCACCACGCGGCCGTACTCCTGCTCCTTCATGATTTCCCAGCAGGCCCGGGTGCAATACACCGTGCCCATGAGGTGAACATTCAACACCAGCTGAAAGTCCTCCATGGAGCCTTTGAGGAAGCTTTTGTCGCGCAAAATACCCGCGTTATTCACGAGAATATCAACGCGGCCCCACTTCTCCATGGCTGCGGCCACCATCGCCTCTACTTCCGCGTAGTTGGCAACGTTGGCGCCGTTCGCCATAGCCTCACCACCGGCGGCTTCGATCTCGGCTACCACCGCCATGGCCGCTTCGGACGATGACCCCGTACCATCTTTGGAGCCACCGAGGTCGTTAACGACCACCTTGGCGCCACGCTTTGCAAGCTCTATGGCGTGGCTGCGTCCCAATCCCTGACCAGCGCCGGTAACGATAGCTACCCGATCGTCATAACGAATCGTCATTCTTCAATACTCCTTTTTCAGGTTTCAGCCGCAAACAATCATCGCGAGGGATTCAGCAACAAGGGCGGGCGTTTCCACATCTTCGATCTCCACGGTTACCGAGGAGGTGAGGAGAAAACGGTTGTCATCTTTCTGCTCTACATTAATCAGTTCATTGTGAGCGCGGATGCGCTTGCCGGCGCGCACCGGGTGCAAAAACCGCACTTTGTTAAGTCCGTAGTTGATACCCATTACCACGTTCTCCGGAACCACGCCCGTACCCTCGCTCAGCTTGGGCAGCATAGACAGGGACAAAAAGCCGTGGGCGATGGTGCCGCCGAAGGGTGTTTGCGCAGCCCTCTCTTCGTCGATGTGAATAAACTGATGATCTTCCGTGCAGTCCGCAAACGTGTTGATGCGATCCTGATCCATGGTGACCCAGTCGCTGCTTGATTTCGTGCCTACCTGGTCCGCCAGCTGCTCTTTTGGAACGACCTTAACGCCCATGTGTACTCCCCTTTACGCTGTGTATTTCGTTGTCATTGGGCGACAGCTGCGGTCGCCGGTTTTGTGCCTGTCCTATCAACCATCTCTGAAGGTGGCGTTAACAGGCTCCTGATCCATGTACTTTTTGAATTCGTGACGCCCTACAACCATGCGGTGCACTGCATCCGGCCCATCGGCGAGGCGCAGGGTACGCTGTCCCATGTACATGGTCGCCAGGGGCGTGTCCTGAGACACACCCAGGCCGCCAAACATCTGAATCGCTTCGTCGATCACCTTCAGGGTGACATTGGGCACAGCGGTCTTGATCATGGAAATCCAGACCCGCGCTTCCTTGGGATCAACGTTATCCATCATCCAGGCGGTTTTCAGCGTCAGCAGACGCGCCTGCTCGATGTCCATGCGCGCATTGGCCACGATGTCGATGTTGCCCCCGAGGCGGGCGAGAGGCTTACCAAAGGCCACGCGCGTAGTCGCGCGCTGACACATGAGTTCCAGCGCCCGCTCGGCAGCACCCAGGGCGCGCATGCAGTGGTGGATACGACCCGGCCCGAGACGGCCCTGGGAAATCTCGAATCCACGGCCCGGTCCGAGGATGACGTTGTCCTTGGGCACGCGGACATTGTTAAACGACAGCTGCATATGCCCGTGGGGCGCATCATCCATGGAGAACACCTGCATGGGTCGAATGATCTCAACGCCGGGGGTGTTCATAGGCACCAGAATCTGGGACTGCTGTTTATGCTTGGCAGCCTCGGGATCCGTCTTCACCATAACGATCATGATTTTGCATCGGGGGTCACCGGCACCGGAAATCCAGTGCTTCTCACCGTTGATGACCCACTCATCGCCTTCCAGCACCGCGCTGGTGGAGATATTGGTGGCGTCGGAGCTGGCCACCCCGGGCTCCGTCATGGCATAGGCGCTGCGAATCTCGCCATTGAGCAGGGGTTCGAGCCACTGGGCTTTCTGAGCCTCGCTGCCGTACTTGGTGAGTACCTCCATGTTGCCGGTATCTGGTGCCGCGCAGTTAAAGGATTCTGCGGCCAAATGGGACCGACCCATCTGCTCGGCCAGATAGGCATACTCCACCGTGGTTAAGCCACTGGCCTGCTCCCCTTCCGTGAGAAAGAAGTTCCACAAACCCTGCTCACGGGCTTTGGCCTTGAGGGTCTCGATGATTTCCGTCTGGCGCTCGGTAAACTCCCAGCGGTCACCGGTAGCAATTTCCGCGGCGTACTCTTTTTCTACGGGCACCACTTCATCGTCAATGAAGGCCGTGACGCGCGCCAGCAACGGTGCGACTTTTTCCGATATTCCTAGGTCCATGACCCGATCTCCTTGCGTGCATGCCCGGCTTCACCGCCGGACAATAAAAATAAAACCCTCAGGCAGCCGCCAGTGTTTCGCTCAGCTCGGCCTTGAGTTGTCGTTTGAAAATCTTGCCCGTGGCAATACGGGGGAGCGCCTCATCGTGAAAACGCACATGCGCCGGAATCTTGAACCCGGCAATGTGCTCCCGCAAAAATTCCTGCAGCCCTTCGGTAGTCAGGGTCTCTCCCTCGCGAAGCACCACGCTGGCCGCCACGGCCTCGCCCAAACGCTCGTCGGGAACGCCATAAACAGCGGCCTCGAGAATCGCGGGGTGTTGATAGATGCCCGCTTCCACTTCGATGCAGCTGATGTTCTCACCACCGCGGATAATGATTTCTTTGATGCGATCGACGATGAACAAAAAGCCGTCCTCGTCCATGTAACCCACATCGCCCGTATGAAACCAACCGTCGCGGAAAGCTTCGGCGGTGGCCTCGGGCTTGTTCCAGTAACCCAGACAGTTAGCGGGGGAATGAATACACACCTCGCCCCGCTCTCCCGCCGGCAGGGGCTGATCGTTCTCATCGAGGATCGCGATATCGGTCACCGCGGGCACCACCCGACCCGCGCTCCCCGGCCGGGCGCGGTACACGGCGCCCGTGTTGATGGTCCCCAGGGCATTGGTCTCCGTAAGCCCGTAACCGATCCCCGCTGAAGAGTGCTTAAAGGTCTTTGCAAGCTTCTCGACCTGTGCCGGCGGTCTGGCGGCGCCACCGCCGTAGATTTCGGCGAGGGAGGACAGGTCGCGGTCGGACTCTGCCGCCGCTGCCTGAAGCTCCGCAGACATGGTGGGCACACCGGTAAACCAGGTGATGCGCTCCTCTTCAATAATCCGCAGGGCTTCCTGTACGTCCCACTTGTGCATGATCACCAGCTTGCGGCCCACTATCAGCGACAGCAAAAAGGCCGTGTGACTGCCGGTGCAGTGAAACAGCGGTATGGTCAGCAAGCCCGACGGAGGGAACTTCGCCGGCTCCTTTTTACCCGCCGCCTGCTTGTCCGAGGTGCCCAGAAGCATCCAGCTGTACAGCGCCGACAACATGCCTCGATGGGACGACAGGGCGCCCTTGGGGTGCCCCGTGGAACCTGAGGTGTACATAATCGTGGCGTAGTCGTCCGGCGCGACGTCAACAACCGGCATCTCCGCACCCTGGTGGGCACCGACAAGATCCCGAAAATTCCTGAAGCTCAGATCCAAACCGCTGCAATCATCGACGGCGATAAGCGCCAACTGCAGCTCCGCCTGCAAGGGCACCAGACGCTCCAGTCGCTGACGGTCCGCAATCACCACTTTGGCACCGCAGTCTTTCAGGCCATAGTCCAGCTCTTCCGTCGTCCACCAGGCGTTCATGGGTACGGCAACCGCACCAATTGACAGGGTGGCAATAAAACCCAGCATCCACTGGGGATTATTGCGGCTGAGGATCGCCACACGGTCACCGGGCTGCACCCCGTAATCATCGATAAGCGATCGCGCCAGCGCCGAGGCCTGGGCGTAGCTCTCCCCAAAGGTGAGACGCTCGTCGCGGTAGACCGCGAACTCCTTGTCCGCGTGATTCAGCATGAACCGGAAGTAATCGCCCATGTTCCCGGGCGCCTTGGCGAAGCTTCGATACTCCGCACCGTCGATGGTGACGGTCTCCAGGGCAAAGGGCGCGCCGTCTTCGGTCAGCTTGGCGACCACGGCGTCGATTTTCTGCAGTTCTTCACTCATCGTTTTTATAGTTTCCTGTGCTTGCGGGCCTCATCAGTTCATCAGTATCCACCGATACGGGCAAAGCGATCCAGGTGATAGTAGTAGTCCCCCATGAGATGCTCCAGAACCCGCGCACGCTTGAGATATAAACCGATATCGTATTCATCGGTCATACCCACGCCGCCGTGCATCTGTACACCCTCATTGCTGGCCAGTCGTGCTACTTCGCTGAGCTTGGCCTTGGCGGCACTGGCGTAGCGCGACAGACCCTGGTCATCACTGTCGATGGCCTGCAGTGCCTTGAGCACGATGGAGCGCGCCAGTTCCAACTCCGCGAACAAGTGTGCGGCGCGGTGCTGCAGGCCCTGAAAGGATCCAATGACCTGACCGAACTGCTTCCGCTCGCGGATATAGTCCATCGTGCGCTCAAAGGCTTCGAGGGACAGGCCCAGCAACTGCGCCGAGAAGCCGATGGCGGCGATATCCAGCGTTCGCTCAAGCGCCGGCCAGGCGTCGCCTTCGCTGCCCATGAGGGCATCCGCCGGGACGCGCACCGCGTTGAGGGACAGCGCACCACACTGCCGGCTGTCGACCATATCGCAGGGCGTAATGCTCAATCCCGCCGCATCTGCCGGTATAAGGAAGGCGCTGAGCCCACGGGTCTCACCGGCAACACCACCACTGCGGGCAATCAGTACAAAAGCATCCGCGCTAACGGCGTCCAACACCATGCGTTTTTCGCCGGAAATGACAAAGGCGTCCCCGTCGCGGGTCGCCGATGCGGTCACGCCCACAGGATCAAAGGCACCGGACTCCTGAAGCGCCAGGCTCACCTGCTTTTCGCCCGCCGCAATGGCCGCGAGCCAGTGTGTTTTCTGCTCTTCCGTGCCCAGGCAATTGATCGCCGTGGCGCCCACGAGCACGCTGGCCTCGAGCGGCGAAGCGCTGAGATGACGACCTGCCTGCTCTAACACCACGCCCAGACCGGTGTAGCCATAGCCCAGACCGCCATAGGCTTCGGGGATAGCGATGCCCGCCCAACCCATGTCGACCATCTCTTTCCACACGGCAGGTTCAAAAGCCAGTTCATCGCCAGAATCCCGGAGCTTGCGAAGATGTCCTACGGTCGCTTTGCTGGCTAAAAAGCCTGCTGCAGACTCCTTGAGCATCTGCTGTTCTTCATTCAGTACTAAAGTCATGACAGATACTCCTCAGGCGTCGGGGAGGCCAAGCACACGCTTGGCAACGATATTGAGCTGGACCTCCGAGGTACCGCCCTCGATGGAGTTACCCTTGGATCGCAGAAAGCTGCGCACCGTTTCTCCCTCGTGATATTGCTCGCCGGACCAGCCCAGGGCCGCCTCGCCGCCCACTGCAAGGTTCAGCTCATTGCGGCGCTTGTTCAGCTCCGTACCGTAGTATTTGAAAATTGATGACGCGGGACCGAGGCCCTGCCCGGCTTTGACTTCGTCGCCCACCCGCTCCATGGTCGCGCCGAACACCAGAGTATCGAGCTGATGCTGTGCTATATCCTGGCGGAGAATGCCGTTGCGTAGCCGACCCTCGGCGTCTGCCCCCAGCGTCTCCAATGCCGTCTTGCCCAGAGACTTTCCACCGGAGGTACCAAAACCCGAGATCATTTCCCGCTCGTGAGTGAGAAGATACTTGGCAATCGTCCACCCCTGCCCGGCCTCGCCCACCAGATTGCGTTTTTCTGCCCGGGCATCATCAAAAAAGGTCTCACAGAAGGGCGATGAGCCGCTGATCAGGCGAATAGGCTTGACCGTAACGCCCGGCTGATCCATGTCGAAGAGCATGAAGCTGATGCCTTCGTGCTTGCTGCCGGAGTTGTCCGTGCGCACCAGGCAGAATATCCAGTCCGCCTTGTCCGCGTAGGACGTCCAGACTTTCTGACCGTTGATGAGGTAGTGATCGCCCTGGTCATCGGCACGGGTTTGCAAACTCGCGAGATCAGATCCCGCGCCCGGCTCCGAATAGCCCTGACACCAGCGGATCTCCCCACGACAGATCGGCGGGAGGTGCTCACGCTTCTGCTCTTCACTGCCAAACTTCAGCAGCGCGGGTCCGAGCATCGAAATACCAAAGGAGTCCAGGGGACGGCGGGCGCCGATGCGCGCCATCTCTTCCTTCAAAACCTTCACTTCCTCTGCGGACAGCCCACCGCCGCCATATTCCTTTGGCCAGTGAGGGACAGTCCAGCCACGCTCGGCCATGCGTTCGCACCACAGGGGTTGTTCGGGAATATCGATCTCGGGCTTTCGACCGCCGTTGTAGATATCCTCAAAGCCGCTGACGGGCTGGCGCATGGAGTCGGGACAGTTGGCGTCGAGCCACTCCCGGGTTTCCTGACGAAAGGTGTCGATCTCGGTCAAAGCAAAGGCCTCCTGAGCACGGGGGGATCTAGTGTGACTGCTGCGAATGAACGCTGCCGGTGACGAAAAACACAGGTTTTGAACATACAGTATGTTTTGCTGTCACTCAAGTATTCTGCCCCTTGAAGAAAAGGCGCCGGCATGTTTTCCGGCGCCTTTGTTTAAGCGGCCGCTGTCGCTCTAGCGAACGACCAGTTCAACGCGACGATTGCGCTCCCGGCCATCGCGGGTGTCGTTGCTGGCGACGGGGTCAGCCTCACCGCGGCCCGTGGCGCGCAGCTGATCCGCATCAACGCCTTGGGACACCAGGTAATCCACAGCCGCCTGAGCACGACGCTTGGAGAGGCCCAGGTTGTACTCTTCGGGACCCGACGTGTCGGTGTAACCAACCACGTCCATCTTCACACTGCTGTGGGACTTGATGACGGCAACAGCGGCATCCAGCGCTGCGCGGGACTGTGCATCCAGAGCGGCACTGTCAAAGTCAAAGCTCAAGCGGTCTACCGTGAGCACCACTTCGTCCTTGATCGGACAACCCGTGGCATCAACCTTTACACCCTCAGGCGTATTCGCACACTGGTCCTTGTAGTCCGCTACGCCGTCACCATCGCTATCGAGAGCGCATCCGTTCATGTCGACTTCCGCACCGGCGGGCGTATTGGGGCAACGATCCTTGTCGTCGGTAACACCGTCGCCATCGCTGTCCACGGGCGCAGCGGCCGCTGCTGCCACGGGAGCGGGTTCTGCCTTGTCACAGATAACGGCCCCTACACCGGCCCCTACGGCCACACCGCCGACGGCGCCGGCGCCACCCGCAGCCGCGCCCACAGCGCCACCCACGGCGCTGCTGCCCACGATACAGGCCTCATATTCACGCTCATCTACGCTGGAACAGGCCGTCAAAGCGGCGGCCACGAAAAGCATAAAAAGCCGTACGGAAAACTTCATGGTGATGTCCTTTCTTTACTATTTTGTCGACGCACGTGTGGCGGGAGTCAATGGCGCTCCCTCACAACCCTCTGGCGCGTGATTGTCTCAAGCGCCACTGCGCCGGAGAGTACACCATTTATGCGACAGGTCACATCTCCCCGCGTGACGATCGTTGGCGTCCATCGCCATTGCATCAGGACCGGAAGCGCATGGATGCTAGTATTTCTCCCAACCGCTTATCCTCGGAGATTTTCATGTATCAGACCCTTGAAGTAGAGCGTCAGGGCAGCATTGCGCGCCTGTGGCTGAATCGGCCGGATAAGCTCAATCCTCTGTCCCTTCTGACCCTGGAGGAGCTGATCGCGGCGGCCGCCGAGTTGAACAAAGATAGTGCCTTGAAGGTGGTCATCGTCGGGGGACGGGGGCGCTGCTTTTCCGCCGGCGCCGATCTTGGAGGCTTCCCCAAACCCGAAGAAGCGGGTGCAAGGGATGCCGCCGACACGGGGCGCCGCATGGCAGACGCCCTGGAAAGCATCAATGCGGTAACCATCGCACGCATCCAGGGATGGTGCGTAGGCGGCGGACTGGTACTGGCGGCCGCCTGTGATCTGCGGGTTGCGAGCGCCGATGCACGCTTCTCCATTCCTGAGATCGATCTGGGCATCCCCCTGGCCTGGGGCGGCATTCCCAGGCTCGTTCGGGAAATAGGCCCCGCACTCACCAAGGAGCTGGTGATGACCTGTCGGCCCTTTGACGCGGCGGAGGCTCTGTCGGCGGGTTTTCTCAACCGAAGTGTTGCCCCCGAAGAACTGGACAAGGCCGTCGATGACCTCGCTGCTGCAATCAACAGCCGTCCCGCCTTCCCCGTGCAGGCAACAAAGCGTCATGTCGATGCGGTTACCGCCAATCAGGTGGGCCTGGGGCGCTCCTGGTCCGACGCCGACAGTTTGCTCGCGGGCCTCATGGACCCGGAGTGTCAGGAGGCGCGGGAGCGCTACGTAAAAGACCGACAAAAAAGCTGAGGGGTTTATCGACCGCCCACCAGTTCACGGTCGAGCATCACCTCCAGGCGGAACACAACGCCCAGCACACCCTCGCGCTTCTCTTCGTAAAGATCCCGACGCCAGTTGTAGCTGGGCTCTATTTCGTAATAGAGAAACTCCCGAAAAAACTGTTTTCGATACAGGAAACCCAGGCGGTAGCTGGTCTCGTAGTTCTCCGGCTGGTCCCGACCGCTCACGGTTACGAAGTACTCGATGGCACTGGGAAATTTTCGTGGTCATCCAGCCAACGGCGGTAGGTGAGCCCCGTGTTGTAGTCCCAGAACTCTTTTTCTTCACGATAGCGCACCCTCCCCCCCCCAGCGGATGAGGCTTTTGTCGTCCAGGATGCGGTTGGCCTCAAAATTCGTCAGGGAGCGATATCCGTCCTCCGTGTGGTACTGGAGTCGCTGGGTAACTCGCGCCCAGCTGTTATCGGTCAGGGGTTGCTGATAGCGAAAACGCACGCCGGGCAGAAGCGCAGGACCGGACCTAACGGATAAGGTCGCATCCAGGCGGGTGCGCCGACTATCCCTGAAGTTAAACCGCACGCCCACGTCGTTTTCCTGGGCGCGCTCTTCCTCCGTCAGGGTTTGCTCAGACTCTTCACCGGAAAAAACCAGGTCGATACGTTCGGATATTTTTGGTAGATCCACCTGGCCCCGCAGGCGAACCTTCAGATCGTGTCCATCGCGCTGGTCCCAGTCATCGAGAAATATGGCGCGCACAAAGGAGTCGGCGCGCTCGGCGTCGCGCACGGGGGCGCCAAAGAAATCATCCATCCATTGGACCAGGTCCTGGGCGCGATTGGTGGCGTATTCGTGGCTGCTGTCGACCCAGTGCTTTTCCTCTCCTTCCTCCTGCGGGGCGACAGAGGACTCCTTCAACTGAGGAGCGTCCGCTGGTGCCTCCGCCGGCGAAACAGCGGTCTGTCTCTGCACCTCATCACTGTCGGATGTCTCAGACCTTGCAGGCAGAGCCGCAAACATCAGCAACACCAACAATAGGTGCGGGAGGGGGATTTTGGACCGGGTAGGAATAGGGCGCCTCTACTCACTTTTAAGGACGACTTCGACTATGGCAGAGTCGCGTCCAATTGTGGAGTTCATCACACATCTGGCACGTGATTTGCTGTTAAAATTCAGGCCTTTGAAAAGCATAAAAAAGCAAAACCCCGGACTCTTGAGTACTTAAATTGAAACGTTTCAAAGCCCCTCGTATTTCACATACGGTCCTTGCTCAAGTTTGCATCGCCCTTTTGCTGGGTTTTTCTGCACTCCATGCCAGCGCTCAGATTCCCACCATCGCCGTTCAGGGATTGCCTACCCAACCCTTGCTGGGCGAGTCGTTTTGCGCCGATGTTAATTTCACTAACAGTGATAGCACCACCGGCTTCGGCCCCTATCTGAAACTGGTCATTGATGAGGGCATCTCGGGGCTCTCTGCGGATTTCGTCGACATCGCCCCGCAGCTGACGCAAATAGGCACCTTCGATGCCAGCGGCACCTTGCTCGACCCTATCACCGGCGCGACTATCACGGGTAATCCCGGCGGCATGGCATGGATTGTTCGCTATCCTGTGGGTTCTGTGGATCAGGGTCAGCCGGGCCTGGTCATGACCCTGTGCGCAACCCTGGACCCGGGCTCGGATATCGGTGTTGATAAACCCTTTGATATCACGCCGGGCTTTGAATTTGGAGACACCACCACCGGCACCAATGGTCCCATTGAGGGAGCCCTCTTCGACTCAGAGGTCACACCCACCCTCGCGCGCGTCACTAAAGGCAACAGTGCCCTGGAGAGTGAACGCCCTCCGGGGCCCAGCAACGAGTTCAGCTATACCTGGACCGTCGACATATCAGATGGTGTGTCCCTTGATAATGTCGTCCTTACGGACAGTCTTCCGCCGGAAATCCAGTGGGCAGGCCCCGTCACTATCAGCGCGCCCCTCGGTACCGGCTGCGCCGTAGCCGCTCCCTACGACCCCCTGAATCCTCCCCTACCGGGGGCGACAATAACCGTGAACTGCACCGCCGTGCTCGGCGCCACGAGTACCAGCGACGTGACCGTCACCGTGCCGGTGTACATCACCGACGTTCTCGATGAGACATTGGCAAACGACGAACTGGCCATCACCAACACGGTCGATTTCAGCTACGAGTATTTAGGGGTCGCCGACAGCGACACTGCCAGCAGCACGGTAACTGCAAAGAACGTTGCCGTGCAGAAGTCCGTATCGGGCACCGGCCTCCCCGGCGGCGTTCTGACCTATGCATTCAATTTTCAGATAACGGACTACCCCGATACGCCCGGTGCGGGCGCAAGCACCATCACCCTGACGGACACCCTCGCGGATGGCCTGAGCTTTGACGGCACCGTGGCCCTGGTTATCGACACTAGCGTCGTGCCGATTACAGCTACCGCAATGCCGGGAGGGGCACCCGGTGAAACCGATCTGCTGTGGGACGTCACCGCGGCGGTCGGTGGTCCGATAAACAATGGGGCCAGAGGGTCGCTCACGTTCGAAGCGACCATTCTCAACAACTACTCCGACGGCAGCCCCGTACTCGCATCGGATGGCTTCGACAACGACGTCACTCTGGATTACGGACTCACTGCCGGCGGCGGCGGCTCTGACGGTTCAGCAATCACCGCACCGGTAGAGCCCAATGTGCCGAGTAAAACAATTTTCTCGCCCAACCCCCTCCCCAGCGCCGTGGAGCCCGGGGAAGCCGTTGTCTTCGAATTAACTTTAAGCATTCCCGCAGGCAACACCGCTAATGTTGTTTTCGTCGATTTTTTACCCCGTCCGGTGTTTGACGTTGCGGATTTCAACCCAGCGACCGATATCCAGGTCCTGACACCTTTTTCTGCCTTGTCACCCACGATCACCACTGACACCAGCAACAACTCCATACGCATGGAATTTGGCGATGTCGCCACTGTCATCGCCACCAGTCTGCGGGTTCGCTTGACGGCGCGGGTAGTCGGCACGCCCTTTGCCGACTCCCTCTTTCTCACCAACCTGTTGCAAACCAGCTACGACACCACCGACGGTCGAACCATCACCGAACTGAAGGCCGCCGGCCTTACCGTAGGCGCGCCCTCACTAACCATTACCAAAGGCGTCATTGCAGCGGCAAACCCAAACGCCACGATTATCCCTGCGCCTCCGGGTAATCCTTCGACGGCACTTGCCAACAGCGACGTGAACGGTGTCGATGCCTTTGATGAAATCACATACCTCGTCACCGTTGAAAACACCGGTTCCACACCAGCCTATACCGTCACTATTGATGACCCTGGAGTGGCAGACCTGAGCTGCAACGAACCCTCCCCCGGCGATATTGAGAACGGTAACGGCACGCCTCTGAGCTTCACGGGAACCCTTGCGTCGGGGATCGTGCTGGATAACCGGCTGGCAGAGAATGATGGCAGTGAGGGTGCTCCCTTTGGCGCTGATACAGCGCTTCTTACCCTGCGCTGTGAGCTCGGGAGCGCGGTAGAGCCTGCCCAAACCATCGTTAACACGGCCGGCGTCACCTGGACATCCACGCCGGATCCATCAACACCGTTTACCCGCATCGAAGAATCCGCCAGCGCGGCCATCAACGTTCCATCTCTGACCAAAGTTGTGACTGATATTGCGCCGGGATACAGCAGTGGCGCCCGCGAGGCCCACATCGGTGAGTTGGTGACCTATGAGCTTGTCGTCACCGTGCCCGAGGGCACCTCGAGCAGCGTGCGGGTTGAGGATTTGCTGCCCAATGGTATGGCCTTCGCCGATGTTGTCTCCGTCACGCCCAGTAGCGCCGATATCAGCACCTCCGAGGGCTCCTTCGCCGATGTGCTCGGGAATGCCGGTTTTAACAGCCAGGGTGGCGGCGCCACCGCGGAGGATCGACGCCTGGTATTCGGTCCCGGCAACAATGACAGTGGCTTTGGCAACATCACCAATAGCAACAGCGACAATAGCGTCGATGAAACAATAACCATCACCTACCGGGCCAAGGTTCTCAACGCTTCGGTAAACACCTCGGGCGCTCGCAAACGAAACCGTGCTCGCTGGTTGTGGCAAACCAGTGGGGAGCCTCGCCGCAACGTGGAGGTGCGCGCAAGACCGGTTGAAATCGTTGAAAGTCGCCTCCAGCTCGCCAAATTCTTCACCCCGGATGCTGGCGACAACTCCACGCCGCCCCTGGTGACGCTCACACTCAACCACGCCAGCGGCACCACGGCAGATGCCTTCGACGTCGTACTCAGCGATGTGCTTCCCGTCGACATGCGTGTGGATGGCCCCATTGACGACAGTCTCTGCGCAAATCTGCCGGATAGTATTACGATCACTAATGCCCCCGCCTCCGATGAGATACAGGCAAACTGGGCCAGTTTTCCTCAGGGGGCCAGCTGCACCCTCCGTTTTCAAACCCAGTTTATCGTCAATCCCCTGGCGGGCATTCAACTGGAAAACTGCGCGGAGTCCCTCTGGGAGAGTCTCCGGGATGCAGACCAGCCGGTGCTGCCAAATCCACCCAACAACGCTCTCGGCGCGGAGCGCACCGGTAACGACGCCGATCCCGGGGAACAAAACAACTACCGCCTCGAAAGCTGCGACATTTTCAGCGTGTTTGGCGTTGGCATTGAAAAGCGCGTCGAAAGCACCGACCAAAGCCATACGGATAGTATCCCCGGCACGCCGCCGGGCGCAGAATCCCTCACCATCGGTGAAACGGTGACCTTTGAGATCGTCGTTACCATTCCCGACGCCAATATCCCTGATCTGGAAATCACGGACCTCCTGCCGGTCACGGACAACGTCCTTGAGCTCATCTCTGCGACCACCACCTCTGTAGGCGCGGATTTAACACCCCTACGCCCGAACCCGACCGCAGTTATCACAGACCGTGATAGCAACGGCGTGAATGACCGCGCAGTTCTGAACTACGGCCCGGTAACACAAGCCGCCGATGGCGTGACCGATGATCGGGATCGCATCCGAATCGAAGTAGTCGCCAAGGTCAAAGAACAGCTGGTCAATCAAAACAATGACAGCACATCAAACGGCGTCCTTGCGCGCTTTTTGCCATCCATCACGGCATCTGATAACGCGCCTCTGGAAATCGTCGAGCCGCTCCTGTCTATCAGCAAAACCGCCGACACAGGGCAGGCTGAGGCAGGGGATATTGTCACCTACCTCCTGCGAATTGAGCACAGCGCCGCATCACGCATCGATGCCAAGGACCTGGCTCTGAGTGATCTGATTCCCTCCCAGCTATCGGTGCTACCGGCAGATGTGGGACTCGGCGCCGTCTGTGATGTCAGTCCGGATACGGGCCCCACTCTGACAGCAGGAGAAATCACTGCGACGTGGACGACCTTCCCCCTGGGTGCCGTCTGTGAGATTGAGTTTGCAGCGACGGTGGATGTCAGCGCCGTTATCGGGCAATCCATTGTTAACGAAGCTGAAATCAACTGGACGTCTCTGGACACGCAGGGAGACGCTGATGACCGTCTCTACGACCTTAAGGATCAGTGGACGCTGAATATCAGCGAGCCCGGTATCAGCAAAGCCATCACCGCTATTGATATCGGCGACTTCGTCCTGGGTGCTCCATCCCAGGAGCTCACCATTGGCGAGACGGTCACCTTCACCATTGACGCAGATTTTCCTGACGGTACGACGGAGCAGGCATTTGTATCCGACCGCATGCCAAGCACTGACGTCGCCTTTGAAATTGTTCGCGCGGAGGTCATCGCTATCGGTGCTGATCTATCACTTAGCAGCGGCGTCCTTGTGGGAGACACAGCGCTTGATTGCAGCCCGGCCGCACCGCAGACCTGCGCAGAGTGGATATTAGGTGATGTTGTCAATCTTCCGGACAGCCGACCCGACCCCGATATCAACGACCGCATCAGCTTTGAGATTGACGCCATCGTTCTTGACGACGCGGCGAACTCCGGCGCCACGGGCGAGGACAACAACCTTCAGAACCGAGCGCAGCTGAGAAGCAACACCATCAACGTCGTTGCCAGCGCGAATTTTGACCTCGTGGAGCCGCTCCTTCAGATCACCAAACTCACGGAAAACGGCACGCTGCCCGCCATCGTAGTCGCAGGTGAGAGAAAGCCCTTCACCCTGGAAATCAATCACCTGCCCGCTTCTACTGCAACGGCATTCACGGTCAGGGTCACAGACACACTGAACGCCGACATGCTCTGGGTTGATGACAGCACCGTCTCGTCTAACTGCCCAGGACTCACCATTGTCAGCAGTCCGGCACCCCTGACCAACGGCACGGTGGAGTTCGCTTTCGATTCTCTGAGCGTTGCGGACAGCGCCTGCAACATCAATTACGAAGTGCAGGCCGTGGGCGCAGGCTTCCCTGTGCCTGACCGCTTCCCCAACGTCGCTACTATTGCCTGGGAATCAGCGCCGGGCAGCGCAGAGACGCGCAGCGGCAGTGGTTCCGATGATAACTTCCTTGTCAGCCTGAGCACCGCGGCCGTCAGCAAGGTAGTCTCCGGCACATCGGTTCCCGGTACGGGTAACGATCGCGGCGACCCGCTCCTTGAAGACCTGACTATCGGGGAGCAGCTTCGCTACGAAATCGTCGCCTCTTTCAGCGAGGGACAGCAGTCGAGTGTTGTGCTGACAGATACCCTGCAGGCCGATGATCCCGCCGGCCCCATCCTTGAGTTGGTAAGCGGAAACGTCATCTCCATCGGCGGCAACGTGACAACCTCTTTGCCTGGCACGCCAGTGGTGGTGGGCAATACCATCACCATTGATTACGGCACGGTGGATAACGTGGCGGACATGGTCCTCGACGAGAAAGACACCATCGTTTATGAATTGATTGCCCGCGTCGTAGATGTACCCAACAACGTGGCGGGCATCACGCTCACAAACACCGTAGAGCTGGATTTTGCTGGTGCCTTGCTGCCCGAGATCAGCAGCGCTGTTGTCGACGTGGTGGAACCGGCACTGGGCGCGACAAAGCGTTTTACGGATCTTACCGAGGGCGTTGCCACCATCGAACTTACCGTGACCAATAGCGGTACATCCGACGCCTACGAATTGATAGTCACGGATGAGTTCGACGCGACCTTCTGGGTGCCGGGCACCTTAAGCCAGGTCACCCTGCCGCCGGGGTTCACCCTTAGGGGCGCCTCAGCCGCCGGAACGACCACGGTGACCCTGGAGACCGAGGGCAATCCCGCCAAGCCCGAGGAAGTGCTCGCCCCTGGAGAAACTCTCACGGTGGTCTTCACCATGGAACTCGTTAACGGCGGTATCGTAGGGGTGAGCCAGATCGACAATACCGCAGATGTTGAAGCAACAAGTCTGCCGGGCGTTGATGCAGCAGAGCGGACCTACACCGCCAGCGCCGCAGACAGCCTGCTCTTCCCGGACCTGGTGCTCGAGAAAACCTGGGCTGGCCCCAACAGCCCCGCTGAACCCGGCGATACTCTGACCTATACCCTGACCCTGGAAAATACGGGGCTTGCCGCCGCCACGACGATAGTAATCACCGACACTCCCGATACTATCGGTGCCTTTCAGGCGGGAAGCGTCAGCGCCTCCGGCGCCGGCGTGGTGGAGACAGGTAACACTCCGGGCGACAGCGATATCAGGGTGAGCTATGCGAGCCTCGCGGCGGGTGCGACCGCGACGATCACCTACGAAGTGGAGATTCCCCTACCCTATCCCGACGGACAGACCTCACCGGAAGAACTGACCAACCAGGCAGCTGCGGACAGCAAGGAACAGCAGGGCATCGTCTCCGATGATCCCACGACGGCGACCCCCGATGACGCCACGGTAGTGCCCATAGTTGCGGATCCAATCATGACAGTTGTCAAGAACGATCAGGTGCTGCTTACGGCACCCGGTGCAGTCATTGAGTACCTCATTACCTACGGAAACGTGGGCAATCAAGACGCGACTGGCGTCGTCATCACCGAGACGGTGCCCGCAAATACCGTATATACCGCGGCAAACAGCACCCCAGGCTGGAGCTGCGCCGACGGTAGCGGCCCGGGAACCACCTGCGAATTCACCGTGGGAGCCGTCACTCTTGGGTCGGGTGACGTGACCTTTGCCGTCGTGGTCGACACGCCACTGCCTCCGGCGACCACAGAAATCGTCAACGCGGTATCCATCACCGACGATGGCCTGGAGTTTGATCCGGGAGCACCGGTCATACCCTCCACGGATGCGGACACAGAGACAACACCCATCGGTGGTGCATTCCCACAGCTGCGCATCGAGAAAGATGACGGTGGAATCGGTGTAACACCGGGCCAGCGTTACAGCTATCTCATCGACTACACCAATATCGGAAATCAGGGCGCCACGGGCGTGGTGATTACCGAGACCGTGCCGGATGACGTCGCGTTTAGCGCCGCTGCCAGTTTACCGACTCGTTGGAGCTGTCCGAACGGCAGCCCCCCGGGAACCGTGTGTTCGATCACTGTGCCGCTCTTGCTGGCATCCCAGAGCGACCAGGTCCGATTCGGTCTGGATGTGAACTTCCCTGCTGCCGCCGGTCGGGAACTGATTATCAACACGGTTGAGATTACCGATGACGGCAATAACTCCCTGGCGCCCTCAACCGATAGCGACGCTGACAATACCCCGCTAATCGCCGTGCCGGATATTTACGTCACAAAGCAAACCGACGCAGGCATCGTCCGCGTGGGCGACAACATCATTTACACCGCGGTCTACGGTAATCAGGGCAATCAGAACGCCACCGGCGTTGTGGTTAGAGAAGCGGTTCCCGAAGGCGCCACCTTTAATGCGGCCAACAGCGCACCCACTCCCTGGAGTTGTGCAGATGGGGATCCCGCCGGGACGATCTGTGAGTATCAGGGAGGCGCGGTTAACGTCGGCTTTATGGAGACCCTGTTGTTCTCCATCGATGTTGTAGACACCCCGAGGGACAGGCAGATTCTGAATATCATCGAAGCGAATGACGACCTGACGAACGGCCCTGATCCCGTCCCGGCAAACAATATCGATCGGGTGATCAACATGTTCCCGGCACTGAGTGTAGATACCATGAGTCGCGGCGCGCTGATGGTGATGGCCTTGCTGTTACTGGCCATGGCCCGGCGTCACCAACGACGTCAGGGTTAAAACACGGGGGAAAGCCAGGAGATCACTGGCCCCGGCAGAGCAGGCAGTCCCGGTGATTTGGGAGCTTCTGGAAGCATTGAAAATGCCTGGGTCAGCCGGCTCCGCTTAGCGCTGGTCTTCGAGCACAGCCCCCGCTGCCAGACGCCCGGACATCGCCGACATGGGCACTCCTGCACCGGGATGCACGGATCCCCCCGCAAGATAAAGCCCCTTTACCCGACTGCGCGCACCGGGCCTTGCAAAGCTCGCCATGGACCCATGATTCGCGCGCCCATAGAGGGAACCGCCACTCCCCGGAAAACGCTCATCAAAAGCCCGGGGGTCCGTGGTCACGCAGGAAGATTCCTCAAACTCAAGTTCACAGCCGCACTCCCGTAAGACGGCCAGGGCTTTATCGCGATACTGCAGCAGGCTTCGTTCATCCCGCAGGCGCCGATCACCGTCTGCCGGTGCATTGATCAATAGCAGCAAACGCTCGGGGCCTTCGGGTACCCTCCCCGCCCCGCGATCCTGGGCGCAGACATACACCGTGGGGTATGCCGTGATATCACCCTGACCAAAGATCGCGGCAAATTCCGCCGGGTAGTCCTCGGCAAAAAACACCGTGTGGTAGTGAAGATGCAGGCCCGACACCCTGGCGCGCATACAAAAGGTAATCGCCGACAAGGCACGCTGCTGCGGCATTACCGGTTTGACGGCGCGCGTCACCGCGGCACCCAACATGCCGTTACCCAGCGCCGAGATGTCGCCGTTGTACACAATCTGGTCTGCGCGCAATTCCCGGTTGTTCTCCGTGAGCGCACCCACCGCGCGATCCGCCTCCATGATGATCTGACGCACGCCTTCCTCAAAAAAGAACTTTACGCCCAGACCCTCGGCGAGATCCCGCAATGCCGCAGCCACTGCACGCATGCCTCCATCCACCAGCCAAACGCCCTCCTGTTCCACATGGGCAATCAGCATGAGCGTCGCCGGCGCCCGCAGGGGCGAAGAACCCACATAGGTGGCATAGCGGCCGAAAAGCTGTCGCAGGCGGGGATCGCTGAAGTGCTCATCAAGAGCAGACCACAAGCTTGAAAAAGGCGCCGTGCGCCACATCGCATCCAGCTTGCCAAAACCCACCCGGCGAACCAGCTCCAGCATGCCGGGGCGGGACGATGCGATAAACGGCTCCCGAAGCGTGCCGTAGATATCGGCGCTGCGCGCGCAAAAGCTGCGATAACCCAGGGCGTTGTCCTTGCCGGCGAACGCCAGAATCGCCGCCTCGGAGCGTTCCGTGCTCGCAAAAAGATCAAGGACGCCACCCTGGCGCCAGGCGTGACGCGCGAGGACCTCGGCTTTCTCCAGACGCAGATGCGCCTCCAGGGTAGAGCCCGCCGTGGCAAAGAGCTGGTCAAAAATCCAGCGCATCGTAAAGACCGTGGGCCCCGCGTCGACACCCACGCCGTCCACGGGCAACTGCCGCATCTTCCCCCCCGGCTCTGCCGCTCGCTCAAGCACCGTCACCCGTTGCCCGGCAGCGGCCAGCTCCACCGCGGCAGCGAGGCCCCCGACGCCGGCGCCAATGACCAGAGTGTGAGGATTACTCATACGGCTGCTCTTGCTTTAAATCGCAAAGTGACGGCTCTCTGATGATAGATAATCAGGGTGAGCCCCGTGATCAAAGGCACGGACCACAAGGCAGGAGTGAGCGCTATCTCCGGCAGCATGCGCACCGCCCCGAAGGCGAAAAATGCCGTGTAAACCGATATCCCGGCGCCAACCAGGGACTTGATGTGCTCCTTGATACGATCAAGGGGACGGGGCTTGGGCTTGTAGAGAAACCAGAGGTTGGTGCCTACCGTGGCGAAGCCCACGAGGGAAATCGCCACCATCAATAGCTGATTCAGCTGCCAGCCCTGCCAGGCACAGTTTGCCGACGCAATAGTGAGCAGCAGCTGCAACAGCAGGTTATGCCACACACGATTGGCCTTGTGATCACGCCTGTTCTGAATACATAGCCAGCCGTGCCAGGCGAGATTAATGGTCAGGGTTGCCAGATACAGCATCATCCAGCCAAAGATACCGGCAATGAGTTTCGGGTCGCCAAACTGCGGATGATCCACCAACTGTGGGTGCGTCGCGATGGGATCCGATAAGGTGGTGAGAGCGATGCAGATAGCAACGCTACCGGTGATCAGCATCATCATGGTGAACAGCTTGCCAAAGCGCGCGTGATTAACGCCGCCCTTACGGCCCGCCACCGGCACCCAGAAACTGATAAGGCCCGTAGCACCGGTGACGATATGGATCGCCACGAAAATTTCGAAGAGTGTATGGGTCGACATCATCTCGGCAGGCCCTGATACTGAAAGGAAAATGCCAGCCAAGCCCTAAGCCAGCCATGAGTCAAGACACGCTGTACATCCCGCCAAAACCCCACTCTCTTGCAGCGCTGCCGGCGCTGTTCCGGGTGCTGTGGAACGGCGATGGCAACCTCCTGGATCTCCTGCCGGCAGCGGCCTATCGCTTTCCCGTGGGCAATCTGGGGTATTCGCGGCGATCGACCGTGCTGTTCAACGACCCGGCCCTGGTGCGGCACATCATGCGTGACCCCGACGGGATCTTTCCCAAGAGCGACCTCATGGTGAATGCCCTGGAGCATCTCATCGGTGAGTCTATCTTCGTTACCGATGGCCAGAAGTGGCGCCGCCAGCGGGCCATGATCGACCCCGCGTTCTCGCATATGCGCATCAGCCACGCCTTTGCCGCCATGCAGGCTGCCGTCAATGACTATGTGCGCATCCTGGAAGCCAGCGCCGAGAGCGGTGAGCCCCTCTCCCTGGACAGGGCCATGAGCCAACTCACCGCCGACATCATCTGCCGCACGGTGTTTTCCACCTCCCTGGATTCCCAGGTCGCCTTCGATGTTTTTGAAGACTTTATGGTGTTCGAACGCTCCGTGGCCCAGGTGGACATCAAGCGCCTGATCTTCGAGCCCGCCTGGACCAAGGCGCCCCAGCCTCAGATAGTGCTCGATGCCTGCACACGTATCCGTCGCCATCTTGCCTCCCTGATTGATACCCACCTTGCACCCGACGCAGAGTTTAACGACATCGCCAGTGCGGTGATTGCCGCGCGGGACAGCGACAGCGGCGAACCCTTTAGCCGCGATGAGCTTATCGATCAGCTGGGGGTGTTTTTTCTTGCCGGGCACGAGACCACGGCCAGCGTGTTGACCTGGCTGTTTTTTATCTGCGCGCAGCAACCGTCTCTGGTAGCGAAGATGCGCAGGGAAATCGATAGCGTGGTGGCTGTCGATGCGGCGGCGGGCAAGAAGAAAAAGCAAGAACCGCTGACCTTCGAGCACATGCGCCAGCTGCCGCTGCTTAAGGCTGTGTTCCGCGAAGCCCTGCGACTTTATCCCCCCATCACTTTCATGCCGAGGGTTGCCCTGGAAGACACCACGGTGGGTCCGCGGAAACTGCCGAAGGGCGCCCTGGTGATGATTTCGCCCTGGACCCTGCATCGACATCGGGATTACTGGGACGACCCTCATGCTTTCAAGCCGGAACGCTTTTTGCCGGACAACGAAGCCAGTCTTGTGGATGGTGCCTACATACCCTTTGGTCAGGGTCCTCACACCTGCGTGGGTGCGGGATTCGCCCAGACCGAGAGCCTCCTGATCATCGCCGAACTCCTCCGACGCTTTGATTTTGAGGCGCTGAATCCGGGTCGCGTCCGTCCCGCTGCACGCCTCACCACGCGTCCCCGGGAGCAGATTTTCTGCCGCGTTACCCGACGGGTCCAAAGCTAGGAAGCTCCCGAAATCAAGAATCAAGAGCTCTCACCAAACCAGGCGATGTCCCGCTGGGTCGCCTCACCCAGGGACACGCCCGTGGTCATCGCCGGCCAGAGAATCTCCCAGGACATGGGAGTCATCAGTAAAAACGGCAGGGGATCATGAGCTGCCCAGATAACATCCCGTGCTGAGCGCATTTCCCGGAAACGTCGGATGAATTCCCGGGGTTTGAAGATCGCAGCGTAGGTTTCTGTGAGAGTGGAGTAAGCCCACTGGAAGCGCGTGCCCGCCGTCAGCCTGATGGACGATGTGGACTCGGGATTCAGTAAAGCCTCGCCCAGGGACGCGCTGTCAAAAAAATGCACACCGCTGGTTGCCCTGGGATTGCATTCGATCGCCCGGGCCACCCCGTCACCGTCGACGATAAAATCAAAGGCCAGGAACCCGCTGTAATCGCTATCCGCGAGAAAATCACTCACCCACCGCTGAGCAGAGTCCGCATCGTCGACCCGCTCAAAACAGATAGCGACGGTACCGGCAAACACCCGGCCTCGATAAAACACCGTCGCCAGCTCCCGACCCCGGCTCACCACCGACAGGGAACTGATGAGCTCTCCTTCAAGATGCGTCTGCACCAGACCCTCGGCACTGTCAGACACCAGCGCATCCCCCGCTCTGGCAAAACGTAAGCCGATACCGGAACAGCTGTGCACGGGTTTTTCCACGTAGTCACTGCGCCGGGCGAGAGCTCGGGCGCCGGCCTCGTCAGCAGTATAGGTCTCGGGCACCGGTAATCCCTTGCAGGCCGCGAGAGCGATAAAGTCCCGTTTATGATGGAGTTCGGCCAACTGCACCAGGGGGGCGGCCCAGAGCATGACCCCTGGGGGGAGCTGCGTACGGAGCTTCGCTACATGCAGAGCCTCCTCAGAAACGGGGATCACAAGATCCACCGCCTCACGATCAATAATATCCAGCAAATCAGCGAGGTAAGCCGACAGGGAAGTGTTAGGCGCGGTTACCCGAAAAGACTGGGCAACGTCCCGGGAGGGCTTACAGAGGTGCCAGCGAAAGGGGTCCGCCACCAGCACCCGGCAGCCCGCCGCTCGACAGGCTCTGACAATAGCGAGCGCTTTAGGCAGGCGCCCGAGGGTCAGTAAAACAGTCTTCATCAATGATCGGCTGTCGGCATACGGGTAATTTCAAGCTTACGCTGAAAGATGTCAATTTTGTATGACCAATCGCCACGACTCCCGGCGGAACACAGCACCACGGTAGAGGGTGAATCGCGTAAAATGCGGGTTTTCTCCGGTAGCAAACTATGAGCGACAAACTCGAAAAGCCCGACCGTGCACGCCTTCAGCAATGGCTGGAAGAAGCCCGGGTGGAGTACAGCGATTGCGGCGAGTGCAAGGGACTGCATCTGGCGGCTCTCAAGAATATCGAGGGCGTCATCGACAGCCGTCTTTTTTTGGAGCGCTACGGATTGCTCCTCACCACGGAGCTCGAAATCCGCCCCATGGCGCTTTTACCGCTGTCGGCGGATCTGGGCCGCATCAATATGGACTACCCCATCCTCAAGATTTTTCTGGATGTGGTGGATGACGCCACCCCGCAGCTGGTGATCGCGGGCATCATGCCCACCCAGGCAGGGCTGACCCTCGAACAAACCGCGCAGTTTTTATCGAGTTGCATGGATGCCACGCGACAGCTCGCGGCAGAATGCCTGCACCTGGACTACCTCTTTGCCGAGGGGGAGCTCCGCACGCCATCAGGCAAGAAATCGCTGCACTAGGACAACGCTATGCCCCTGCCATCGAATACCGTGTTTGAGCTCATCGGCGATGAGGAGGATGCGCGCGCCTGTCGGGATATCTCCGAGGACGCCTGTGATGCCCAACCCCAAAGCTTCACGCTCCAGCTGCTGGCGCAGCTCGCCTCAAAATGTGCCGATACCCTGGGGAGCAGTCGCACGGTGCTACCCTGGCTGCTGAGCAGCATCGCTGCCCAGACATTTTTTGTTGCCTGGCTCGTTCCCATCAGGGAGTCCCTCTCCCTGATTCCCCAGCTGGCGATTGCCGCTAATCTACGCAAGCGTCCCATCAGGAAGAACGTGTATGTGCTGGGCGCCGGGCTTCAGGGTCTGTGCATGCTGGCCATGCCTCTGGCGCTCCTGCTGCCCACGGCCTCCCTGAGTGCCATGGCGATACTGGCTTCCCTGACGCTGTTCAGCCTCGCCCGGGGACTGTGCTCCGTAGCCTCAAAAGACGTTCTGGGTAAGACCGTTGCAAAGGGACGTCGAGGTCGCCTGGGGGGACTTGCGAGCAGCGCCGCCGGTATCTTTACCATTGGCTTTGGTGCGTTTCTCCTCCTGAGCCAGGGCAAGACCTCACTGACACTCCTGGTAGGGATGCTGTGTACCGCCGGTGCCCTGTGGCTGGCATCGGCGCTGTTTTATTGGCGGGTGCCTGAGAGGCCGGGGGCCACGGAAGGTGGCGCATCGGCCCTGGAAAGCGCCCTCAACAGCGCAGCGCTTCTGAAAACAGACAAAGACCTGCGCGCCTTTGTCATCGCCCGTACGCTTCTGATAGGTACCGCCTACGCCATACCGTTTCTTGTGGTCATGGTCTTTACCAACGCCGAAGGCAGCAGTCGTGCCCTGGCGTTTGTCATGCTCGCCGAGGGCCTGGCGGCCATGACCTCCGGTGTTATCTGGGGTATTTACTCGGACCGGGCATCCCACAAAGTGCTGGCGACGTCAGGCCTGCTCACCGCTGCCACTTTACTCACGGTGTTACTGGCACCCGAGGACATGATGACGGCATTCGGTGGACTGGCAGGTGCCATAGCCATCTACGTGGCAGCCATTGCCCATCAGGGGACGCGCCTGGGCCGCAAAACCTACGTCGTGGATCTGGCCAATGGTGACAACCGTGCCGCTTACGTCGCCATCAGCAACACCGTTATTGGCGTGTTTGTGTTCCTGGGCGGCACCCTTGGCTGGATCGCCCAACATTTTGGTAACGATGGGGTGCTTGGCCTGCTTCTGGGCATGACACTCCTCGGAGCGGCCTTGAGTTTGCGTCTCAAGCCCGTTCAGGCATAAAAAGTCGCTATAAAAAGCCGATATCAAGAGCCGCCGGAAAAGACCGGTCCGCGTAAAACCCCTATCACTCATCAAAAAAAAGGCGCCCTCAGGCGCCCTTTTCTTACTCCGTCAGTAACTAGCTTGCTGCGGAGTAGGCGCTGCACCATCCCGTGGCCTTCACCTGCTTCCCGGCAAACAGCGGGCATCCCCCCCAGGCACTGTCACCACCCTGATACAGGGCACAGTTAGAGCATTGCTGACCCGCAGCGTAGCGCGCGTTCTTGACGGTCGTTGCATCGTGCTTGTAACCCAGGCCCGCTGCCTGGGGGCTGCTCTCATCAAGCTTCGCCGTGGCATCGCTGGCAATGGTGGCACCCTCGCTGGCGGCGGCGTCCATACCCTCCTTCGCGTCTTTGACCATGGTCTCGGCTGAATCAGCCGCTTCTTCCATGGCCTCTTCCATCGCATCACCCGCCTCGTCCATGGTGCCCTGAGCGTCATCCATAGCGCCCTCAGCCTTGTCCATAGCCGACCCGGCCATGCCCTCGGCCTCCTTCGCCATATCTTTCATCGCAGGCTCAACCTTATCCATGGCCGAAGCTGCGGACCCGGCACCGTCGTCGCTGCCACAGGCCTGCAAACCCAGAATGGGCAGCGCCACGGCTGTCATGCCCATCATCTCCAGAACTTTGCGACGACCGGGCAGTACCCCATCGGGCTTGGATTGCTGCTGATTTCCCTTATTGTGCTTTGTCATGGTGAACGCTCCCTCTGATGAGCTTTTCCGTCACTTCCCTGCGTTAGTACAGGCCTGACTTCGTGTCACACTACCACTCCCTAGAATATACGCTAAAACTTTGACCAGTAGTTTAATGGCGCTAATCCGCCGCCATACAGGGTGGCGCTGCGAACACCCCTGTGCCCATCGGCAGGAAGCCTATCAACCGTGATTTTATTATGCCCCTGAATACCGCCGCCCTTGGCCTTCCCATCTGTAACCTCCTTGAGGAGATTCGGGCTCGTCTGCAGGAAGAGCGCAATCTCGTACTGGAGGCCCCTACGGGCGCCGGAAAAACCACCGTCGTGCCCCTGGCGCTCCTTGATGAAACCTGGCTGACTAATCGTAAAATCATCATGCTCCAGCCCCGACGCCTGGCGGCAAAAAACGCTGCCCTGCGCATGGCAACGCTGTTGGGTGAGTCCCCCGGGCAGACCGTGGGCTACCGGATGCGCCTCGACAGCAAGACCAGCAGCGCTACACGCATCGAGGTTGTGACCGAGGGCATTCTTCTGCGCATGCTCCAGGACGATCCCTCCCTATCGGATGTAGGGCTTATCATCTTCGATGAGTTTCATGAGCGCTCCCTCGATGGGGACCTGGGTTTAAGTCTTGCTCTGAACGCGCGGGACACTTTTTCGCGATCGCCAACCCTGCGCATCATGCTCATGTCCGCCACCCTGGGCACAGCCGCGCTGGAAGCCTTTCTCGAATGCAAGGCGGTCAAGAGCGAAGGCAGGCTGTTTCCCGTGGAGGAGCGCTACGGCCAGAACAGCAAACCGCGGGAACGCATCGTCGATCGCGTGACCAGAAGCATTAACAAAGCCCTCGCTGGGCATCCCGATAGCAGTCTGCTCGTGTTTCTTCCCGGGCAAGGGGAAATCCGTCGCACCATGGAGCAACTGGACCCACCACCGGGCGTCGAGCTCCGGCCCCTCTACGGTGATCTGAGTCTGGGGGAGCAGCAGGCGGCCATTGCGCCCTGCCGGGAGGGTCGGCGCAAGGTGGTACTCGCTACCAACATCGCAGAGACCAGCCTCACCATTGATGGTGTGGACGTTGTCATCGACTCGGGCCTGGAGCGAAAACCCCGCTTCGATCCCCAGACAGCGATGAGTCGCCTGACCACGGTGAAGATCTCCCAGGCATCCAGCGTGCAACGCAAGGGACGGGCGGGGCGTCTGCGACCGGGCACCTGTTACCGGCTCTGGTCTGAGGCCCAGCAGGAACAGCTCGCGGCCCAGGACGAGCCGGAGATCCAGAGTGCTGACCTCTCCTCCCTCGCCCTGCAGCTTTTTGCCTTTGGTGTTTACGATCCCGGTGAGCTCGCATGGCTCACGGCGCCGCCGGCGGGCGCCTATCAACAGGCCATCGATTTACTCCTGGGACTCGCCGCCCTGGAAAAAACGGACGCTGGCTTGCGCCTGACGCCTCACGGTAATGCCATGGCAGAAATCTCCGCTCACCCGCGGCTGGCGCATATGCTGCTCCTGGGAGACGCCGTGGGTGCCCGGGAAACCGCCGCGCACCTTGCCGCCGTGCTGTCGGACCGGGACCCCCTGAGCCGTGATTCAGCGGACATGCGAACGCGTCTTGAGTATCTGAGTGGCGAGGTGGCCTGCCCCGGGGCGCTGCGAGCCTGGGAGAAGCGGACCCTCCAGCTGGCCCGGCAACTCTCACAACAGCTGCCCAAAGCGACTCGCCCAAACGCAGGCAAACCCAGCTACGAGCAGTTACCCGGCTTGCTGCTGGCCAGTGCCTACCCTGACCGCATCGCCCGTCAGCGCCACTCGGGTGGCTACCAACTGGCGAACGGTCGCAGCTGCCGATTCGCCTCGCCCAATGCCCTGGATAAATCCAAATGGCTGGCGGTTGCCGAAGTCGGTGGCGTCGCGGGACGAACAGGTGATGTCATCCGCTCCGCCGCGCCCCTTGACCCGGCGTTGTTTGACACGCTGTTGAAACCCCAGTTGTCTGAAGCAACGATAGTGGATTGGGACAACAAGAGCGGACGATTCCTTGCGGAGCGCCGCACCAGCGTGGGCGCCCTCTCCCTGCGCAAAGTGCAACTGGACTCGGTATCGGACGAGGCCAGGACCCAGAGGCTCATCGAACTCACCCGCGAGGCGAACATGGCGAATCTCAGCTGGTCCGCCCCCTGCGAGGAACTTCGAAACAAAGTGCGCCTCATGGCGCGCCTGGAATCAGACTGGCCATCACTGGAGTCTGAAGACCTCGTCCCGACCCTGGAAGACTGGCTCGCACCCTACCTTCTGGCGGTTAAAAAGCTTTCAGACCTCAAAAAGCTCGACCTGTATACAGCGCTGGAATCGCTGCTCTCCTGGGAACAGCAGCGCCGACTCAGGGCAGAGCTACCCGAACGCTTCGAGGTGCCCTCGGGATCAAAGGTGGCCATCGACTATCGGGAAGACCCGCCCATCCTGCCGGTAAAACTCCAGGAGATGTTCGGATGCAGAGACACGCCTAGCATTGCTGGGGGCCGAATAGCACTGGTAGTGCACCTCCTGTCACCGGCGGGGCGTCCCCTTCAGGTTACCCAGGATCTTCCCAGCTTCTGGAACAACAGCTACGATGCGGTCAAAAAGGAGATGCGTGGTCGCTACCCGAAACACCCCTGGCCCGACGATCCCCTGAGCGCCACGCCTACCCGATTCACCAAACACCGAAAGCAGTCCTGATGCCCGCAAGCTTCTGCAACGACCGGCAGCTCCTCGCAACCCCGGGCAATTCTCTGCAACCCCAGGCAACCCCAGGCAACCATGAAAGCCGCGGCGTAGGCTCATTCGCTGACGCACAGAAACGGAGTCCACGATGAAATCCACCATGAAGAAAAAGTCCCTACCCCTTGTTATCGGCCTGGCTGTGCTCACCTGGCTTTGGAACGAATATGGCACGGGCACCCTGGCAACCATGGCCCCGACACCGGTGGCCAGCAGCGATGGAGTTCTGGAGGCGGCTTTTGAAAATCGTCAGAGCGACCTTCAGGTGCAGGGCGAGGGCACGGTGGTTCACGTCCTGCCCGATGACACCAAGGGTAGTCAGCACCAACGGTTTCTTCTGGAACTGGATTCCGGCCTGACGCTGCTGGTTGCCCACAACATCGATCTGGCGCCCCGGATACCCAATCTACAGAAAGGCGACCGCGTCGGCTTCAACGGGGAGTACGAATGGAACGACAAGGGGGGCGTCATGCACTGGACACACCACGACCCCCGGGGACGCCATGAAGACGGATGGCTGGAACGCAGCGGTGAGCGCTTCGAATAGTCAGGGCTAGGACAGGGCTAGGAGCTGGCAAAAGACTCCAGAGCGGCACGGGCGATAGACTCACCCCACTCCTGCACGAAGTGACCACCCCCTTCGACGATCATCGCAGGCGGGCAGCCTTTGATCATGGCACGCAGACTCTCCATAACCACTGGCCCGAGCACAGGGTCCGCATCTCCCACGGCCATGAAGCTTTTACCGGTCCACTCCTTGGACCAGAACTGCGCGGCCTCAAGACTCACATCCACACCCTCCATCTCCGGCGAGACCGGCACCAAAGCGGGAAACACCTGGGCGCCCGCCTTGTACTCCGGTCCGGGAAACGGCGCGTCGTAAGCGGCTATTTCTGCCTCCGTGAGATGGGGTGTGCCCCTGGCAATCAGCTCCCCGATGGGAAGATCCGGCGTGGACAGCGCATAGTTTTTCCAGGCAAGAAAGCCCTCGCTGGGAGTCTTGCCGACGCCCAAAGCCGTATTCATAACCAGTAAGCGTGAAAGCCGGGGCTTGAACCCCGCATCCACGGGTAGGGTCAGACCCAGCAGCCCGCCCCAGTCCTGCACCACCAGGGTGATATTGCGAAGATCCAGGCGCTCCACCAGCGCAAGAAGGTAGTCCCGGTGAAAGTTAAAACTGTAGTCTGATTGTTGTAAGGGCTTGTCCGAACGTCCAAAGCCCAGGAGGTCCGGCGCAATCACGCGGGCACCGGATTCCAGAAACACCGGCATCATCCGTCGATAGAGAAATGACCAGCTCGGCTCCCCATGCAAACAAAGAAACACCGTGTCAGCGTCTGACGGTCCCGCATCGATCCATGCACCCCGGAGTCCATCGTACCCGGGAAGATCATCTGCGTAGAACACCGGGTAGTCGAAATCCGGCAAATCATTGAAGCGTTCAGCGGGAGTACGGAGAGATCGAACAGTGGCTTTTTGTGACATGCATAAACCCTTTATTTTTCATTCAGTGTTTGCGCTATAATGACAGTGCACATAATCACTATAAACCATGCACAAGGACACACCCCATGACTCGGACCCTCACGCCGAAAAAAGCTTTCTTCAAGCCTGGAATTTTAAGTACCGCTGTTGCGGCAGCGCTTATGGCGAGCAGCGATTTTGCCCTCGCTCAGCTCGAAGAAGTCATCGTCACCGCAACGCGACGCTCGGAAAGTATGCAGGATGTTGCGATATCCATGCTGTCTACCAGCGGAGACACCATTAAAGATTTGGGCATAACCCGCGGTGAAGAGTTTGCCGCCGACATTCCCGCGGTCACCATCTCCCAGAGCCCCATTGGCAACTTCATTTTTATTCGCGGCATCGGCACGTCGGGTGTTAACCAGGGCATTGAGCTGTCCACAGCCATGTTTCACGACAACGTTTACATGGGCCGGTCCCAGTTATTGCGGGCACCCTTCATGGATCTGGCGCGCGTCGAGGTGCTCCGTGGCCCCCAGGGCATCATGTTCGGTAAAAACACCATTGGCGGTGCGGTACATATGATTACCGCCAAACCGACCGATGAATTGGAAGGCTCCATCAGCGCGCTCTACGGCAGCTACGGCGAGCAGGAATTGACTGGAGTGATCTCTGGCCCCATCACCGACACCGTATCAGGCCGGCTTTCTGTGCGTGGTTACAAACTCGATGGCTATCTGGACAATATTCTCACCGGTAATGAAGGCCCGGAACGCGACGACCAAACCGTCCGCGCACAATTGGCATGGGACGCGACTGAGAATCTCCACATCAATGCCAAGTGGGAAAACAGCACCTTTGACCAGGTTCAGCAGTCGACTCAACTCAGTGTGTTTGACGCCTTCGGCACAGGCATCAGCTTTGGCGGTCTGAACCAGGCGCTGGTCGCCGTGGGCTCCGGGGGCGACGGCATCGAGAAACTCGACGACGAGCGAGCCGTGACTAACGATGGCGGCGCCGTGCTGGGCCTGGTGGCGCCGGGTTGGGCAGGCTTGCCCGGCTTCCCGGACAAGCCGGAACTCAGCAACAACTCCATGGACGTCGGTACGCTCACCGCCGAATAGGCCGTGGGCGGTCATACGGTTACCTCGATCACGGGTTACGCAGCCTATGATTACCGCGATATTTGCGATTGTGACTTCGCTGCCGTTCCCCTCCTTCAGGTGGATGCCACCGAAGACTATGAGCAGTTCAGCCAGGAGATCCGCCTGACCTCTCCCGGTGGCGAAAAGTTCGATTACATCGTCGGTCTGTATTATCACCAGAGCGACCTCGACTATCGCTCCGTAGAAGGTTTTGGCACCTCGCTGGCCGCGCCACTCCTGGGTGCCCCGGAATCAATCACCCCCAACCTGACCCGCGACTATTCGATGCAGCAGGATCAGGACATGTGGGCCGTGTTCGGCTCCGGTACCTACAGTTTCACCGACGCTACGCGGCTTAAGGTGGGCGTGCGCTACTTCGATGAGTCCAAGGAGGCGAGCCACACACTGGACACCTCCTTCACCGGTGGCTGGGACTACAGCGCTGCTATCGGCCTTCCGGCCGGCACAGCCAGCTACGGCTCCACCGCCGCAGAATATGACCGCTTCCTGAGTGAGTTTGCCGGGACGCCGTTTACTGCAATTTCTGAGGGCATCTTGAACGGACTTCTGGGGACCTTTGAGCACAACATTCAGAATCGCAAGCGCTCAGAGACAGACGTCAACTGGGAAGTCACGCTGCAACAGGACTTGAACCAGGACGCCATGGTCTACGGCACGATCTCGACGGGTAGTAAGGGTGGCGGCTTTGACGCGCGTTTTCTGCGAACCAATGACAGCCCGTTTTTTGAGTACGAGGAAGAATCTGCCACCAACTATGAAGTCGGCATTAAAAGCTCCTTGCTCGATGGCATGATGACCTTTAACGCCACGGCGTTTTTTACCACGGTAGAGGACTATCAGGTCAGCATCTTTGACGGCGCAACGGCCTTCTTTGTACAGAACGCTGCGGAAGTCGAGTCAAAGGGTGTGGAAGTGGATCTCAAGTGGGCGCCCACGGACGGTTTGATCGTCAGTTTCGCAGGTACCTATCTGCAAGCTGAATACAGCGATTTTAAAAATGCGCCTTGCTGGACACCGTCCGCATCTGACCCCGATCGGGGCGACTGCCAGAACGCGGGCACACCCAACGCATCTCGGGACGCCACCGGCAGCGCAAACACCTACTCGCCCGAGTGGGCCTACAACCTGAATGTTGACTATCGCAGACCGGTGACCGATATGCTGGAAGCGCGCGGCATTGTGAACATCAACTACTCCGACGACTTTTTCATCGCGGCCGACCTGGACCCTATCTACGGATTCCAGCCTGCCTACACCACCATCGATCTGCGCCTGAGTCTGGGCGCACAGGACGGTATGTGGGACGTCGCGTTTGTGGGTAAAAACCTGACTGATGAGCTCATCAGCGGCAACAACGATGATCAACCGCTCGTCAATGGCCAGGGTTTTGCGCAGACCAACCGCCTGCGCTCCTATGCCCTGCAGGCGACTTACCGTTTCTAAAACAGGTCGCAGCTAAACCCCCGCGATCGGGCAACGGTCGCCGCAGCCCGCAAGCTATCTTGCGGGCTTTTTTTTGCGTCGAAACACTGCCCGGGCGCCCGGCACTAGCCTTAAGCAACAAGCTGCGCTAGCGTGACGCTTGATCGCTACTTATAAGGAACAAAGTTCATGATCAATACGACCGTACGCTGCCTTTCGGGCGCTTTTCTACTGGCGGCATCCTCAGCGACCTTCAGTGCCGATGAAGCATCCCTGAAGGCTGACATTATTGCCTCAGTGGATCGACAGGCCAGTTCACTCACAGCCCTGAGCGACGAGATCTGGGGCCATGCGGAAATCGCATTTAAGGAAACAGAGTCCGCCGCAGCGCTGATCAAACACGCGAAGGAACACGGGTTTCAAGTCGAGACGGGTATCGGTGAGATCCCCACAGCCTTCGTTGCCGAGTTCGGCAGTGGCAAACCAATCATCGGCATCATGGGTGAGTTCGACGCGCTCCCCGGGCTCTCTCAGGCATCGGTCCCCACACGAACGCCCCTGGTGGAAGGCGCGCCCGGTCATGGTTGTGGTCATAACGTATTCGGCGCCGCCTCCCTTGGGGCCGCCATCGCCGTTAAAGAGCAGATCGAGGCCGGTGAGATCTCCGGCACCGTCCGCTATTACGGCACCCCCGCCGAAGAAAAGTTTTTCGGCAAATTGTGGATGATTCGCGCGGGCGCCTTTGACGATGTCGACGTGATGATGGATTGGCACCCCAGCGACAAGATCGAAGCCAGCGCGCAGAGCAGCCAGTCCCTCGTGGATTTTTTAGTGGAGTTTGACGGACAGTCAGCCCACGCGGCGGGAGATCCCTGGAACGGTCGCTCCGCCAGTGATGCCCTGGAGCTCTATACCCATGGCATCAATGCCTACCGCGAGCATATCCAGCCCACGGTACGTATCCATTATCACATTATGGATGCGGGCAAGGTGGTCAACGTCGTGCCGGATTACGCCAAGATCTGGGTTCGGGTGAGAGATCGTAGCCGCGATGGCATGACCCCGGTGTATGAGCGGGTCCGGGAAATGGCCGAGGGCGCGGCCATCCTCGCCGACGTAGATTACAAAGTGACGCTTATCTCCGGTGTGCACGAAATACTGGTTAATCGCACCGGCGGTTCAACGCTCCAGGCCAACCTCGACACCCTGGGCCCCATCACCTACAGCGATAAAGAGGAGCGTTACGCCAAGGAAATTCAGAAAGCCACGGGTAAACCCGAGGTGGGTATGGACGCCGAGGTGCGCCCCTTTAGAGAAACCGAGAAAAACCCGCCTGGGGGCTCCACCGATGTCGGCGACGTGAGCTTTGTCGTGCCCACCATCAGTCTGGCCGCACCCATCGCGCCCAAGGATGTTCCCTGGCACTCCTGGGCCGTGGTGGCCACCGGCGGCATGTCCATCGGACACAAAGGCCTGGTGTACGCCTCCAAGGCCCTCGCCATGACCATGATCGACCTCTATCAGGATCCCGATCTCATCAAGGCAATTAAAGAGGAGTTTAAGGAGCGTAAGGGAGACTACGAGTACGAAGGTATTCTGCCCCCCGGGCCGCCGCCTCTGGATTTTCAGCAATAAGACAAACACAACGCAGCAACCAAAAAAAACGCCCGGTCACAGGATGTGACCGGGCGTTTTAACTAATTAAGCAATTAGGGCAATTGCCAGAAGCCTACATCAACGGCATCAATACCGCGTCTATGGCGTGAATGATGCCGTTAGACACCTCTACGTCGGTGACAATAACCTCAGAGCAGTTGACGAAAAGTAATTCACCTTGGACCGTCAGAGCCACGATATCGCCGTTTGCCATTTCTACCGTGCTCCCCGCCAGGGAGAGCGCAGTCTCTGCGAGGAGCGCATCTATCGTCTCTTGTCTCAGGGCATCGAAGGCTGCATATCGGCGCAGCGCGACACCAGACGAAGTGATTACCGACATAGATCAGGGTCTCCATTAGTAAAAGTAACTGCGACACCTGATAGGACCGAGCACTTGGAATCAGCTCACCGGAAAACAAGTAAGAAGGACAGCTAAAACGAACAAAATCGAGACAGCTGATAAGAAGCCCTGAGGGCGGTAGTGCTTTTCTGCACCTCAACTATTGATGATTTTTCTTGCGGGCGATCTCACTGCGGCACAGACGCCGCTGACCGCAATCCATCACGCCTCGTCATGGGTTGCGAGCCAATCCAACAACAGGGCATTCACGAATTCCGGGCGCTCCCGATGGGGAAAGTGGCCCGCATCAGGAACCTCAACGACTTGCAGGCCCTTAGGAAAGTCGTCTTCTCGCATCATGGCTGAAAAAACCTCAGCCGCGATGCATCCCTCGTTCTTCCCAGTCATTCCCAGGGTGGGCACTTCAATGGGCCAGGGCTTGCTGCCATCGTAGGACTTGCGTCCGCGGAGGGAATCCATCCCCACCGCGGCCCGGTAATAGCCAAGGGCGCTTTTTAGAACCCCCGGGGCCCTAAAGGCCGCAACCACTATTTGGAACTCCTCTTCCTCAAAATCCCAGCCCGGACTCCAGGTTTTCCAGAGCCAGCGAAGGAAGGCGAAGTCCTTTCGTTTGACGACATACTCCGCAATACCCGGCGCCTGAAAAAACAGGATGTACCAGGAGAGCCGAAGCTGCTTGGGGTGTTTATCAATCTCCGCCAAAAAGCGACCCGCATGGGGTACAGACATGGTGGTGAGGCTCAAGAGTCGCTCCGGTGCAGCCATAGCCGTCGTATACGCAATAGAGGCGCCCCAGTCATGGCCCACAAGATGCGCGGCGCTGGCCCCCAGTTGGTCTATCCAGGCCAACACATCGCCTGCTAAGGCCGCAGAAGAATAGTCCCCATCCTCGGGCTGGGACTGGGGCTCGTAGCCTCGTGTTGCCGCGGCGATCACGCGATAGCCAGCTTCCGCGAGCACATGCATTTGCTCACCCCAGGTATGCAAAGTGTCGGGAAAGCCGTGAAGGAGAATCACAAGGGGACCGTTGCCTCCCTCGATAGCGCTGAAACGCAGATTTCCGTGGGCCAGGGTAATCGCTTTGGACTTGGGCAAGGTCTTCTTCTTTAGTTAAAAATGGATCGCTGATCCTACAGAAAAGCAAAAAGCCTCACAAAAGGGCTGCGCGTCCCGGAGGCGCGAGAGCACGAGCGTCCGCCACCCTCGCAACCGCGGTTACGGGCGCTATTGCTGTCATCTTTTCGTAGCATTACGGTCATACCCTGTCGCGATCATGCCGCCGACGGGAGTGTTCCCATGTACGACTATGTCCGAGCGCAACCCTCCCTGTCCTACGCCCAGCCCTCTGACCCCTGGTTGACCCGACGGTGTATAAGCTTCCTTGAGGTGTTATTGGGTCGACGCCGTATCGAGGCTATCTATTACGAGCTGAAACGCCGGCCTTTCCATCAGACAACCTTCTTTAGTGAGGCGCTGGATGCAATCAATGTGAACGTCGATATGGATATGCGGCGTCTATTGGATGCCCCTAAGAACGGGCCTCTGGTGATTCTTGCGAATCACCCCTTCGGAATTGTAGACGGGCTGATTCTTTGTAACATCGCAGCGCAGCTACGATCAGATTTCCGCATCATGCTCAACGCAATGCTCTGCCAGGATTCGGACCTGGCGCCGCACTTTCTGCCCATCGACTTCCAGTCAAATAAAGCTGCGCTGCAGAACAATATTCAGTCCAAGAAGCTTGCGCTCAGCGCGCTCAAAGACAACATACCTCTGCTTATCTTTCCCTCGGGCATGGTCTCAACGGCGGACAAATTTGGCTTTGGGCAGAGCCATGACGGCACCTGGACCACCTTTGCAGCAAAACTGATACAGCAGAGTGAAGCGACGGTGCTGCCCGTGTATTTCCATGGCCAGAACAGTCGCAAGTTTCACGTGGCGAGCCACGTCGCCCTGCCTCTGCGCATGGCCATGCTCATGCATGAGGCGCTAAAGAAATGCGGTGACACCGTTCGCGTCGACCTTGGCGACCCCCTTCCCTGGGAGACGTTGTCGCGCTACGGCTCGCGGCTGTCGCTCACACAGTTTCTCTATTCCCACGTCAATGAGGAGCTGCCCCTTCGCGCCTCTCAATCGACCTTTGCAATGCCCATGTAAGGGTTTACCGGGGATCGGCACCGCTCTGCTTCCCTGAAACATTGATAATCCCATGCAAAAGATGGCGGCAACGCGTGCATCGGTGAGGTAGTATCCTGCGAGTCTTTAAACGTCCGGGCCGGTTTGCGGCTCGCGGTGACTCTCCCGGAGGGCCTTGGGATGACCCACAACGCCGATAACAGCTTTGATAGCACCTCGGATAACACCTTTCATAACAATAAGGCGACGAGTCAGAGCGGCAAAAACCCGGTGCCGCCGCTAACGCAGAGCACTGTCTGCCCCCTGGACTGCGCCGACACCTGCAGCCTCGAGGTTTTCACCGAGGGCGAGACAGTCACCAAGGTGCGCGGCGGTGCCGCCAATCCGTTTACGCGGGGAAAACTCTGCGCTAAGGTCGTAAACGCCTTCCCGGCTCAGGTGCACGGGGATCTACGTATCCGCACCCCCCTGCTCCGACGCGATAGCCTGGGAGGCCGCGACTTCCAGGCCATCAGTTGGGAACAGGCCCTCGATATCATTCACGAGCGCTTTTCCCAGGTAGCATCGGAATGGGGTAGCGAGGCCATCGCGCCTCTTTACTACGGCGGGCCCATGGGCATTCTCGCCGGGGGCAGCATGGATAGGCGCTTCTTCCACAAGCTCGGCGCCTCGCTCATTGATGCTTCGACGCTCTGTGCGGGTACCTCCGGCCATGCCTGGGACACGGTCTTTGGCGATGCCGGCGGCATCGATGTGGCGGAGCTCGCCGAGGCCCGACTCATTGTGGTCTGGGGTAACAACATCACCACCTGCAATCTCCATCTCACCACCCTCATTCGCGACGCACAAAAGCGCGGCGCCAAGCTGGTGGTGATTGACCCGAAGCGCACGCGCATCGCCCGGGATGCGGATTTACACGTACCCCTGCTGCCGGGATCCGATGTCGCGCTGGCCTACGCCGTGACCGCGATCCTTGATGCCAGCGGTGATCTCGATGAGGCCTTCATCGAAGAACACACCCATGGCGGAGATCAGTTCAGATCCGCTGCGAAGGCCTTTGACCTGGAGCATGCAGCGGGACTCTGCGGGCTCGACGCGGGGCTCATAGAAGCCCTCGCTGACATGTTCCGTAAGCACCGGCCTGCGGCCATGAGCATAGGCGTGGCACCGGAGCGCAATCGCAACGGCAGTGCGGGGATTCGCGCCGCCTTCTCCCTGATGGCGGTAACGGGAAATATTGGTCCTCATGGCGCAGGCATCTGTGATGTCTCACGGTTTTTTCCCATCGACCGGCAGCGCCTCTCGAGACCGGATCTGGCACCCGAGAATACTCGAACACTCAACGTACTCGACATCCCTCGCTATGTACTCGATCCGGGTGACGAGACCCCCATCAAGGCGCTGTTTATCTACAACCACAATCCCGTCGCCGTACATCCACAGCAGGGGCGCATGCGCGACGCCCTCCTCAGCGACGAGGTGTTTGTGGTGGGCAGCGATATCACCATGACGGACTCCATGACCTGCGCAGATCTGGTGCTCCCCGCGAGCACGCACTTTGAGTATGGCGACATCTACAAAGCCTACGGTCACCGATACCTCCAGCGCTCGCGACCGGTGATTCCCGCCCAGGGCGAGGCTGTGAGCAACATGGAACTGTTCCGACGCCTCGCCGCTCGCTTCGGCTATACAGAGGCGGTCTTTCAGGATTCCGATGATGCAATGATCCACCAGGCCTTCGCCGCGACGGACAGCAGCATTCCTGAGAAGGCCGACAACAGGGCCCTGGACATGACGCCCTATGCGAAACCCGCCATGCTCCGCGGTGGAGAATTCACAACGCCCAGCGGCCGCATAGAACTCTACAGTGAGGCCATGGAAGCGCATTGTGGCCAGGGCCTGCCCGCTTATCTCGATCCTCCGGAGAAACGCGACTTTGTCCTCGTGACCCCGGCATCGGAGCTCCGCACAAACTCCACCTTTGGCGGCATTGAGGAGCAACAACGCGACATCCTCTGCGAGATCCACAGCGCCGACGCCACCGCTCGAGAGATAAAAGATGGTGAAGTGATTGAGTTGTTTAACGAGCGTGCCGCTGTGCAGCTGACCGTAAGGATCAGTGACGACGTACGACAGGGCACCCTTTACGTGCCCAAAGGTGCCTGGATCGCTGACTCACCCACGGGCTGTACCGTAAATGCCCTGCTCCCCGGCCATCAGGAGTCTGCCATTGGCGGCGCCTGCTACTACGACTGCGCCGTGGACATTCGGCCTCCCCCAAAAGGGTGATTTTCCTGGCCCTGTCGCAGGCACATAGTAATCTTCGGTAAACATGGAGGCTTACGGTTGCTCCGTGGTATGTTTTTGATAGCCGCCGGAGGAGAGAAGCCCTCCCTGGAGTTAAGCCATGACAAGCATTGAGCAACCCCTGGACCATTCGGCATCCGGTCTGACGGACATCATTACCCCCGGCGGTCTGGACGCGCACTGGATGGCCTACTCCGGTAACCGCCAGTTCAAGAAAGACCCTCGCATCATCGTAGCTGCAGACGGCATCTACTACATCGATGATAAGGGTCGGCGCATTATGGATGGCCTGTCAGGATTGTGGACAACGGGACTCGGTCACAACCGACCCGAAATTGCTGACGCAGTGAATCAACAGCTGCGCACCCTGGACTATTCGCCTGCCTTCCAGTTTGCCCAGCCCAAGTCCTTCCAACTCGCTGAACGCCTGCGCACCCTCATGCCGGAGGATTTGGACTACGTGTTTTTTACGGGCTCGGGCTCGGAGTCCGCGGACACCTCCCTGAAGATGGCACGTGCCTATTGGCGACTCAAAGGTCAGCCGAGCAAAACGCGCCTCATTGGCCGTATCAAGGGCTATCATGGCGTGAACTTCGGCGGCATCTCCGTGGGCGGTATTGCGGCCAACCGCAAGATGTTTGGTCAGGGTCTCGAGGCCGATCATCTTTCGCATACCATGATTCCCGAAAACCGCTTTCAACGGGGCATGCCGGAGCACGGCGCTCACCTGGCGGATCAGCTTCTGGAGATGATTACCCTTCACGACGCCAGCAACATTGCGGCGGTGATTGTCGAACCCATGGCGGGGTCTGCGGGTGTGCTCCCGCCGCCCGTAGGCTACCTCCGGCGCTTGCGGGAGATATGCACGGCGCACAACATCCTCTTGATATTCGACGAGGTCATCACCGCTTTTGGCCGCTGTGGCGCCATGACCGGTGCGGATGCCTTTGGCGTTGTGCCCGATATTCTCAACACCGCCAAGCAGATTACTAACGGGGCGATTCCCATGGGTGCAGTGATAGCCCGCAAGGAAATCTACGACACCTTTATGCAGCAGGACGCGCCGGAGCATCTTCTCGAGTTCTTCCACGGCTATACCTATTCGGCACACCCTGTGGCCTGCGCGGCGGCACTGGCAAACCTTGATATCCTCGAGAAGGAAGCGCTACCGCAGCGCGTAGCCGAAAAAGCGCCCATACTCGAAGAGGCAATACACGCGCTCCATGGTCTACCCAATATCACTGATATTCGAAACTATGGATTTGCCGCAGCCATCACCCTCGAGCCAAAGAATGGAGACCCGACGCTCAGGCCTTTTGAGGTCGGCATGCGTATGTGGGAAAAAGGCTTTTACGTACGCTATGGCGGAGACACGGTGCAGCTCGGTCTACCCTTTGTTATTGAGGACGTGAAAATCGAGCAGCTGTGCGCAGCCCTGGGCGACGCGGTGCGCGAAACAGCCTAGCGCTGAATCCCTACCTGGTTTTGTCCGTAGCTGAAGGACACAATTCGACTCAGGGCCGATAGAGAGCGTCCCGACTGTGATTGAAGCGTATTAAAAAAGTCCTGGGTCGCTTGAAGAGACTTTTTACTGGTGGCACCACCATCAATCACTCCGCGATTTCTGAGAAAACCCTCGACGTCCCGGGTGAGGAGAAAACTATCCACACCCAGCGCCCGCAAGGCATAGGGTCCGGTATTACCGCCGAGGCGATGGCCATGCTTTTTGAGGTAATTCCACAAACCAATCACGTTATCCGTCGGCCATTCAGCAATAAACGCCCCAAAGCGCTTCCCTTCGCAGCGCTCGGTTTCCGCAATCATCGCGGCGTTCTCACGTATCGTCTTGACCTTGGAAAAATTGCGAATGATCGCGGGATCCTTGGCTTTTCGCTCAAGCATTTCATCGGGCATCATCAATAAGCGTTCGATATCAAAGCCCCAGAAGACCTCTTCAAAGTTATCCCATTTCTGGTTCACCACGCGCCAGACAAAGCCCGACTGAAATACCTTTCGTGTGAACTCCGCCAGATACCGGTCACTGGGTAGCTTTCGTAAGGACGCCTTGCTCGCGGGCTTTGGCAGCAGCGCATCGACCGCCTCAGGCCCGCCTTTGCGTTCGCAGGCAAGACCATAGATAACTTCGAAGCTGAGGGGATTTAAGCGCTTTGCCATATGAGATGGTTTCCCTAGAGAAATGCTCCCCATCGCTCGAGGTAGACCTGCAGCAATTCAATGCGCGTACCGTCGGGATCGACGCAGGTTGCAACATCCGCGAGACGCTCATGGCATTGCTGGGGCGGCGAGAGAAACTCCACGCCGTCATCCACCAGGGACTGATAGTCCGATGCCAGATCTTCGGAAATCAGACAGATGCGCACAACGCCCAGATCTTTGTTTTCCAGAGGATCACGCTGATCGAGGCCGGAAAACTCCGTCAGATCAAGCTTGGGAAAGCCCTCGTCCAGCTGCATGATGCAGGCGCGACCCCTGGGTGAACCGCTGATGCCAAGGGCAAGGGCACTGCCTGCATCGACGGCGTTTTGCTGTTCACGGTTTAAGTTCAGGTACGGAATCGTCGGCAAAAAGGCGTCAAATCCAAGCTTCTGATAAAACGCGATGGACGCATCAAGATCCCTGACATTAATGTTGATGTGCCCCCAGGCGGATTTTATGGCCATGATCGACTTTCTCCATGACAAAGTAGGCTCGGACTGCTAAGTCCGAGCCTCATTATCACCTAAAAGTTAAACAATGCCTCAATGCCGTAAGTGCGTGGGTCCGCTATGCGGGCATAGGGTGTACCAAAGGACGCCGCGGTAATCTGACTGATACCCGTCAACGATTTCTCGTCGAGGAGATTCCGTACCCAAAGAGACTCTCAACGATGCTGTTTTTAGAGACCCTTTAATTCGACGCCCTAGCGAGAAACAGACAGCATGTATTGGGCGACTGCCAGCCGGGTTTCTTCATCCAGATAGTCCTGCTTGGGCATTTCCGGATAGTCCTCCCGCTTCTTCACGGGCGCCGCAATGTACTCAGCAAGGCCATGGGGGTTATCCATGTACAGCGCCTGAATGATCTTTACCGGCGGGCCTATCATGCGGCCTTCGTAGGTGTGACAACCGGCGCAGATACCCAGGTAGGCAATCTTTCCACGCTCACCGGGCTCGATCACTCGCGGCTCCACGGGCGGCATCAGATAATTGCCGATATTCCTGGTGCTCGTGAAGTCGCACTCGTTAAAGTCATCAATGCCCGAGTGGACATAGCGGTGACGATTGATGATACAGCTCTCGTTGCTGGGCCCGATGGCGAAGATATCGGGGTTACCGCTCTTCAGGTCCGCGAGCATCAGCCCCTTGATTTCGGGAATCGTCTCGTAACCATTGTTGTGCATGGTGTTGTTGAGAATCATGAGTCGATCGGAGTTGGGATCGGCTTCGGGATCGACGGTCACATTGGTCAGCTGCGCCGCGGTATTGTGATCCACGGTCATGATGCCCACGGTCTTGTTGTTGGTGATGATGTTGCCCTCAATCACCACATCATCCGCCGCCATAATCATGATGCCGGTGCCGGCGGGAATACCGCCTACGGTGGAACCCGGCGCACCGAAGTTGGGTGTATTGTTATCCGAGATCCAGTTGTTGCGGATGATGACATCATAGGTTGTTTTGATCGGCAGTCCCGGGGTGATGAAGGCCAGAACACCACCGGTGTTGTTGTACACGAAGTTGCTTTCGACAATGGCGTGCCGGCTGTTCTCGATCTCGATGCCCGCGACGCTGTCGAACACTTCGTTATACGCCACGTGGATGTTGTCACTCATACCTACGTAGATTGCCGCGTCTTCAATACCGGAAACCACGTTGTGCTCAACCACCCCATTGGTACCCAGCTGGGGAAAAATGCCGTAGACCCCGGTATCGACAATGATATTGTCGCGAATTTCAAAGTTATTCCCCGCCTGGCTCATGATCGCATTGCCCTTGTATTGGGTAATCATGAAGCCTTCTACAACGATGTTATTGCCGGAAAAGAGAATCGCGTCATTCAGCGTACCTTCACCGTCCAGCGTTGCCCGTTCTGAGCCTTTGACAATGCCGATGAGTCGAATGCCATCCTTGTCGATGTAAACCGTCTCACTGTAGCTGCCGGGCATGACGTGAATGGTGGTGCCCGGCTCGGCCGCGATGACCGCTTCCTGTATCGATTCACCATCGTTCACCGTTACAACCATATCGGACATGGGAGGGCCGGCGACAAACTTGCTGCTGCCTTGCACGACCAGCTCTCTCGCGGCGGCGACGTCCTCGGCGGCGGCACCCCCCGCGGAGCTCCCACCGTAGCTCGCGCCGCTACCGGCACTGGTGATCACCGGCGCTGAGCCGCCGGTTTTTTTGCCGAACTGCAGCCCCGCCACAAAGGCAACGGCTATCAAGACAACGACGAAGATTTTTCCTGTACTCATGATGATGCTCCGAGAGGCTGCTCTACTCGATCGCGCGAGCTATCGGCGATGCTTGGAGAGTGTTGCGAACTATTGTTGGTATTGTTCAACGGCGATATGCCGATGGGGGGTAGTCCCGAGGGCACCCGTTGGGGAATCGCCGGGGTAAAGGTTTCGTCAGTCAGTGCGCCGAGGAAGTCCACGAGACGGTCGAGTTCTTCGTCGCTGAGATTCGGCTCCCAAATATGCCAGTGAATATGCATATCGACACCCGGGGGCACGGCGTGACCGCGTCCGCCAGTGTAAAAAGCCACGGCCTCTCTCAGGGTCTCGAAGCGACCCGAGTGCATGTAAGGCGCAGTCTTGGCGATGTTGCGCAGCGTGGGCACTTTAAAGCCGCCCTTCATTTTCGGCGCCTTCCAGATCGCCTCCGCGCCCACATCCAAGGGCAGCCCCTCAGGCTCGGGCGAGCCGATGACCGCCACTTGCTGGTTGGTGAACAATGGTGGTGTGTGACATTCGGCGCAGCGGGCGACGAAGGAGCGAAAGACGTTCATGCCCTCGATTTCCCTCTCACTCAGAGCAGCATGATAGCCATGGGCGTAGCGGTCGTAGCGGCTATTCAGAGAAATCAGCGATGTTTGAAAGGCCGCAAGCGCCCGGTAAACCTGTTGCAGATTGATCTCTTCGACCTTTGCCTCGGGAAACGCCTCCTTAAACAGCCGACGATAGGCCTCGCTGCCCTGGAGGGTGGCCAGCAGTTGCGCAGGGTTGTTAGCCATCTCTTCGGGCGAATAGAGGGGCCCCTGGGCCTGTTCTTCCAGACTATCGGCACGGGCATCCCAAAAAAGATGCTTGAGAAAGGCGACATTCCAGAGCGTTGGCGAGGAGCGCCCCACGGCATGACCCGCAATACCGACGGCGCGGGCCCGGCCATCACTGAAGCCCAACTCGGGATGATGACAGCTCGCACAGGACGTGGAGCCATCCCCGGACAGCGCCGGGTCAAAAAACAGATAGCGGCCAAGATCGATCTGCTGGGGACGAAAGCCATCGCGATGCGCCGGCAACGCGGTCTGGGTACCCCCCACCCCCTGATCCTGTAGGGAATCGTAGAACTGATACATATTCCGGAGCTCACAGACACCGGCCCCGGTCTTTTCAAAGCTCGGCGGGCAGCGATCGCTCAGGGCGATCGCCTGCTCCCGAGGATCAGCGTCGCGCTCTGCCGCTGACTCAAATGCCGCAACGGCACGCGTAACCACACCCCGGTCACCGGCGGCCGGGGCGCTTACCCCAGCCAGGTCACTTGAACGCGAGCTCATGACCACCAGCGCCAGTAGCGCCGGAATGACCGCAGCGACCAGAAGCCTCTGACTCGCAGATTTGCTCAGGTCATCACTCATTGCGAAAGAAGATACCCAATAACGTCATCGAGATCTTTTTCGGTGCTCAGCATGGTCGCCATCATCTGCATCTGGCGGCCAAGACGGTCGTCCTCGTGGGAACCCCGAATGCCCTCGGCAAAGTTTTGGTACTGCCTGCGGAGATAGGCGGCATCAAGACCTGCGAGGCGCGGCGCATTCATACTGGGGTTTCCCTTACCGCCGGGACCGTGGCAGGCGCCGCAGGCGGCGTTGTACTGCACTTCACCGTTTCGTTGGTCATGCCCGGTGACGGCGGACGTCGTTGCAGCGGGCAGGCTTCCTATATAAGCAACCACATTAGTCACTGCCGTCTCGTCGGCAAGCAAGGCAGCCATGCCCTGCATTTGTTTGCCGAAGAGGTCCCGGGGATCGTTACCGCGAACACCGGATTTAAAGTGATGGAGCTGACGCTTCAGATAATCGCCATCCTGTCCCGCCAGTGCAGGGGCGTTCATGGCCGCAACGCCGGCGCCATCGGCTCCGTGACAGGTGATGCAGGGCGCGTAGAGGCTCTCGCCCACGGCAGTGTCCGCAGCATACAAAGAGGCGGAAAAGCTCACGCAGAGGGCGCTCAAAATCCGCACAACGGTTCTGGCAAGAGCGCGGCGATTACACCAATTTGAGCGAATAATAATGTCTAAGCTGTTTATTGCGCCGCTTTTGCCCGGCCGAATATGGATCATTGGTTTTATCTCTGCCGCGATACATCGCGGACTGAATGCCCGAAAGAAGGCCTATTGTCGTTGTTTTGTCCGCTAAATCTTCCGTATTTCAAAAATCCGTCAGCATTTGAGGGCCGTTTTTGGAAAAAACGGCAGGAACACGACTCTTTTTAACCAAAACTTCGGTCACAGCCTCTTTGGATTAACGTAAGCAGACCCGTGGCGATTAGCCCCCGGACGCTCATCGGTAGTATATTAGAGAAATATAATATCAGCCGATGCGCAATTGCCATGACAGACAAAATGACCTTTCAACAACGAGGCCTTTTTCAGCAGGGATATCAGGAATACAGCCCCGAACAACTACGACAATTGGAGTGGGGTTTACGATTTACCCCCTTTGCCTGCTCCGCGATCACCGCCTACGGGCTCTTTACGGCGCAGCCTATGGTGCTGTTTGCCGTGGCGACTCTGGGTATCTGGGCGTTTCTAGCGCCAGCCGCACATCCTATGGACCTGCTGTACAACCATCTCGTGCGCCACATCACCGGCGCAGTAGCTCTTCCGGAAAACCCCTTTCAGAGACGCCTGGCCTGTCTTGCCGCCGGCGTTATGAACTTTGTCGCTGCGGTGCTGTTTACCGCCAATCTCCCGACGGCTGCTCTGGGGGTGGGTCTGGCGCTTCTGATGCTTCAGGCGATTGTTATCTTCACGCACTTCTGCGTGCTGTCCTGGATGTATGAAGGGCTGATGCGCATTCTGGGGAAATGGAACGCACCCATCGCTCTTGACGAGGCAGAAGCCCTCCTTCGCGATGGCGCAAAACTCGTCGATGTGCGCAGCGCCAATGAATTTGCCCGCGACGCCCTACCGGGAGCAACAAATGTTCCCGTGGAACACATCGAGCAAAACTGCGAGCAATTTGCGAATGGCGTTTATCTGTTCTACTGCGCCAGCGGGACTCGCAGTCAAATCGCCACAGAAAAACTTCGCGCCGCGGGAGCAACCGCAGTTTATGACCTGGGCAGTAAATCCAGAGCGTCCACGTTGGCCAGAAGCGAAGACGCAAAAAAGTGACGGGTTGGACTAGCGGGCGGTGCGATTCATGGACCACCCCGCACCGCAGCTATGAGAGTTCTTGACTGTTCTGACGGTGCGCTTTTCGCCAGGCCGTAGGCGTTTGGCCCTGTATCTCTCTAAACGCTTTATTAAATGAGCTCAGAGATCGAAAGCCGGCATCCATCGCGATTGTCAGCACCGGCAGATGATCCTCCCCAGAGTTCGACAGCCTGCTCGCCGTTTCACGAATACGATAGCTGTTGAGAAAATCACTAAAGTTCCTATACCCCAAGGCTCCGTTGATGGTGCGTCGCAAACGGTACTCGGGAACCTCCAACTTCTGAGCCAGACCGCCGATACTCAGCCCCATCTCCCGCCAGGCACGATTGTCTTCCATGAAAGCCTGCAAACGTGCCGCCAATTCGCCATCCACCGGGGGCTCTGTTGCAGTAGCTGCCTCCGTCAGGACAGTCTGGGCTACCTGCGTAGTAAACAGCACGCCGGGCCGATACTGAAGCAGCGCCCCGTTTACGGCCAGGAGCAGTGCCGCAGGGGGGAGGTACTCCAGTACGTATAGCCAGGGCGCGCCGGGAAAGAGGACCTCTCGCGACAGAATCAGAATAAAGAGATAGCTGCCATTCACGCCGACAAACCAGAGGCGAAGTCGACGGCGGGTCTCCACCAGATCTGTCCTCCAGTGACGGACGATCACCCAGAGGGTGAGGGCCAAAATGACGAACTCGAGGAACTGGGGCAGGTCCATGAACAGCCATCGCCACTCATTCACCGACAGCAAAGCGCCCAGCAAAGGCATAAACACGGTGAATTTCACCAGGGACAGCTGCCAGGCGCGCAGGCGAAAGCGGTCATCAAAAATACTCAGACTCAGCAACCAGAAAACACCCGGGGCGGCGGTTTGGACCGTCGAGGCAAGGAGGGTAAAAGGCGTATTACTCAACACCGGGGACAGCAGGTAGCCAATGATGGCCACCATAAAGAGGGCAAACAGCTTTTCGCTTGTGCCCCAGGAAGCCTGGCGCAGCAACAGCAACAGTCCCAGAAGAACCTGGGACAGGCTAAATCCAATAGCAGCGATAAGTAGGTCTGGCATGCGCTTCCTTTTTAGGGAAGGCGCATCATAGCAAGGGTGCTACTGAAACCAGCGGAACGGGTCTCCGCCGGGGCGAGGGAGCAAAAAAGGGGGAGGAAAAGAAAGAGAACAAAGAAAGAGGTTAGTAGGGAGCCCTCAAACGCCGGCGCATTGCAGCCTGATCCGTCTGCAGCGCAGTACCGTTAGCCATCGATGAACCGATTACTCATCTTCTTTCTCGATCGAGAGGTCTATCTTCTCACCATGGGCCGCATACCATTCCTCCCACTCCCAGGGGGTCATGGTGCGTGGCGTCGCTCCGGACATGGCGCGCCGAAATGCTCTGGCGCGCAGTGAGTTATCCGTGGGACGGGAATTATCGTTGAGCACGTTTTCTATCAGCTGCTGGGTACGACTTTTCATGGACGATACTCCGGTCTCTGCGCACCGAGCGTTGCGCTCAGGCATTTGTTATTGGCTATGACGTTACGCGCGGTCTCGGGGATTAGATTGATGCTTTCTTTCGGCCCCCTCTTTTGCTCGCGTTTTGTTCACCTTTCGATTGTCGCTGATATGACAGTCTCCATCCGTCCCCTGGGGTAAGCTTTGTAAAAATTATAAAAGGAAGCATGACCATGTCCTCAGCCATCATCGTTACAGCACGAGCCTTTCCTGCAGCTATCCAGGAACCCCTCAGTACCCTCGGCGAGGTGCGCGTCTTCGACACCGGCGCACCCGAAGAGAGCCTCAAGGGTGCGACGGTCTGGCTGGGTACCGCCGTAGACCCCGTGTCCCGAGAACTGATCGCGAGCTTTCCCGACTCCCTGGGACTCATTGCAAACCTCGGCGTGGGCACCGATAACGTGGATCTGGTGGCGGCTAAGGAAAGAGGCATCCTGGTGAGCAACACGCCCGTGGTTACGGAAGATACCGCAGACCTCACCTTTGCCTTATTGCTGGCCACCTGCCGACGTGTCGGCGAATGTGAACGCGCCCTTCGCGGAGGCGACTGGGCGGGAGGCGCAGCACTCATGGGTCGTCGAGTTCACGGCGCAAAACTCGGCATCATCGGCTTCGGCGCCATTGGGCAGGCCGTGGCGCAGCGTGCCCGGGGCTTCGACATGGATGTGGGCTATCACGGACCCCGGCGGAAAGCCGATGCCGAAGCATCTACCGGTGCAAGGTGGTACGAATCGCTGGACCAGCTCCTTGAGGAGTCCGACATCGTCTCCCTCAACTGTCCCCTCACGCAGGCCACACGCCACATCATGAATGAGACATCCCTGGGACTCATGAAGCCCGAGGCCATACTCATCAACACGGGTCGCGGTCCCCTCGTGGACGAAGGGGCGCTGGTGGCCGCCCTCCAGGCTGGGCGCCTTGCAGGCGCCGGCCTCGATGTATTTGAGTTTGAGCCTTCGGTCACACCTGCGCTATTGGAGCTGCCCAACGTCACCCTCCTGCCGCACATCGGCAGCGCCACGGGAGCCTGTCGCAAAGAGATGGTGGGACGAGCATTCGCCAATGTTCAGGCCTTCCTACAATCGGGCAAGGCCCTGGATCTCTGCACGCCCCGATAAAGCTGGATTATGGGAGCACAACTATGAGTATTTTTAGTGTAGTCCCGGTAACCGTGAGCGACTACGAGCGGCGCGCCCGACGGTGTTTGCCACGCTTTCTTTACGACTATGCCGCCGGAGGCGCCAACAACGAAGAGACCCTGTCCGCCAACTGCGCGGACTTTTCAAAGATTCGCCTTCGTCAGCGGGTCATGTATGACGTCTCCCGAGGCAGCACGGACACCACGCTCCTGGGACAGCCCGCATCCATGCCCCTGGCACTTGCCCCCGTGGGCATGGCGGGCATGTACGCCCGTCGGGGTGAAGTCCAGGCAGCAAAAGCTTCCGAGACCGTGGGTATCCCCTTCACCGGCTCCACCATGGGCGTGTGCTCCATCAACGAAATCAATGCAGCCACCAACACCGCCGCCTGGTTTCAGCTTTACATGCTGCGCGATCGTGATTTCGTGCAGGAAATGCTGCAGAACGCCTGGGACTCCGGCACAAGAACCCTGATCTTTACCGTTGATCTGGCGGTGCCCGGGCTGCGATTGCGAGACTTCAGAAACGGCATGATCGGTGGCGGCTGGATGGGTAAGGCATCCCAGATGCTACAACTGGCCACCAGCCCTGGCTGGGCCTATGACGTCGGCATCCGAGGAAAACCCCACTTCCTTGGCAATCTCTCCGGAAAAGTGAAAGACGCTAAAGATCTCAACAGCTACAAGAGTTTTGTGGAGTCCCAGTTCGATCCCTCAGTCACCTGGGAAGACATCCGCTGGCTCCGCGATCAATGGAAGGGCCAGTTGCTGATCAAAGGCGTGCTGGAGGCTGATGATGCCCGTGCCGCAAGGGACTGCGGCGCCGAAGGCGTGGTGGTCTCCAACCACGGGGGCCGTCAGTTGGACGCCGTGGCGTCAAGCATCAGCAAACTGCCTGCAGTTGTAGACGCGGTGGGCAGCGAAACCGAGGTCTTTATCGATGGCGGCATTCGTAGCGGCTTGGACGTCGTGCGCGCGGTGGCGCTGGGTGCTCGGGGAGTCCTCATGGGACGTCCCTGGATTTATGCCCTGGCCGTGAACGGCGAAGCAGGGGTGCGAAACCTTCTGGAGATCTTTCAGCGAGAGATCGCTATCGCCCTCGCCCTCACCGGGGTTAACAGTGTTCAGGAACTCAATAGGGAACTCATCGACAGCGAGTAGGCACTTTGGATTTAACGCACGCCTCCCCTGTAGTGCGCCGCCTCACGCGCCGGCACAGGCACTCCACCTTGCAGTAGTCTACTGCTGCGTTTTTTTGCTACTCTGCGGGGCAGTGTCATCAACTAACTATAAATAGAGGCGTTTCAAATGAAATCATTTTCTTTTACCAAGTCTGTTCTTGCTGTATCGGTATCCGCTGCGCTGGCGTCATCTGCCATGGCACAACAGAGCGGCGAACTCGAAGAAGTCCTGATTACCGGTTCCTTTATCAAGGGCACTGCACAGAATGAAGCAAGCCCCGTAGAGGTGCTGGACTCCGGCTACATAGCCAAAACCGGTGCCGTCACCATTGCCGAACTTACGTCACGACTTACCGTGGCCTCCGGCGCCGAAAACAATCCGGACTCCTTTACCGCGGGGGAAACGCAAGGCACTTCCAACGTTAACCTCAGGGGACTTGGTCTGACCTCAACGCTGGTTCTTATTAACGGCAAGCGCCAAACCGTTGCCGCTGCGGTGGCAAACGACGGAAGCGTGTTCGTAGATACCAACACCGTACCCCAGGCGGCACTTGAGCGCGTCGAGGTCCTCAAAGAGGGTGCTACAGCAACATACGGCTCTGACGCCATCGCAGGTGTAGTGAACTTTATAACGCGCCAAAATTTTGAGGGCTTCGAGGTTTCCGGCGGCTATCAAACGACGACCGAAAGTAGCCAGAACACGGTAGATGTGAATCTGCTCGGTGGTATTAACATCGGCGATAGCACGAATCTTCTGCTTTCGGGCACATTCCGTCAGCAGGATCCTCTGAGCTCAGCGGATCGCCCCTTCACCACAGAGAACGCTATTAGTACGCTGGGGCGCAGCTTTATCGCTATAGCACCGACCAATGGCAGCGGCGCTTACGCGGGCAGCTATTCACCCGGCGAGAACATTCCTGATCCTGCGTGTCTGGATTCGGAACTGGGCGTATTGGTACCCCAGGCATCCGGGACTCGCTGCGGTTTCCTTTACGGCCCTCGCTTTAACCTGGTCAACGACGAGGAGCAAACGCAGCTCTACGGCAACCTGAGCCATGACTTCTCCGATGATCTGGCGATGACCATTGAGCTCGGCTGGACAAAGAATGAGGTATTCGACAACCCCCAATCTCCCACCTACCCGAACCTGTCTTTCCCTCTGGTTTTCCCAGGGCAAGCCGGCAGCCCCTTCGACCAGCCGGTGGTATGGCTCGGGCGCCCTCTTGGTGCGGAGTCTCCCTCTCCCTTCGCTCCGCGAGACAGCGAAACCTTACGCGCGTCAATCGACCTTGAAGGCAGTCTAAATTCCGGGTGGAACTGGTACGCGGCGTTGACTTATTCAGAGAACGATCGCACGGCGGTCCAGCCCGATACGCGCACCTCCCGCCTTAACGAAGGTCTTGCAGGTGTCGGTGGTCCAAACGGCGACCAAACCTTTAACATCTTCGACCCCACGCAGAACTCGCAGGAGATCATCGACTTCATCTCTGACGCTCAGGTCACCAACCGTTCCACTGATATGCTGGTGGGCGATGTTGTCTTCAGCGGCGACCTCTTTGAGATGAAGGCGGGAACCGTTGGCGTAGCCTTCGGCGCGCAATGGCGTGAAGAGAGCTACCAGATTGCGTTCAACGACGTTGCCACGCAGCAGATTGACCAGGACACGGGCTTTGCGGTTCCCATTGACCTGATCTTCCAAGGCGGTGGTCGTCCGGTCGACGAGAGCCGCTCCACCTATGCGCTCTTTGCAGAGGCGAATATCCCCTTGACTGATAATATCGAAGTGGATATCGCCGGTCGCTACGAGGACCTCGAGTCCGACAGCAGCTTCGACCCCAAGATCGCCATACGCTGGCAGGCCACCGACGCCTTGGTATTGCGCGCCTCGGCATCCTCGGCATTCCGTGAACCATCGCTGCAACAGTACTTCTCTCAGGAGACGGCACTGCAAGGTCTGGTAGATCCGCTCAATCCCGGCGGAGCGCTGTTTGTTCGCGTAGACACCGCAGGCTCTGTGGACCTGCAGCCCGAGTCATCCACGAACTTTAACTTCGGCGCGATCTGGGACATCACGAATGACATGTCGGTTCGCGTGGACTACTGGCGCTTTGACTACGAAGACGTGATCGTGGCCGAGTCGGCCCAGGGCAAGCTAAATGCCGATCCCAACGGTGACTCAATCAACCGAAGCGCAACGGGACAGCTGGCAGGTGTGCGCACCAACTATATCAATGCATCCACGGTTGAGACTGACGGTATCGACGTAGCCCTTGATTGGATGGTACCCACCGACGGCTTCGGGCAATTCGGTTTTAACGTCACCGCAACGCACTTCCTCAGCTACAACATCCCCTGCACCGCCGCGAACGCGCGAGGCTGCGACGGCCCCGGCGGTACGGAAGATGTGGCTGGCTTCTTTAACTACGATTCCTTTGTTCGCTCCATCCCGGAGACCAAGGTAAACGGCGTGATCGACTGGAGCATGGGTAACCACTCCATCGCTCTCCTGGGGTTTTATACCTCGGGCTACGAGACAACTCGCACCGTGGATCCTCGGGCTGCGTCCCTCGGCTACAATCAGGATATCGACTCCTGGTTTACCGTCGACCTGCAGTATGCCTTTGACTTCGAATTTGGCGACAACACGGCCACCTTTACCCTCGGTTCGAAAAACGTGTTCGACGAGTTGCCTCCGCGGGTTTATGACGCGGCGAACTTCAGCTATGACCCGAAGCAATCTGATCCCCGAGGCCGCATGGTATATGGCCGTGTAAAGGTTAACTTCTAACGCCAAGCAAGCCCGGAGAGCCGCGACCTCTGTCGCGGCTTTTTTTTGCTTGTGACTCATTTCGTAAAAACCGGTGTCAGGGCTTCGCTCGAGGTGTTTAAGCGTACGATTACCCTTGCCTGCACTGGCGTTAATACTGCCGGGGAGCTCTCCAAGGCTGCCGATCGGCAGTGTCTGTTTATCTTGCCCCCGCAATCACCTTAACGGTACTTTAGATGTCGAGTAGAGCTTTGGCGGGAGATGCATGGGATGGACAGACAGCGACCTACCATCGGTATCGTCGGCATTGTTTTAGGCGCAACAGCGCTGCTCCTTGCGGTCATGCACTTCTGGGCGGGTTCTCTCTCGCCGCAGCCCCCCATAGAGACCACCGTCGCCGAGAAAGCGGTGGCTATCAAAAACGCCACCATCGCGGCACTGAAGGGAGAAGAATTGGAGCAGGTCGCCCCGAAAAAGTCCTGGGACCTCGATCGCATCGTCACTCTCGCAACAGGCTTTCTGGCTGGATTAGCCTTCATATTGGGCGTGGTCAGCTACGCCATGCGCGAACCCACAAGGGTCGCCGTCGGTGGCGTGATCCTCGGCGGTGCGGCCATGGCATTTCAATTTGCAGTAGTGGCCATCGGCGCGATTTTCCTGGCTATTCTGGTCGCGGCGGTGATCGGCGAGCTGGGCATCGAGTAGCAAGGGAAATCGAAGCAAGACCAGGCAAGGAAGGAAAATGGCATTAACGCTCATCGACGCTGCCCAAGTGGCTGAGATACTACCCATGGCTGACTGCATCGAGGTGATGCGAGACGCCATGATGGCGACCTCCGCCGGAACGGTAGAAGTCCCACCGCGACAGGCCATCCCGGTGGGCGATGGCCACACGATGCTGTTCATGCCGGGATCGGCAAAGGAGCTGGGTTACTACGGAACCAAGGTGATTACCCTGCACAGTGATAACCCGTCAAAAGGGAAACCCGCGATACAGGGCTCAATCACTATTTTTGACTATGACACCGGGGAGCCCGTCGCCATCATTGATGGGAGCTCCGTCACCGGGCTTCGCACCGCCGCCGCATCGGGTCTTGCCACGGACTGCCTGGCCCGCAAGTCCTCCGCCTCGCTGGGAATCTTCGGCTGTGGCCTGCAGGCCGGAACACATATCGACGCCATCCGCGCTGTGCGCCCCATCGAGAAAGTCCTCGTGTGGGGGCGAAATCTCGAAAGCGCAGAGGTCTTCGCAAAAAAGGAGACCGCAAGAACAGGTCTCGAGGTACAGGCCGTCAGCGACCCCAGCGATGCAGCGGCCTGCGATGTTCTGTGCACGGTCACGGGCTCCGCCGAGCCCATCCTCTTCGGCGACTGCGTAACACCCGGCACACATATCAATCTGGTCGGATCCCACAGTCTCAACACCCGAGAGGCCGATACCCGGCTGATCCAACGATCCCGGCTCTATGTTGATGCTATGCAATCAACCCGCAATGAAGGCGGAAATATCATGATCCCTCTCGGTGAAGGGGCGATTGACGAGGGACACATCCTCGGCGAGATCGGCGAGCTGGCTGCAGGTTCTATCAGCGGCCGTACGGATGACGATCAGGTGACGGTGTACAGCTCCCTCGGAATGACTTCCCAGGATCTGTTTGCCGCAGTCAGCATCTACGAGCGATACAAAGAGCGCGGATGACGCGCAAGGGAGCAGCGATGATGAGAGCGACAGTTTTCGGCCTGTGCCTGCAATTGGTGTCCGTAACGGCGTTTGGCGCCTGCCCTGACGACTCCGTCGCAGCGCGTTACCTAAGGGCCATCGAAACTATGAATTGGTCGCAGATGGAAGCCTTGCTTGCCGATGACGCCAGCTACTCGGATCCCACAATGACTTATTTCGACAGGGAACCGATCCAGCTCGTCGGCTCCGCCAACATTGTCGATTTTTGGCGAAGCGGGGCAGAAGAGTCTGGAACAAACAAAATCAGCTATACAACCACCGGATGCTTCGAAACCGCAGGATACTTCCTCGTAAATCTTGATATCGATGTTCGCGTGGCGGGCACCTACTGGAACGTCAATAAAGACTGGATAAGCCTTCCAGGCAAAGTGGTATCAATAGTCCGGGTGACAGACGGCAGGGTAAGCGAGCATCATGATTACGTGGAATATAGCGCTGCAGACAGTACTGTGAAGCAGCTGCAGAAACAGTACGGGGCCCTGAAAAAGTAGTTGGTATGCGCCCCAAAAAAACACCCGCCTGTTACAGCAAGGGCTGTTATCAGCCATCGACTGCGACAGATCCGCGGTGATCAGATATGCGCCGAGAGGATGGCATCGAGATGAGCGGGCATTTCCCTGATCAGGGCACCCGCGGTCTGCTCGTCCTGTTCCCGCAGAGCAGCGTCGAGACGAGCGAAGCGCTCCGCGGCCTGCTCGGCCTTCATCGTTGCCGTCGTGCCCTTCAGTCGATGTGCGAGTTTAGCCGCGCTTGCGTAGTCACCGCTCTCATAGGCTCGGGTCAGATCGCCAAACACCTGGGGAGCCTCCTCGCGAAATGTTTGCATGATTCTGGCAACAAGCTCCGCGTTGTTGCCGAGCATCTGCTTCAGCGCTCCGATGTCATATTCTGCGCTGCTGGCTTGCGTAGGGGGCGATGCCGGCTTGGGGCTCTGTTGCGCGACGGGAACGCTGCCGCGGTATTCCGTGAACTGCGCGAGCGCACGACTCAGGCTTTCGACGCTGATCGGCTTGGACAAAAACGCATTCATTCCCGCCTCTAAACACTGATCCCGGTGTTCGTCCATCACGTGGGCCGTGAGAGCAAGAATCGGCACGCCTTGAGACCAGGCGGATCCACGCTGGCGTATCCGACGCGTTGCTTCGAGGCCGTCCACATGCGGCATCTGCACATCCATCAGGATCAGGTCAAAGGCGCCATCCGTGGCGGCGGCGAGGGCTTCGGCGCCATCGCTTACCGTGGTGAAGTCGGCTCCCAACAGGCGGAGGACTTCGCCCACGACCAGCTGGTTTGTCTGATCATCCTCCGCAACAAGAATTCGCAGCCCCTGCAGACTGACATAACCGGCAGCTTCCTGATGATTCGCCGCAGGCGCGTTGCAGCGCTCCAGTTCAAGACTCACCTTGAACTGCGAACCATCGCCCAAACGGCTGCTCAGGTCGATGGTACCGCCCATGAGTCTGACAATTTCGTGAGTGATGGCAAGACCGAGACCCACGCCGCCCTCGCTACGATTGTAGGCACCATGCACCTGGTGGAAGGGGTCGAAAAGTCGTCCGGACTGTTCCTCGGAGATACCTATGCCCGTATCAATCACAAGGATCTCGAGGTGTTCGCGGTCTGCCTGCGCCGCGCGACTGTTTACCAGCACATCGATCTGACCCGCTTCCGTAAACTTGATCGCATTCGTAATCAGGTTTGTCAGAATCTGCCGCAGGCGCGAGGCATCCACCAGCAGCGCCTCAGGCAGCGTGGACCCCAGGGTCAGGCTCAGGTTCAGGCCTTTGTCCGCAGCGCCCGGCCTGAGGATATCAACAACGGAGTTGATCACTTCGCCAACGCGCGTTGGCTGGGGGTACAGGCTGAACTGACCGTGCTCCAGCGTCGAGAAGTTAAGCACATCATCGATGATCGCGAGGAGGGACTCGGCGCTGCTGCAGATCGTGCGCACGAACTCATGCTCCCGCTCGGGGAGATCGCGCAACAAAAGAAGGTTAGCCAGACCAAGGACGCCGTTCATGGGCGTACGGATTTCGTGACTCATGTTGGCGAGAAACAGGGTTTTTGACTTGTCGGCGTCCTCAGCAGCTTGCTTGGCCTGGGCCAGCTCAGCATTCTGCACACAGGCTATGCAGGCACCGGCCAGCTTGTCGTTAAGGCGCTCAAGCGACGCAAGAACTGAAGGCGCGAGGGCGCCGGAGGCTCTGCGAAGGACGATGTGACCGTAGTCACGCAGGGGCATGGCGTAAAAGTGGCTTCCTTCGTGTTCGCCTTTCACAATGTCTTCGCTACCCTGCTCCCGGGCATCGCGCAGCGCATCAATGGCTGCCGCGACCGCCGCGTGCTGCTCGGCGTTGCGTGGCGACTCCGCGACGATTGTGTATCCGGCGTCATTCGGGTCTGTGGAAATGATCATGCCCGAGGGGCAATTCAGCTTGCGAAGGTAGGTTTTCAATGCCTCCCGAGCCATCGCCTTCAGCTCAAGGGAATTGCCGATGGACATCGCAATCTCGAGGGCAACCTGTATTTCCAGCTGTGTGACGGCAGCACTCAAGGCCTTACGACTCCTTGCGCAGCTCTGATAACGTCGCCACGACGGATGTCTTATTGTAAAACTCCAGGAACTCGCCGCCGCCGTTAGCGATCTCACCGAAGGTACACGCGCCCATAACGGGCAGGTCATCGACAGCGACCCGGCGCAGCTCTTCCTCGAATTCGTCGCCAAGGAACAGCACCCGGGAGATACAGTCCATGAACAGCCGCAAGCCCGGTTCTACATTCAGTTGCTGATCAGCCTGCTCTCGCGCAGTCTGGGCTGCGCTGAGGAGCGTTTCGCGGTCTCCGTGGAGGATATCGACGTGCTCGCCTTCGCTCACCTCACCGACGCAGGTCAGGCTTCCGTCGTCATTCAACATCAGGGGATCGCGAACGATGTACTCCGCATCGAGGCGCGCCAGACCAAAGGGGTAGGCCTTGGCGAGATCAAAAAAGCTGGTGTCGCCAAAGGACTGGCCAGAATGCTCTTCTACCACTGTGCGATACACCTCGAAACCGGGTTCCCAGTCGAGGGATTTCAGGATCGTGTCCTGCGCCGCGGTAATACGAAAGGGCCCGGCAACCCGTGACCACCCGTGGGCCACCCCGACGCCCGCGGACGTGCCGAAGCGGGCGACCAGGGCAGCGTCCTTCAACAAACCTTGATTGCTTATCAGGCAGGGACGCTGGACCATGTCCAGGGAACCGGCGCCGCCGCCGATGGATTCCATCGTTGGTCCCGTGAAGTCGTGCAGTGCACTGAGAAAGGCGCTGATTCGCGAAGAAAAACCATCCACTAATACCAGCTGTAACTTTGGCTCCTGTGGTGGGTCACCCAACAGGGGCTCCAGCGTCTCTTCAATATCCACGGCGGCATCGCTGAGTCCGTTCAGGACAGCAACCTCCATGGGACGCCCGACCCCCCAGATGATGGTGCCTTTCTCCGAGGCCGTCGCCTGGTAAATGATGTTCGGAAACACGCCGCCCACGAGTGGTTTGCTAACGCGGGCGAGCAAGCCGTTGAGATTTTCCGGCGTAAAACCGTTCTCGATGCCGGCCAGGACCACGATCCCCTGTATGCGCTCATCCTCGTCGAACTCGGCAAGGTGTCGCTTGAGTTCTTCTGGGGAACCCGTCGGATCAAAACGAATAAGCATAGCTACAGAACTCTTAATCCTTACGCTTGAGATGATCACTCATAGCCAGACGGAATCGCAAGAGGCGCCCTACAATGACGGGTAGCCGTGGACGCCACCATAGTCCCCCGGCGTTTACTTTGCTTTTTCAACAAAGATATCCAGCGGCAGGATAGCGGTTACGCCCACGTTCGGTATATCCACCAGCTGACCGATGCGCAAGTCAACGGCCACACTGGCAATCATGTAGGCCTGGGCGCGGTCATAACCGTACTCAGACACAATGTAATCAATCATGGCCGCGAGGGCGTTCCGCGCGGCGAGATGGACATCCGTAGAGAGGTTGCTGAGGTCAGCAATGCGATCTGAGGCAAGGTAGGCAAGATTCGCGGGCACTGTTCCCGGCTCTTTCAGGGGAAACCCGGTCGTGGCATAGAACCGCTGCGAGGGGATTTTCAGTACCTTGGCAGGGCCCTCATAGTGCGGTCCATATTTGAGGTCGGGCGGATTTTTCACGATGCTCGCCGTGACTGTGAGGGTGCCACCCATTTCAATGGCCGTACCGGAGACCTCTCCATCACCTTGGGCGTAGTGAAAATCCCCAACGGCCAGACCGCAGCCATCGATGTAGCATGGAAGGTATACGGTGGTGCCCGAGGTCATGTAGCGGATGTCCATATTGCCGCCGTGCTCGCGGGGCGGCACTGTGCGCAGGCATTCGGACGGTTTGCTTCCCTCGGGTCCGCACAGCGCCGAAGGCTGAGCTTCGCTCGGATCGGGAGGCAATACGGCGCCACCAAGACCCATCAACTGGCCCTCGCGTTTAAGCACATCCGCAAGCAGTTGCTGGCCAGGCAATGTCGTAATCACACCCGGAAAACTCGCATTGGGAATGCGCACGCCGGGCAGCGCATCGCTTTCGGCGTAGTCCTTGTTGATACGCCAGACAATAAAGCGCACATCCTGACCAAACTGTTCGCCCGCAAAACCGATAGGAGCGGCCTGGGTCCAGCCCACGCTGGCCGCCTTTAGAGAGTCAAGCTTGACTGCGAGCACGTCACCGGCCTTGGCGCCTCTGATGTGCACCGGACCAGTCAGCGCGTGTACGATGCCGATGCCTTCCCGGGGGATGTCGGGAGCGCTGGAAAACTCGTCGGGATCAAGGAAAAGGTCAAAAGCATCCCGACCGTGAAATACGATTGGCTCCCCCGGGTCCGCCGTTGCCACCATGGGAATCTCCGGGTGGAGCCGGTTCATACAGGCGGAATCCTCAGCGCAGGGAACGCTCACATCGCCCAAAACAACCTGGGCGTTGCTTGCCGCAGAAAGCACGAGAATCGACATCGGTGCCAGCAAGCCAAACAAAAAGCGTCGTTTACACATTCCCGTACTCCGCGAAGGATTAAAAGCTTGTGGCGTCATCGTACGCTAAAACTTGAAAGGACGGGCCGAAGCGTGCGGCTCTTCATCATTAACGGGGGACACCGGGGATCATTAAACTGAATTTGCGAAGTCCGTTTAATGAGGAAACCCCCGATGTCCCACGCAGGAAATATATTAGGTCTTCCCGAGCTGGAGGTCGAACGTGTTGATCGCAATGATTCGATCGAGGTCTATGCCAGGCCAAAGCGCCGCCCATCGTGCATCCACTGCCAGCATCCCAAAGTCAGGATTAAAGCGACCCACGAGCGCACGTTAAAACACACACGCCAGGGCAACCAGGTGATGACGCTGCACCTGAAGACGCCCAAGTATCACTGCCCACAATGTGGTCGCTACTTTCGTCACCGGTTTCAGGGCGTCAGGCCCCGCTATCGATCGTCGGACGCCTTCCGTCTTGAAGTATTCGAGGCCCATGACGGCGGCGTGACGCAGCGTAAGCTCGCGAGAACACACGACATGAGCCCAGCAACCGTCGAGCGCTGGTATCAAGGTCAGTGCCGACTGCGACTATCGGAGATGTCTAATCGGCCCTGCCCCCGTGTGCTGGGTATCGACGAGCACTTCTTTAGCCGCAAGCGCGGCTACGCCACCACGATGGTGGATCTGAAGAACCACAAGGTCTTCGATGTGGTGCTGGGACGCTCAGAACTGAGTTTGAGACGTTATTTAAGGGCATTACCGGGTAAAGAGAACGTCCAGGTTGTCGTCATGGACTTGTCGGAAACCTACCGCAGCATTGTGCGCCGGTACTTTCCTAACGCCACGATTGTTGCCGATCGATTCCACGTCATTCGACTGGTTAATCAGCATCTGCTCAAAGCCTGGCAGGGCTACGATCCCGAGGGGCGCAAGCATCGCGGGCTGGTCAGCCTGATGCGACGCCACCAATGGCGTCTTACGGATGAGCAAAGAGAGAACCTTGGCCGATATCTGGATGACTATCCCGTGCTCAAGGCGCTGTATGCGGCCAAGCAGCAGCTCAATCGACTGCTGCTACTCAGATCTCTGAATCGTAAAAAAGCCAAGCAGCTGCTGCCGCAACTGCTCTCGTTGATTGAAGACTTGGCGGCGAGCCCCCTTCATCGATTGGCCAGAACACTGAAGTCTTGGCTGGAACCCATCGTTAGCATGTGGCGGTTTACCAAGACGAACGGCATCACCGAGGGCTTCCATAACAAGATGGAAATGATGTCCAGGCGAGCCTATGGATTCAGAAACTTTGAAAACTATCGACTGCGGGTCTTAACCCACTGTGGATGGGATGGCATTATCAACCGAGTTTAATGAAAACCGGTGTATCCCCCGTTAACTGGGTAGAGCCGCAGCTGCTGCCGCGGCTGCTTTCATTAATCGAGGACTTGGCGGCTAGCCCGCTTCATCGGTTGGCCAGAACACTGAAGTCTTGGCTGGAACCCATCGTTGGCATGTGGCGGTTTACCAAGACGAACGGCATCACCGAGGGCTTCCATAACAAGATGGAAATGATGAGTCGGCGAGCCTATGGATTTAGAAACTTTGAAAACTATCGACTGCGGGTCTTAACCCACTGTGGATGGGATGGCATTATCAACCGAGTTTAATGAAAACCGGTGTATCCCCCGTTAACTGGGTAGAGCCGAGCCAAGCGTGCTCACCAGCTTCTGGCTCAGGAGCGAGCTTAATCGTTGGTGTTAAGCCGTTGATATAAGGAGAGGAAAAATGGTGGGCCGTGCTGGGTTCGAACCAGCGACCAATTGGTTAAAAGCCAACTGCTCTACCGACTGAGCTAACGGCCCCGGAGGGAGGGCGCATATTACGGATTTAGGAGAAAAACTCAAGCTTTTGAGCGAACTTCTCCCCGGCAGACAGGCCGGGCGCTTTTAATCCGAAAATGCCGCAATACATTCCACCTCTACCCGTGCGTTCAAGGCCAGACCGTTGGCCCCAAAAGCACTTCGTGCGGGGAAGGGTTTGCTGAAAAATTCCGCGTAAACCTCATTGAAAGCGCCCCACTCGCTGATATCAGCCAGCATCACCGTGCACTTCACGACATCACTCATAGCCAGCCCGTGGGACTTGAGGGTGGAACGGATATTGTCCAGCGTCTGGCGGGTTTCGGGGACGATACCGCCTTCCACAACGGCCATTTCACCCGGTAGTGCCCCCAGCTGACCCGCCAGATAGAGCGTATCCCCCACACGCACCGCCTCAGAGAACGGCAGCTCTGCAGCCAGAGAGCCACTGCTGTTCAGAAAGCTGACTTCTGCACCGCGTGCGCCTGCCACAACCGTGAGTACGAGCAGGGGAACAAACATCAGATAACGCATAAGAAACACTCCGGATTCGCAAGCTTGGCGCTGGGGCCGTTAATAGGAAGCTAGGCTCAGGCGGCGGCCTGAACCCGCAGGGCATTGCCCCCGGCAAATTTCGCCAGATCGCTGTCGCTGAAGCCGCTCTCGAGCAACTTTGCGCACAGCCTGGGGAACTGCAGGTAGCTCTGTAAAAAGGCGGGGCGCACGGGCTCACCCAGGTCCGTAGACCAGGCAACGTGATCAATGCCAACGGTATCGACCATTACCTGTAGTGCTTCTACAAACTCATCGAGGTAGCTCACACCGTAAGGCGCCTGAATGGGGAATGTACCCACTACACCACCAGTGTCTGCGATGAGACGGGCATGCTCCGGGCTGATCCACCGCGATCGTGTGTTGCGATAATCGCCAAAGCGGGATGAGTTGTACTTGATCATGGTGTGGGACAGCGCCAGGGGGCGATCAACTAGTTCAACGGTTTGTTCCACCACCTTCTGACTGGCATGGGCCATGTCCAGGAGCATACCCATATCGCTGGCCTGCTCCAGCACCTGACGGCCCAGGGGAGACAGTCCACCATAGCGCTCGGGATCTGTCTGACTGTCACCCAGGGTCGAGGCCACGTAGTGGATCGGCTGCAGACGCCTCAGGCCCTGCTCGTAAAGAAGCTTTAAACGCGCGGGCTCAACTTCCAGCATGTGAGCACCTTCCGTGGACAGCACGACCCCTAACTCTCCTCGGGCATTAATTGCCTCAAGAGAATCGGCGTCGGTCACGGGGCTCATGGGAAAGTCGTCGAGAAACGCCATCATCAGAGCGTACTGACGCTCATACTCTTCCCAGGCCTCGTCACCCTGAAAATCACGATCTTTATTGCCGGGCATGCCGATACGCGTGCGCGCAATATCACTGACGGTGTCGAGATAGATGCAGTTCACCCCGGCATCGAGGTATTCCTGGATGTTGCTGGCGAACTTTGCCGGGCTTACGGGTGGTATACCTTTACCAGAGTTATCCAGACCCCGGTTTTGCCAGATACCTATATGCGTATGAAAATCGACGATGGGGTTGGCGGTGAATACCTCAGCGACACGCTCAAGAGACTCAGTACTGACGTTGATTTTCTCTGCTTCCAGCGCAGACAGCGGCCCTGCAAATGAACCACCTACAGCCGTGGTGGCAACGGCAAGGGAGCGACGCAGGAGAGCCCGCCGCGACAAAGCAAAGTTTCCGTTAGTTGGCATAGCGAGTGACATCCTCAAGACCGGCGTTTACAAAACCTTCACGCCGCAGTCTACAGGCATCACACACTCCGCAGGCAAGGCCGTCATCGGTGGCCTGATAGCAGGAGACCGTCTGGGAGTAATCAACGCCCAGGCGCGCACCCAGCTTTACGATGTCATCTTTTCCCAGATCCATGAGCGGCGTGTGAATTTCATAGCGTCCACCCTCTACTCCGACCTGGGTAGCGACGTTTGCCAACTGCTGAAAGGCGTCGATAAAGGCGGGCCGGCAATCGGGGTACCCGGAATAGTCCACGGCATTGACGCCGATGAAAATATCCTGGGCGCCAAGCACCTCAGCCCATCCCAGGGCGATAGATAAAAACACGGTATTTCGGGCGGGCACATAGGTGACCGGTATCCCCTCGCTGGCCTCCTCGGGTACGGCAATGTTTTCATCGGTCAACGCCGAACCCCCGATGCTGTCCAGGTTGAGACGCACAACCTTGTGTTCTACATCGCCCAGAGTTTTTGAGACCCGCTCTGCGGCAAAGAGCTCGGCGCGGTGACGCTGGCCGTAATCAAAGCTCAGGGAATAGCACTCGTAGCCCTGCTCTCTTGCCAGGGCAAGAACCGTTGTGGAGTCCAGTCCACCGGAGACAAGGACGACAGCTTTTTTTGAAGAATTCATAGAATGGCGCTCTTGCCTCAATGCCCCGGCGCATCGTCCCAAAGATATTTATGGAGCTGCAACTGCAGCCGCACCTGCAAGCCGTCCCCAAGAATCCACTCGGCCAGCTCCCGAGGTGCGAGCTGTTCGTGGCTGGGGGAAAACAGTACATCAGACACCCGGTCACCCAGGGTATATTCGTCAAGCTTGAACCGCGCCCACTCGTAGTCCCCGCGGTCACAGATAACAAACTTCACCTGGTCGTTGGGCGTCAGGTACTGCACATTGCCGTAATCGTTACGGGCAACTTCACCAGAAGCGGGGGTTTTGAGATCCAATACCTTCACCACGCGGGGGTCAACCCCCGCCACGGACATGGCGCCGCTGGTTTCCAGGGAAACTTCATAACCCTGATCGCAGAGCCTGGATAAAAGCGGCAGACAGTTGGGTTGGGCAAGAGGCTCTCCCCCGGTCACGGTGACATAGGCAGGCTTGTGCGCGGCAACCTGATCCGCGATGTGCTCGAGAGACATAATCTCACCGCCGTGAAAGGCGTATTCCGTGTCACAGTAGAGGCATCGCAGCGGGCAACCCGTGAGACGCACAAAAACCGTGGGCAGGCCGACGGTTCGAGCCTCGCCCTGGAGAGAATAAAAAATTTCCGTGATGCGGAGTGTGTCGGCAGCTACCACGCCATCCGCTGTTGCCACAGCACCCATGGGACCCGCCTTAGAGGTTCTGGTCGAGAAAATCGCCCGCTAAGCGTGCCGCTGAGCTGTCGGGATATTCGCGAATCACCCGATTCAAAAACTCCCGGGATCGATCGCGATTGCCCTTCATGAAGTGCACGCGTCCCAGCTTATACAAGGCATCGGGAATCTTGGCGTTTGTGGGGTATTGATTGAGCAGCAGCATAAAGGCCTGACGCGAGGCCTCGGGATCTACAGGATCCGTGACCAGATACAGCTCACCGAGCCAGTAGTGCGCATTCGGGGCAAAACGTCCCGCAGGATAGCGCTCAAGAAAGGCATTGAAAGCACTCACGGCCTGATCAAACTCCTGGCCTCGCACCAGGGCGTAGGCCGCGCGATAGGCATCACCCTCACCCGGCTGCTCGGCAACCTCGGTCGCCGAACCCGCGGCCCCTGCACTTATGGACCCTTGTGTGCTCGCCGAAGCGCCACCGGAAACAATGCCGGCACCCGCAGCGCTGGCACCACCTGGCGCCCCGCCGCCACCCGACGCCAGACGTCGGTCGATATCCATATAGCGCTCTAGACTTTGCTCTTTGAGCGTGCGGATTTCGTAGGCCTGCTGTTCCACCAGGCCATTGAGACGCATTACTTCCTGCTGAAGCTGTTGCACCTGATTGAACAGGCCACCAATGTTGTCGCTGGCGGGCGCCGCAGGGGGCGGAAGAGAGCGGGTCGTGCTTGCGGTTGATACCGCCGAGGGTGCCGAACCCACACCGTAGCTCACAGCCGGTGCTGCCGGCGCTGATGACCCGGACTGCGGCTGCGCGCGCCGCTCGGCTTCGACATCGATATAGTCCTGCGCCGAGGTCGAGATAGCGACAGCCAGAAATGAGATCGGGCCGACCAGAAAGGTCAGCCCGATTCGGCGGTACGATTTTGCTACAGGCATAGCTTGAGCATCATGGACCGGTGTTACTTAAGCTCTACGCGACGGTTCTGGGACCAGCTGCTCTCACCGCTGCCATAGGCAACGGGCTGCTCTTCGCCGTAGCTTACGGTCTCGATACGGTAGCTTGCGACACCGTTAACTACCATATAGTCACGAACGGCGTTGGCGCGGCGCTCACCCAGAGCCATGTTGTAATCCCGCGTGCCACGCTCATCGGTGTGGCCATCAAGACGTACGCTGCGATCGTTGGTTTTGAGCAGAGCAATATGCGCATCTACCGCAGCCTGAGCCGCAGGCGTCAATGTTGCGCTGTCAAACTCAAAGTAAAAGACGGTGCCGGCGGCCATCGCAGCCTGCTCCATCTGACGCTGAGCTTCCGCGGCGGCGGCCTGGGCCTGACGCTCAGCTTCGCGGGCGGCGTCAGCGGCGGCGGCTTGCTCAGCAGCAGCTGCGGCAGCCGCAGCGGCAGCAGCCTCTTCTTCCTTGGTGGAGGTGCCTGAACATGCCACGAGGAACATCGCAGCGAACAGCAGTGTTAGCGCCTTGCCGGCAACGGGAATTTGCTTCATGACGTGCTTCCTTCAAAAATGATGTTTAAAACTGCGTCTTTTAGAATTGCATATACGGCGACCAGGCCGGCTCACGGACATCGCCGCTACGAGCGGGCAAACGGAACTTCACGCCGCCATCCACCGAGACTGCGGACAGAATGCCACGGTCGCCGTATTTGGTAGCGTACAATACCATGGAACCATTGGGTGCGATACTTGGACTTTCGTCAAGATCCGTATTTGTGAGCACCTGCAGGCGATTTGTCACCAGGTCGTGAATAGCGATCTGATACTCCCCCTCACGCTGGTGCACCAGCACCACGTTGCGCCCGTCCTGGGCAACCCGCGCCCGGGCATTGTAGCTCCCCTCAAAGGTGACTCGCTCCGTCAGACCGCTACGCAGATCATAGCGGTAGATCTGCGGGCGTCCGCCACGATCCGAGGTAAACAGGAAGGAACGCCCATCGGGCATCCAGCTGGGCTCCGTATCAATGGCGTAGTGCCGGGTGACCCGGGTCAGACGGCGACTGGCCATATCCATGAGATAGATGTCCGGACTACCATCCTTGGAAAGCACCATGGCCATGGAGTTTCCATCGGGTGACCACGCCGGGGAGCTGTTCAGGCCCCGAAAATTCGTCAGCTGCTCCCGCTCGCCGCTCGCCAGAACCTGGCGAAAAATCGCCGGACGCCCCGTCTCGAAGGAGACATAGGCCACCTGCTTGCCATCGGGAGACCAGCTGGGAGACATAATGGGTTCCCGGGACTCCAGGAGCACGATGGGCCGGGCACCATCGGAGTCGGCCAGGGTCAGTCGGTAATAGTCTTTACCCGTGGGGTTTCGCGTCACCGAGACGTAGATCAGGCGGGTGGCAAAGGCACCGGGAATCCCCGTCAGCTTTTCATAGACGGCATCCGACACCCGGTGCGCGAGCATACGCGCCTCTCCCACGGGCCCCGTCACCGTTCCCTCGGCAATGCGGGTCTGACGCAACACATCATAGAGCTCGTAGCTGAGAGAGAGCCCATCGCCCTCTCCCCTGGCCCGTCCGATCAACACGTACTCGCTGGCGATGGCCCGCCAGTCACGATAAAACACCTCTTCCTCCCGGCTGGGGAAGCCGAGCATGTCCGCGCGGGCCACGGGGGAAAACTGTCCGCTACGCTCAAAATCCTCCTGCACGACTTCCGCCATATCGGCTGGCGCAGTGCCCGCACCCTCCCAGGCAAAGGGCACCACCGCCACCGGCGTGGGGTCATCGACCCCCTGGGTGATTTCGATAACCAGCTGGGCATTGGCCATGCCCGGCAGCAGTAACAGCAGAAAAAACAGAGATCGGAACATCAGTAGCGCAAATCCTCGGGTCTGAACAAAAGTTGGAAGCGACGAAAGGTCTTTTCGAATTCCCGGCCGGGCAGGTTCTTGAGCTCGGGGAAACTCCCGGCCTTTTCTACCGCGTTGATGGCGGAACGGTCAAAGGCAACGCTGCCGCTGGAGCGCAGTACATTCACAGAAACAATCTCCCCCGTGGGCACCAACTGGATGGCCAGAAGCGCCTCCATGCCGTTGCGGGCACTGGGGGGACGGCTCCAGTAATTCACCACGGTGTCGCGGATAAGTGCCGCATAGCTCGTGGACATTTCTTCGGCGGTCACGGCCACCTGGGAGCTGTCTTCTGCCGCCATGGCCGCCGCGAGTTCTCGTCGACTGATCGCTGCGAGCTCCTCGGCGCTAATGCGCTTCTCTTCAACTTTCGGTGCGGGCGCGGGCTTCTTGCTCACCGCGGGCTTGGACGCCGCCTTGGGGGGCGGGCTGCTGGCGGCAGCGGTTTTTGTCGGGGTCTTATTGGCGGGTTTCGGCGCTGTTTTTGCTGCGGGTTTTGCCACGGGCTTTGGCGCAGGCTTGCGAACCTGCTTTTTGGGCTTCAAAGAGGAAGCGTCGATGAGGGTGGCGTTAATCGCCGTCGGCGGCAACACCCTCGCCTCGATGGTTCGCGGATCGCTGTCGGGCTGAAAGCGCAGCAGGATCGCCGCGAGCACCAGTAAATGCAGAGCCAGGGTGCCGGCAACGGGCAGGAGGGTGAGCTGGCCAAGACTGTACCAGTCCCGGTTCACCGCGGGTCCTCCGTAACCAGCCCCACACCCGGTGCACCGGCTTCCTGAAGCGCCGCCATCAGTCCTACGACTTCGCCATAGGCCACGGCCTTGTCACCCCATACGAGCACCGGCTTGTCGGGGCTGCGACGGATGACAGCCCCCACCCGCTGCTGCACCGTGGCCAGGGACAAGACCTGATCTTCCTGACCACCGACGTTCATAAACAGCTGTCCCTGGGCATTAATAGACACAATAAGGGGCTCGGAATCCTGGTTGTCTACCGGCTCAGTTTTCGCCTGAGGAAGATCCACCTTTACGCCCTGCATGAGCATGGGCGCCGTGACCATGAATATGATCAGGAGCACGAGCATCACGTCGATATAGGGGACGACGTTGATCTCGGCCATGGGCCGAAAGCGGGCACGTCGGCGCATTACTGCCTGCTCTCCCGCTGCCGGGATTTCAGCGCATAGGCCTGACGGCCCAGGATGCTGGAGAATTCATCAACAAATGTGTCGTAGCGCTTGCCATAGACATCGACTTTCGAGGCAAAGCGGTTGTAGGCCATGACCGCAGGAATCGCGGCAAAGAGCCCCATGGCGGTGGCCACCAGGGCCTCGGAGATACCCGGCGCCACGGTGGCCAGGGTTGCCTGGGAGGTATTGGCCAGCCCGCGGAAGGAATTCATAATCCCCCAGACGGTGCCAAAGAGGCCCACGTAGGGGCTGGTGGAGCCCACGGTGGCCAGAAACGGGAGATGCTTCTCAAGACGCTCCTCCTCCCGGAGCATGGCGACACGCATGGCCCGGCGGGCACCCTCAAGCATGGCCTCGGCGTCCATATCGGACTGCTGGGCGAGACGGGAAAACTCCTTAAAACCCGCTCGGAACACGCCCTCCACACCGATGATGATTTCGCCGTCTGCCGCGCGCTCATTGCCCTCGCGATACAGCTGTGCAAGGTCGACACCGGACCAGAAGTGCTCCTCAAAATCCAGCATCTCTTCCCCGGCGCTGCGGAAATAAAAGAAGCGCTGAAAAATCATGTACCAGGAGGTCACCGATGCGGCCATGAGCAGGGCCATAACCAGTTTTACGGTAACCCCGGCATCCATGACCAGGTCCACCAGGCTTAGTTCGTCCAAGTCATTCTCCGTGAGGGTTGTGGGGATCGCGCGCGGCGCGCAGTGTAGCAAGCATCGCTTTGGGGATGCGACGGGGCGCCAGGGTTTCGGGGCTCACGCAGGCCAGGGATACCGCCGCCTCGGCAATGAGGTCCGTCCCCCGGCGCACGCACTGACGCAGCTTCAGGGAAGCGCCGCCCACGGCAGTGAGAGCCGCGGTGGCTTCCAACTCGTCATCAAGCATCGCGGGTTGCCGATAGCTGACGGACACATCGCTCACCACAAACATCAGCTCGTTATTGAAAATAGCCGCCCGGTCCATGCCCAGGGAGCGCATAAACTCCGTGCGGGCCCGCTCGATGTACTTGAGATAATTCACGTAATAGACAATGCCGCCCGCATCCGTGTCTTCGATGTAGACCCGAAGGGGCAGGGAAAATTCCCTCGCATCACCCATGGCGACTTATTCACCCGGCCCGAGGGGCAGAGAGCCCTGACCGTCGCCGGGCTGGCCAGCCGACCGCTCGTCTCCCGGCATGGGCACACCAAAATGCTGGTAGGCAAGGCGCGTCACCATGCGCCCCCGGGGCGTTCTGATCATATAGCCCTGCTGAATCAGAAAAGGTTCGAGCACGTCTTCGATGGTGCCTCGCTCTTCGGAGATAGCAGCGGCAAGACTGTCGACGCCCACGGGGCCGCCATCAAATTTCTCGATCATCGCCAGGAGCAGGCGCCGGTCCAGATGATCAAAACCCTTGGCATCGACACTCAGCAGATCCAGGGCGCGATCGGCGATGTCGGCGTTGACCATGCCGTCGCCTTTGACTTCAGCATAGTCCCGAACCCGACGGAGGAGTCGGTTGGCGATACGCGGCGTGCCCCGGGAGCGCCGGGCAATCTCCCGGGCCCCGTCGTCATCCATGGGAATCTCGAGGATTCGAGCGGACCGCGCCACAATCACGGCGAGATCCTCCACCCCGTAAAACTCCAGTCGTTGCACAATGCCAAAGCGATCCCGCAGGGGCGATGTCAGGAGGCCCGCGCGCGTGGTCGCTCCTACGAGGGTAAAGGGCGGTAAATCCAACTTGATGGACCGGGCGGCGGGACCCTCGCCGATCATGATGTCCAGCTGATAATCCTCCATAGCCGGATAGAGAATCTCCTCCACAAAGGGGCTCAGGCGATGAATCTCATCGATAAACAGAACATCGCCGGGCTCAAGATTGGTCATGAGAGCTGCGATATCACCGGCTTTTTCCAGCACGGGACCCGAGGTTGTCTTCAGGGACACGCCCATCTCATTGGCAATGATGCTGGCCAGGGTGGTCTTGCCGAGGCCGGGAGGCCCGAAAATAAGGGTGTGGTCCAGGGGCTCTTCCCGGCCCTTGGCCGCGGCGAGAAAGATCTCCATCTGCTCCCGGGCCACAGGCTGGCCGATGTACTCTCCCAGGGACTTGGGGCGCACCGCACGGTCCTGGGCGTCCTCCACGGTGCCCACGGGCTCCGGCGCAATAAGGCGGTCTGTCTCAATCATGAAAAATGCTGCCCTGCCTGCTGTGATTTATTGGCCGCGAACCGTTGATCGCAGCGCCAAGCGTATCAATTCTTCGCTGTCGGAGATGTCATCGTTATCCACCCGAGCCACCAATCGCGCCGCCTCTGCGGGTTTGTAGCCCAAGGCCACCAGGGCGCCCTCGGCATCGCCCAGTTTATCGGAGCTTGGTCCTGCCTGTCCGAGATTCGCGGACTCCCCGGGCCCGGGTTCCAGCCAGCCGGAGACGCGATCACGCATTTCAATGAGGAGCCGCTCGGCGGTTTTTTTACCGACGCCCGGAAGCGCCACGAGAGCGCTGAGATCATCGTCGTGGACGGCCCGCGCAAAGCGTTCGCCGTCCATACCCGACAGAATGGTCAGGGCCAGTTTCGGGCCGACGCCATTCACCTTGATTAAATGCCGGAACAACTCCCGGTCCCGGGCGCTGACAAAACCGTAGAGCGTCTGCGCATCTTCGCGCACCGCATGATGCGTGAGGAGTGTCACCACCTCCCCCAGCGCGGGTAGCTGAAACAGCGTGGTCATGGGCACCTGCAGCTCGTAGCCGACACCGCCCACGTCTACCAGAATCTCTGGCGGCTGCTTCTGCAACAAGGTTCCTGATATTCGACCGATCAACGCTTGCGTCCTCTTTTATCTGGCTGACTTTGTCTGGATGACTTTGTCTGGCCGACTTTGTCTGGATGACTGTGAGCTGTCTACAACGGCGGTGCGACGGCCCGGACTAGCGCAGGCGCCCGCGGCGAATAGCTGTGGCACCGACCACACGCACCAATCCCTCCCGGGTGTGGGCGTGGCACAGGGCCGCCGCCAGAGCGTCCGCAGCATCCTCCTGAGGGGCTCCAGGAAGTTTTAGCAGCGCCTTCACCATATGCTGGACCTGGGCTTTATCTGCGGCTCCCGTGCCCACCACGGATTGTTTGATTTGCCGTGCGGAGTACTCGCTGACCTCCAGCCCCCTCAACACACAGGGCACGATCGCAGCCCCCCGGGCCTGACCCAGCTTCAACGCCGCATCGGCACTCTTGGCCAGAAAAACCTGCTCCACAGACAACTCCGTGGGCCCGTGGAGCTCCACCAGTTCCGCAACACTCTCAGCAATAATTCGCAGACGCTCGGGCAAGGCCCCTTTCGGCAGCCGGATAACGCCGCTGGTGATATAGCTGTTTTTACCGTTGAGGGTACTGATGATGCCAAAGCCCGTTTTCTGGGACCCGGGATCAATGCCAAGAATTATTGCCATGCCGTGCGCCCAACCGGTCGCTGTGCCCGATCACCATGATATGTATAAATATACAGGGTTTCCAGCGGCTTCAGTGCTAAACGCAGCTCAAAAGCAAAGTCCGGGGGAGTCCCTCAGGACATCGCCTCAAGGACTTCATCGGGGATATCCACATTGGAATAGACGTTCTGCACATCATCCAGCTCTTCCAGGGCGTCGATGAGTCCCATCACGGTTTCAGCGCCGCTGGCGTCCACGGGTACCGTGGTAGAGGCAATCATGGTGACTTCGCTCTCCGCGGGCTCCAGTCCGGATGCTTCCAGCGTGGTTTTTACCGCTGAGAGATCCTCCCAGGCCGTGGTTACTTCGATGGAGCCATCATCCGCTGCTTCTACATCTTCAGCGCCGGCTTCCAGAGCCGCTTCCATGACCTGCTCTTCATCGGTTCCCGGTGCAAAGCTGATCTGCCCCTTACGCTCAAAGAGGTAGGCAACGGATCCATCCGTGCCCAGGTTGCCGCCGCGCTTGCTGAAGGCATGACGCACTTCGGCTACGGTGCGGTTGCGGTTGTCCGTCATGACCTCGACCAGCACCGCAACGCCTCCGGGGGCGTAACCTTCGTAGGTCAGTTCCTCGACATCATCCGCTTCGTTGTTCCCCGCGCCGCGCGCGATGGCACGATCAATGGTGTCGCGGGTCATGTTGGAGCCCAGAGCCTTGTCCACGGCAGCGCGTAACCGGGGATTGTCCTCGGGGAGAGGCCCGCCCTGCTTCGCCGCCACCACAAGCTCCCGGATGAGCTTGGTAAACATCTTTCCGCGCTTGGCATCCTGAGCCGCTTTGCGATGCTTGATATTGGCCCACTTACTATGTCCAGCCATCAGCAATCCTCCCTTATTTTCCTATGCGCAGCTGTTGCTGCGCGGGCAGTGAGCCCCCTCGCGCAGGACTCAGCTATCCCCGGTCTTCTTTTCCTGCTCCCGCAAACGGATATGCAGCTCCCGAAGTTGCGCCGCACCCACGGTGCCCGGTGCCTCGGTCATGACGCAGGCAGCAGTTTGGGTTTTGGGAAAGGCAATCACGTCGCGAATCGATGCCGCGCCGCTCATGAGCATCACGATGCGGTCCAGACCAAAGGCCAGTCCGCCATGGGGTGGCGCCCCATACTTGAGAGCATCGAGGAGAAAGCCGAACTTCTCCCGCGCTTCCTCGGGGTCGATGCCCAGGATATCGAATACCGCTTCCTGGGTTTCGAGGTTGTGAATACGCACGCTGCCCCCGCCAAGCTCGGTGCCGTTGAGCACCATATCGTAGGCCCGGGAGAGAGCCTCACCGGGATGCTCCCGCAGGGTCGCCAGGTCGCAGGCCGGTGCGGTAAAGGGGTGGTGAAGGGGCGTCCAGCCACCATCGCCATCGTCTTCAAACATGGGGAAATCGACAACCCACAGCGGGGCCCAGCCATCCCCGACCAGCCCCTGATCGCTACCCACCTTGATGCGCAGCGCACCCAGGGCTTCGTTGACGATTCCGGCGCGGTCCGCACCAAAGAAAACAATATCCCCATTGGCGACGCCGAGGCGTTCCATCATGGAGGCCACAACATCTTCGGGCATAAACTTAAGAATCGGTGACTGCAGCCCCTCCACGCCCGCAGCAAGATCGTTCACTTTGATCCAGGCGAGACCCCGGGCGCCGTAGTTGCCTACGTAGCGGGTGTAATCGTCAATTTCTTTGCGGGAGATTGACGCGCCGCCGGGCACCTTCAGCGCCGCCACGCGACCGAGGGGGTCATCGGCAGGGCCGCGGAAAACCTTGAAATCCACCTGCTGCATCAGATCATCCACGGAGACCAGTTCCAGGGGAATGCGCAGATCGGGCTTGTCGGAACCGAAACGCTCCATGGCCTCCGCCCAGGTCATATGGGGGAAGTCGGGCAAGTCCACGTCCAGCACTGCCTTGAAGAGTCCCCGCACCATGCGCTCGGTAATCTCCATGATCCCCGCCTCGTCCATAAACGAGGTTTCAATATCGATCTGGGTGAATTCCGGCTGGCGGTCTGCGCGAAGATCCTCATCGCGGAAACACTTGGCAATCTGGTAGTACCGATCAAAGCCCGAGACCATGAGCAGCTGCTTAAAAAGCTGTGGCGACTGGGGCAAAGCAAAGAACTGCCCCGGATGGGTTCGACTGGGCACGAGGTAATCCCGTGCGCCCTCGGGGGTCGCCCGCGTGAGGATCGGCGTTTCGATGTCCAGAAAGCCCTCCCCATGGAGGAAACGACGTACAGCGTCGGTCACTTCAGACCGCAGGCGCAGACGCTGCTGCATCTCGGGACGGCGAAGATCCATGTAGCGATAACGCAGACGAACCTCTTCCCCCACGGAGGTGTGCTCATCCAGTTGAAAAGGCGGCGTTGCGGCGGTATTCAGTACCTCGATCTCTTTACCCAGCACCTCGATTTCACCCGTGGGCATGCTGGGATTGACCGTTGCTTCGCTTCGAGCACGCACCCGCCCCGTGACCTTGAGCACATACTCGCTGCGCACGCGATCGGCGGTCGCAAAATGCTCTTCGGTGTCAGGATCAAATACCACCTGGACGATGCCGTCCCGGTCGCGCAGATCGAGAAAAATAACGCCGCCGTGGTCTCGGCGTCGGTCCACCCAACCGCAGAGGGTGACGGTTTCATCGATATCAGCGCTTCTAAGAAGGCCGCAGTTATGGCTGCGCATGGTGGTTCCTATTTTCGGAGATAAATTCGGGGTTAAATTGCGTGCTTATTGCGTCGTCGGAGCAATAATCAAGCGGCGGAGCTATCGCCACCGGAGGACGCCTTCGCAGGCTTACCGGGAGCGGTATCTTTTTTGGAACTCTCTTTGCTGCCGGCGTCTTTGGCACCCGTATCAGCACTGTCACCAGCGAGATTTTTCTTGTTACCGCTCTTGAAGTCCGTCTCGTACCAGCCGCTGCCTGCAAGCCTGAAGGCTGCGGCAGAGACCTTTTTACGCAGGGATGCCTTGCCACAGGCCGGGCAATCGGTAAGCGGGGGATCACTGATTTTACGCAGAGCTTCGTGGAGCTCACCGCACTCAGTGCACTGATATTCGTATATGGGCATGGCAGTAAATCCTTCCTATACAAGGGCATGTCGCCGATGCATGGGGCCGTCGAGACCTTTTTCTGCACAAGCGCGCAGGCGACAGGCATTTTAAAAAGCGGCGCGGATTCTACCTCAGCTCGCGAAGCGAACCAATGGAAATACGTCGACCCTGAAACCGGCAGACGGGGGAGCGAAAGGCCCGCCCGACGTCGAATTGACGTCGCACAGACCCGGTAGTTCTTACTAAAAGGCCGTTCTTGCAAGACCGCGCCAGCATTCCTGCGCGGGACTTTCGCTAGACCTGCACTACCTGCGAGGAACTTGCTGCGAGGAACTTGCACTACCTGCAACTCCCCGCACAAAGATAAGCGCCTCCGAGGAGGCGCTCATCCGGCCTTAACCCATTCCCGATATCAGGACTGGGCAAACTCCTTCATTTTCTTCAATGGGCGAACTTTTACCGCAACGCTCGCTGGCTTCGCCTTGAACATAGTCTCTTCGCCGGTGAAGGGGTTGATTCCCTTGCGAGCCTTGACCGCAGGCTTCTTGACCGTCGTGATCTTCATAAGACCCGGCAGCGTGAATTCGCCTACCGCACGCTTCTTGATGCTGCGCTCAATGAGTGTTTCCAGCTCAGTCATCACATCGCCGACCTGCTTCTTGGTCAGACCTGTGCTCTCAGCAATGCTGGCCATGACCTGGGTCTTGGTCATTTTCTCTTTGAGTGCGGGTGCTGGCTTCTTGACGGGGGCTGCGGCTTTTTTGGCAGGTGCCTTTTTGGCTACTGCTTTTTTCTTGGCCGGAGCTTTCTTTGCTGCTGCTTTGCGTGTCGCCATGATGATAAACCTTCCTTACGGTTTGGGGTTTTATGTTTCATAGCGCGACGGTTTTCTGCCGGGGTCCAGATGCCTGAGCATGCGCGGTAAAAACAGCCACGGCCAAAGCCGTCGCCGTCCTCCACACACCCCGGTCCGAAGACCAGAGCAGGAGCGTTGTCAGAAAAAACGTCGCGTTTCTCCATTTAATGACCTGGGCATACAAGCCATGATTTTCCCTGACACGGTTCCCTGACAAACAGCTCAAAGCACTGTGTACAAAGGCTAAATCACAACTCGACGACATGTATAAATCACTTGACCCTGTAATACAAGCGTTTATCGCAACGCATGGCAAAAAAACCCTATTTTTTTAGGTATTTCATGCAAAACTGCGTTTCCTTGCGGCAAAATTCATGACATTCGTTTCTGTACCGCCACGCGATTGCGACTTACACTCCCCCACCATTACGGGAACAAGGAAACACCCCATGCGCAGTAGCGAGTTTCTCATCACTACGCACAAAGAAACCCCGGCAGACGCGGAGATCATCAGCCACCGGCTTATGCTCCGCGCCGGACTCATCCGCAAGCTGTCCTCAGGGCTTTACACCTGGATGCCCATGGGGCTTCGGGTGCTACGCAAGGTAGAGCGCGTTGTCCGCGAGGAAATGGACGCGTCGGGCGCCCTGGAACTGGCCATGCCCATGGTCCAGCCCGCGGAGCTGTGGGAGGAATCCGGTCGCTGGGAACAGTACGGTCCCGAATTGCTGCGCATTCAGGACCGGCACCAGCGGGACTTTTGCCTCGGGCCCACCCACGAGGAAGTCATTACCGACATCGTGCGTAACGAAATCAGCAGTTATAAACAGCTCCCTCTGAATCTGTATCAGATTCAGAACAAGGTCCGCGATGAGATTCGCCCCCGCTTTGGCGTGATGCGCGCCCGGGAGTTTCTTATGAAAGATGCCTACTCCTTTCACGCCGATGCGACCTCACTGGAGGCGACCTACGGGGTCATGCACGGAGCCTATACCCGGATATTTGAGCGCCTGGGCCTGGATTTTCGTCCGGTGATGGCCGATAGCGGCAGCATCGGAGGCAACACCTCCCATGAGTTTCACGTCCTCGCGGATTCCGGAGAAGACGCCATCGCCTTTAGCGACGGCAGCGATTACGCTGCCAATATCGAGCGAGCCGAGACCGTCGATCAGCAGGCGCAGCGACCGGCACCGGCAAAAGCGCTGAATAAAGTCGCCACCCCCGGCGTTAAAACCATCGCGGACCTCTGCGCCGCGCTCGAGTTAGCACCAGAGACTACCGTGAAGACCCTCATTGTGGAGGGCGCCGAGGAGGGCCTTGTGGCCCTGGTGATCCGCGGTGACCATGAACTCAATAGCGTCAAGGCGGAGAAACACCCGCTCGTGGCAAGCCCCCTGCGCATGGCGACAGAAGAGGAAGCCGAGGCAGCCTGTGGCGCCGGCTTTGGCTCCATCGGTCCCGTGGGTCTCTCCCTACCCATTGTTGCGGACTTCAGCGCAGCGGCCTGCGCGGACTTTTACTGCGGTGCCAACAGCAGGGAGGAACATTTCGAGGGAGCGAATTGGGACAGAGATATCAGCGACTACCAGAGCGCTGATCTGCGCAACGTGGTCGCTGGCGATCCCAGTCCCGACGGCAAGGGGCAGCTGCAGATTCGCCGCGGCATTGAGGTAGGACACATCTTTCAGCTGGGGACCAAGTACAGCGAGGCCATGAACGCCAGGGTCCTCGACGAAACCGGCCGCAATGTCACGCTGAGTATGGGGTGCTACGGCATTGGTGTGAGCCGCATTGTGGCCGCCGCCATCGAGCAGAACCATGACGACCGCGGAATTATCTGGCCCAGCGCCATGGCACCCTTCCAGCTCGCCATCGTGCCTCTGAACATGCACAAGTCCGCCGCGGTTGCCGAAGCCGCAGAGACGCTGCACCAGGAGTGCCTGGCCCTGGGAATCGAAGTGCTGATGGATGATCGGAACGAGCGCCCGGGCGTAAAGTTTGCCGACATGGAGCTCCTGGGCATTCCCCATCGCATCGTCATTGGCGATCGCTCCCTGGCGGAAGGCGAGATTGAATATCAGGGACGTCGGGACGCCGACTCCCAGCGCGTAGCCCTGACCGAGGCCATGAGCTTTATCACCGCGCAACTGACATCGGGTAGCTGAAATCGCCTTGCTCCGGCCTCTGCTGTATCTCTGTATCACGACGCTGTTGAGCGTCGCGGCCGCAGCCTCTGCGCAGAGCGATGGCGCCACCGATGGCGAGGCCCGGGAAGCACTGCGACAATTTCTCGAAGCCAACATCGCCGCCAGCGAGAGCTTCGATGACCGCTTCGACGCGGAAGTGTGGCTCGTGGACATGGGGGCAAGGCTCACGCGCTACGTTCCCGATGCCGACAAACGACTGCAATTACTTCGACAGGTGCACGCCGCGGCAAGCCGCAGCGACCTGGCACCGGAGCTGGTGCTGGCCGTGATTGAGGTAGAAAGCCATTTTGATCGCTTTGCCGTATCCCGCGTTGGCGCGCAGGGGCTGATGCAGGTTATGCCCTTCTGGAAAGACGAGATCGGTCGTCCCGGCGACAATCTCACGAACAATCTCACGAATCTTGACTACGGATGCCGGATTCTGCAGTTCTATCTCCAACGGGAAAATGGCGTGCTCCCCCGGGCCCTCGCCGCCTACAACGGCAGCAGCGGCAGCGCCACCTACAGCGACAAGGTTAAGACCGCCTGGCGGGAGCACTGGCGAACCGGCAATCTCGATTGGAGCGACTAGGCGTTTGACATGGCGGAGCACCCGAAACACACTCACGACAAGAGGCTCAAAGGCGTTAACTGTGCACCCCACAGAGTTTTTACTACCACGAGCGCACTGACATGAGCGCACTGACATGAGCGCACCGACATGAGCGCACTGACATTACTCAGTGAGTGGAATCGTGATCTGGCCCGCGCCGTGGGCGCCCTGGGTCGTGACACCTTCTTCCCGGCGCTGATCTCCGCCGTGCGGGAGCGGGTCCCCATCGCCTATCCGCAAATCTGGCTTTACCACCGCGACCTCCCGCCCAGCGTGCTCTACCATGAGATACCACCGGCAGCCGTCGCCTCCCAGATCGACGCCTACCTTGAGGGTCCCTATCGCGAAGATCCTTTTTTTCAGGCCTCCATTAACCGGCCGAAGAACCGCATTTATTTGCTGTCCCGTCTTACCGCCGGACGCCTGGAATCCTCCAGCTATTACAACGATTACTACGCCGACACGGGCACCGTCGACGAGGCGATATTTTTATCCCAGCTTCAGGGCGGCAGCGTTATCAATCTGTCGATGATGCGCCTGCCGGAGCAGGGCGCTTTCAACGAGGACGAGTTTCAGCTCCTCTACTCCCTGGCGGACCCGATTTCAGAATTGTTGCGCATACACAGTGAGTTCGACGCTTTCGCCGTAGAAAACCTCATCCAACCGGGTATTGATCACCAGATCGACCTGGCTTTCAGGACCTTTGGCACCTCCCTGCTCTCTCCCCGGGAAAAAGGCGTCCTGGAACTGATGCTGCGAGGCTACGGCACGGACACCACGGCCGACCGACTGTCCATCGCCCGGGAGACCGTGCGCCGCCATCGCAAGAGCATTTATCGCAAGCTGGATGTGAATTCGCAAACCGATCTGTTCTCCCTGTTTCTCAACACCATGTCCTGTCTGGGCGAAGCAGCGGGCGACGATCCTCTGAAGATCTACATGGGCCCCTCCTGACCAGAACCTACGGTGACCAATGCGGGGCATTGCCGGATGCACGACAGGTGGGAATAGTGCGCCTTGGGGACCTATAACACGGGAAAATAGTTTTATGGCGCTGGAAGTAGACTGGTTTCTGCGCGCCTACCCCAGGATTTCGATGATTGAGGCGCTGCTGCCTGACAGTAACGGCGTTCTCCGGGGTAAATGGCTGCCGAGGAACAAGCTGGCCAAGGTCTATAAAGGGGAGCTCAAATTCCCCAAGACCGCTCTTTCTCTCGATATCTGGGGTCGCGATGTTGAAGAGCTGGTGTTTGCCACCGGTGACGAGGACGGTGTGTGCCTGCCCGTCGAGGGCTCTCTGCTTCCCACCCCCTGGTCCCCGAACCAGCGCCACGGCCAGCTCATGCTCACCATGTTCCGACCCGGCGGCTCCCCCTACCTCGGTGATCCCCGCCAGGTCCTCAAGCGGGTGGTCGCCCGCTACCACGCCCGGGGCTGGCGTCCCGTCGTGGCCGCGGAGCTGGAGTTCAGTCTCATCAAATGGGATGGCAAGCATCCCAGACACAGTGGCGAAAAACCCTACCGGGGCGAACCCATTGGCGGCAACCTCTACGGGTTGGACGTGCTTCAACAGAACCAGGCCATGCTTGAGCAGATACATCGCGCCTGCCACCTCCAAAGCCTTCCCTTTGATGGTGTGGTGAAGGAATCCGCGCCCTCGCAGTATGAAATCAACATGCAGCATGTGGACAACCCGGTACTCGCTGCCCGGCAGATTCTGATGATGAAGCACGCCATCAAAGAAATTGCCCAGCAGCATGGCCTGGTCGCGAGCTTTATGCCCAAACCCTTTGCAGACGAAGCGGGCAACGGCCTCCACGTGCACTGCAGCGTGATTGACCGAGACGGTAAGAACGTCTTTGACGACGGCACGGAGTTCGGCACCCCGAAACTACGCCACGCCATCGGCGGCTGCCTGCAGCATATGGCCGACTCTTTCGCCATCTTTGCACCCAGCTTCAACGCCTACCGACGATTTCAGAAGGGCAGCCACGCGCCCACCACACCCAACTGGGGCTACGAAAACCGCACCGTTGCGGTGAGAGTGCCCGCGGGCAGCAGCAGAGCCCGACGTCTGGAGCACCGGGTGGCCGGCGCGGATGCCAACCCCTATCTGGTGTTTGCCGTCATCCTCGCTGCCGCCCTGGACGGCATCGAGCGGAACCTCACGCCCAAAGCACCCATCAGCGGCGACGGCTACAGCCAGCTGGACGCGGAGGAGCTGCCCATTTACATGCAGGACGCCCTGCGCCTGTTCGGAGAGTCCAGCTTTATCAGTACCGCCCTGGGTCCGGAAATGCAGCGGAATTTTGGCCTGACCAAGGCCCAGGAACTGGCGGAATTTCAGCGCCATATCACCAGTCTCGAGTATCACGCCTACGTCGAACGACTCTAGCTGACGCTATACTGGGCAGTATGACCCGCTGCCCTTTCACGCTCTGCGCTTCGGCTATTTTTCTTGTCACTCTGCTCTCCAGCCACGCCAGCCAGAGCGCTCCGCCACACCGGACCGTTGACGCCTGCGCGACGGCCCTGGGGACGCCGTCTTCCGTGGCAGCGGCCCCACTCCCCGGGCTCCTGCGAATCCGCAGCTGGAACGTCATGAAGTTTGATCTGCCAGGGGCCGAAGAGGAGCTTCGGGATCACATCAGCCACAGTGACCTGATGCTCCTTCAGGAATCAGTTCGCGGCCTCAAAGCCGGCTCAGAGACACTTCCCTATCGCTATTTCAGTCCCGGCTACAAACGCGGCGAGGAAGCCACGGGCGTGGAAATCCGCAGTCGCTTCTCTGCTGATGTCGTCTGTGAACTGCAGTTTTATGAACCCTGGCTCAGAACCCCCAAAGCGGTGAGCGTTCTGCGCCTGCCCTTTCGGGAAGCCGCAATCCTGCTGATCAATCTCCACGCCATTAACTTCACGCTGACCGTCGACGATTACCGCGCGCAATTCATGGCCTTGAGTCCCCTGATTCGCAGCCATACGGGGCCGGCGATCATTGCCGGAGATTTCAATCATTGGAATCCCTGGCGGGAAGAAGCGCTTCTGAGCTGGTCCCGCAACATGGATCTGAACGAGGTCAGTTTTACCCTCGACTGGCGCAGCCGCCATGTGGGCGCCGCCGTGGATGCCCTGTTTTTACGCGGTTTCGGAGTAGTCGCCCGGGGGGCCTTCCCTACGCGGCAATCGGATCACCATGCCATCGCCGCCAGCCTTGTGCCCCTCAGGGATTTACCGGCGGGAGAGGCGGATAGTCACGCTCAAGACGCGCAACCAGCGCCAGGGCACTGAGCATTCCCAGCACGCCAAACAGAGAAGCGCCCAATACTTCCCCAACCATCAGTCCCCGGGCGCCGTAAAGTGAAGCGCCGAGGTAGGCTGCGGGCACCACACCCAGGAACACTTTGGCGTAATTGAACAGCGTCGCGAGGTAGGCTCTTCCCAGGTTGTTAAAACTGGCATTGGCTACAAACAGCAGGCCGTTGAAGGCAAAGGCGCCCACGAGGAAGTGGATGTAAAACGCCAGGAGGTCTGCGGCCAGTTCACTGGCGGTAAAGGCGGCTATCACCAGATCAGAGACCAACCACAGCAGCACCCAGGCCACGGCGACATAGAGCACGACAAACTTTGAGGCATCGATGAGGGTCTGGCGCACGCGATCATAGCGGCAGGCCCCGGCGTTCTGTCCCACGATGGGCCCCACGGCGCCGGACACGGCAAACACCACGGCAAAAGCCAGGGGAGCCAGCCGTCCCATAACCGCAGACGCCGCCACGGCGCTGTCACCAAACTGGGACATCATGCGCAGCAAAAGACTGTTTCCCAGGGGCGTTGCGAGATTGGTGAGCACGGCCGGCACGGCTATTAGCATAATGGCAGGAGCATCGGCCACGATCATCGCCGGTGATACCCGGGTCGGCAGGCGGTGCTTGAGAAACAGCACATAGGCGGCGTAGCTCACCACCACGACCCGGGAGGCCACGGACGCCCAGGCGGCCCCCTCAATCCCCAGGCCGAAGTAAAAGATGAGAATAGGATCCAGCACGGCGTTGGCGCCGGCACCGGCGAGGGTGGCATACATGCTACGCCGGGCATCACCCACGGCCCGCAGCCCCGCCGCGAGACTCATACCCAGCACCAGGAGAGGCACCGCGGGCAGCTGAATCCGACTATAGGCCAGGGCGTAATTCAGGGTGTCACCCGAGGCACCCAGGAGCGCCAGAAGCTCCGGCAACCAGACCCAGGCAATCGCCGCCACCAGGCCCACGGTCAGGGCGTTAAACCAGAGCACGGAGCTGCAATAACGCCCGGCCAGAGCCCGGTCCTGATTACCCTCGGCCCGAGCCACCAGGGCCCCGAGGGCTATCTGGAGACCGATGCCCAGAGAAAGAAGAAAGTAAAGCAGCGTGCCGGCAAAGCCCACGGCGGCCACGAGGCGCTGCTCGCCCAGCATGGTGATAAAAAACATATCTACCACATCGACGGTGAACATGGCGATAAGACCAACGGAAGACGCCCCGGTCATCACCAGGACGTGGCGCATGGTCGAGCCCTGAAGGAAGACGGGACCGCTCAAGAGAGAGGCCTTTCAAGGGTCAAGACTTCCCTCGCAGATCCCGCTAAAATTACCCCTCGCAAACCAGGCAATAGCATGATGAACGAACACTCTTCCCAACCATTGGCAGCTGAGAATTCGCAATCACCGTCCAAACCGCCGTTGATTCGCGTTAACGCCGTAATCTTTGTGGGATTCCCCATTCTCGCCGCCATCCTAGTCCCTCTCTGGGGCATCTATGTCGGATTCACCGCCAGCCAGTGGATATGGGCCGTGGTGTTTTTGTATCTCAACGGCCTCGGCATAACCGGTGGCTATCACCGACTGTGGTCCCACAAGGCCTACAAGGCCCACTGGACCGTTCGCCTTTGGTTTGCTCTCTGGGGTGGTGGCGCGCTGCAAAACAGTATCCTGGTCTGGGCCTCGGATCATCGTCGACACCATCGACATGTGGACGACAACGATGAAGACCCTTATTCCGCCGGCCGGGGGCTGTGGTTCAGCCACATGGGCTGGATGCTGCGGGAGTATGCCACCAATGGCGAGGATTTCAGCAATGCGCAGGATTTAATGCGCGACCCCATCGTCATGTGGCAGCACAAACACTATGTGGCGATCACCACCTTCATGAATCTGGGCGTGCCCATCCTCCTGGGACTGGCACTCGGGGACGTGATTGGCACGGTGCTCCTCGTGGGGCTTCTGCGGCTGGTGGTTAATCATCACGTCACCTTCTTTATCAACTCCCTCGCGCATTTCTGGGGCAGCCGGCCCTACACCGAAGAGAACAGCGCTCGGGATAACGGATTTCTCGCCTTTCTCACCTATGGCGAGGGCTACCACAACTACCACCACATTTTTCAGACCGATTATCGCAACGGCATTCGCTGGTATCAGTGGGATCCCACCAAATGGATGATCGCGGGGCTTGCCAAAGTGGGTCTGGCCAAGGACCTTCAGCGGGTACCGGATTTTAGAATCCAGCGCGCCCTCCTGGACATGCAGTTCAAACGCGCTCAGGACTACGCGGCGGGACTGGAGGAGAGCCCCCTCACAGCGATCCTGGAACGGGAGTATCAGCTGTTTACCGAGTCGGTCAATCAATGGAAGCAGCTGCAGTCGGCGCGCTATGAGCGTCATCGCGAGCAATTGGAAGGTGCCGTGGCCGAACGCTACCAGCAACTTCAGGATCGCTGGGAGCAGGCCAAACTGCGCAGTCAGTTCCGGGAGCTGGAATTCTCTTTGCGGGTGCAAAGAAAGCGCGTACAGGCTCTGGTCAACCAGTGGCAGTTGCCGCCCCTCGCCAATTGACCCAAGGCCGTGGCCGTGGCGTATAGTGCCTGACCTATTACATCATCCCGGTGGATGCTCAAGGCAAACACCATGACGAGGATCTCATGAGCAACGGTACGAGCGCAGGAACAGGCGAAGGCATCTATGGCTTTGCACCCCAGGACAAGCAGGGCAATGCAAAGTCTCTGGAAGACTATCGCGGCCAGGTGCTGTTGATCGTCAACACGGCATCAAAATGTGGCTTCACACCGCAGTTCGCGGGGCTGGAAGCGGTGTATGAGAAGTTTAAAGAGCAGGGCTTTACCATTCTTGGCTTTCCCTGCAATCAGTTCGGCGGCCAGGACCCCGGCAGCAATGACGAAATCCAGGAGTTCTGCCAGCTGAACTACGGTGTGAGTTTTCCCATGTTTGGCAAAATCGACGTCAACGGCGGTGACGCCGACCCCCTGTTTGCCCATCTCAAACAGGCCGCCCCCGGCGCCCTGGGCAGCCAGCGCATCAAGTGGAACTTCACCAAATTCCTGATCAATCGCGAAGGTCAGGTCGTGAAGCGCTATGCACCGACCACCAAGCCCGAGGCCATCGCTGCGGATATTCAGGGCCTTTTGTAGTCCGAGCAATCCCCCAAACTACAGCCCCGGCCTAGTGCTCGCGCGTGGCGCGGAATTGAATATCCGGCCAACGCTCTTCCATGAGGGCGAGGTTGACCCGCGTGGGCGCGAGGTAGCTTAAAAATCCGCCACCATCGATGGAGAGCTGGTCCGCCGCTTTTTTGCGGAATTCCTCGAGCTTGCGCTCGTCATCGCAGTACACCCAGCGCGCGGTATACACGTTGATGGGCTCATACATGGCCTCGACCTTGTATTCATCCTTCAGGCGATAGGCGACCACATCAAACTGTAGCTGGCCCACAGCGCCGACGATAAGATCCGTCGAGCTGATCGGGGCAAACACCTGGGTGGAGCCCTCCTCAGAGAGCTGCTGCAGTCCCTTTTGCAGCTGCTTGGATTTCATGGGATCGCGCAGGCGAATACGTCGGAATAACTCCGGCGCAAAGTGAGGAATGCCCGTAAAGCCCAGATCCTCGCCATCGGTAAAGGTGTCGCCGATCTGAATGGTGCCGTGGTTGTGAAGACCGATGATGTCTCCCGCGATAGCCTCCTCCACCAGCACCCGTTCTCCGGCCTTGAAGGTCACCGCATCGGCGATCTTGATATCCTTAGCCATGCGCACATGGCGCATCTTCATGCCTTTTTCGTAGCGACCCGAGCAGACGCGCATAAACGCGATGCGATCGCGATGCCGTGGATCCATGTTCGCCTGGATCTTGAAAACAAAGCCGCTGAAACTGCGCTCGCTCGCCGCCACCTCACGCTCATTGCTGCCCCTGCCCTGGGGTGGGGGCGCCCACTCCACGAAGTTATCGAGCATTTCCCGTACACCGAAGTTGCCCAGGGCCGTGCCAAAAAACACCGGCGAAAGCTTGCCCGCGAGAAACTTTTCCAGCTCAAATTCATGGCTGGCACCCTTCACCAACTCGATCTCGTCCACAAAGTCGTCGTATTCATCACCGAGTAACTGCCGGGCCTCGTCGGAATCAAGCCCCTGAATACGCCTATCCGGTGGTAACACGGCGTTGTGGCCCCGCTCAAAGCAGTGAAGGGTATCGGTGTACAGATTGTAGACCCCCAGAAAATGCTCCCCCATGCCCATGGGCCAGTTCACCGGCGCGGCGGCAATGCCCAGCACCTCTTCAATCTCATCGAGGAGCTCGATAGGATCCCGGGTCGGCCGGTCGAGCTTGTTCACAAAGCTGATGATGGGCGTATCTCTCAGGCGACAGACGTTCATGAGCTTGATGGTGCGGTCCTCAACACCTTTGGCGCCGTCAATAACCATCAAGGCGGAATCCACCGCCGTGAGCGTGCGATAGGTGTCCTCAGAAAAGTCCTCGTGACCGGGGGTGTCCAGAAGATTCACTATGCGGTCATGATAGGGAAACTGCATGACCGACGATGTCACGGAGATGCCCCGCTCCTGCTCCATGCTCATCCAGTCGGAGGTGGCGTGAGGCCCTTTTTTACCTTTGACGCTGCCGGCTACGGAGATGGCGCTACCCAGAAGCAGCAGTTTCTCGGTGATGGTGGTTTTGCCGGCGTCGGGGTGGGAAATGATGGCAAAGGTTCTGCGCTGCGCAACTTGTTGAAGAAAATCACCATCCTGCATTCGGGTCGTCCTGATTGGTACTCAATTGAGTGGCTGTTGCTACACGGATCATGGTCACCCCTGCTCAAGGGCAGCCTCTGAGCGGCGCATTCTAACGGATAGCCTCTGCGCTCACTAATCGGTGATGATCCGAGGGGAGTGTCGTTTGCAGTGGAGATTTTTGTGTAGAAATTCACTAAGCACTCTTTAAATGTCCCTAAACACTGCCTGAACACTCCCTAAACACTCCCTAAACACCGTCAAAAACTTTATAGTTTGCTCTGCCATGATCATCCAGAATCACGGCAACTAACTAAGCAAATAATAAAAGGTCACTTCATGTCTCAAATTTTCAAGGCTCCCGCTCGTCCGAAAACTATGCTGTCGGCCCTCGCCATCGCGGTCTCCTGCGCGAGCGCGGCCCAGGCTCAACTCGAGGAGGTCGTGGTCACTGCCCAGGCCCGTGCTGAATCCCTCCAGGATGTTTCCATATCCATGGTCGCCATGACCGGGGAGACCATCAATGAACTCGGCATCACCAAAATGGAAGAGTTCACCATGAACATGCCCGCGGTTACCGTCGCCCAGAACCCCATCGGCAACTTCCTGTTCATCCGGGGCGTGGGCACCTCAGGTACCAACCAGGGCATCGAGCAATCCGTGGCAACGTTTAATGACGGCGTCTTCATGGGTCGCCACCAGCTGTCCCGAGCGCCCTTTATGGATTTGGACCGCATCGAGGTTCTGCGCGGCCCCCAGAGCATCCTCTTCGGTAAAAACACCATTGGCGGCGCCCTGTCCGTGCACACGGCTCGCCCCACGGATGAACTCGAGGGGTCAATTCAGGCTCTCTACGGCAGCTATGGCGAGACCGAAGTGAACGGCGTCATATCCGGTCCCATCACTGACACCCTGCGCGGCCGCATCGCCTACCGCAAGTATGACTACGACGGCTATCTCGAAAATGTCATCACCGGCGAAGACGCCATGGGACGGGACGACGAGACGATTCGCGCATCCCTGCAGTGGGATGCCACGGACAGTGTCACCGTCGATTTTAAATGGGAGCGAAGTGACTTTACCCAGAATGAGTCCATCACCCAGATCGGCCGGGTCTCGGAAGTGCCCTATAACCCCACAGCCGCTGGTATCACCTTTTTGAACCAGCTTTCCGTGGGAGCCGTCACGGGAACGGACGGCACCGAACGCATCGATGACGAGCGAGCAGTGGTCAACGATGGCGGTGCCATCCTCAAGTCCCTGGGCGTCGTGCCGGCCAACACACCGGGATTCCCCGATCAGAAGGAAGGCAGCGAAAACACCGTCGACGCCGGGCGTCTGGGCATTGAGTGGGCCCTTGGTGAACATGCCCTGACCTTCATTTCTGGTTACGCCTCCTATGACTACACCGATATCTGCGACTGCGACTTTTCCGCCCTGCCATTTATCGAGATCGATGCCGTAGAGGATTACGAGCAGTTCAGTCAGGAAATACGCCTGACCTCTCCCACAGGCGGGACCTTTGATTACATCGCCGGGCTTTACTATCAGAGCTCTGATCTCTTTTATCGCTCCCAGGAAGCCTTCGGGGTTGCAGCACTCGCACCCCTGGCGAACGTGACCCGCGATTACGACTTTGACCAGACCCAGGAGACCTTCGCGGTCTTCGGCTCCCTCACCTGGAACCTCAGCGACACCACCCGCGTTACCGGTGGTCTTCGCTATACCGATGAAACCAAGGAAGTGGATCGCACCCTCGAAAAAAGCTTCACGGGTGGCTGGGACTTTTCCAGCGTCATAGGAGCTCCCGAGGGCACTCTGGTCTACGGTGATACAGCAGCAGAATACGATCGCTTCGAAGCCGAGCTCGCACCGGTAGCAGCGGCGTATGACGCTGGGCTCTGGAATGACAGTGGATTACTGGGCACCTATGAGCACCAGTTTGATGGGCGCAAACGCACGGAGAGCTTCGTCGACTATTACGCCAATATCGAGCATGATCTCAGCATCGACACACTGATCTACGCAACGGTCTCCACCGGGGTTAAGGGTGGCGGCTTTGACGCCCGCTTCCTGAAAGAGTCCGTGGGACCTCGCGCCGACGGTTTTGAGTACGAAGAAGAAACCTCCCTGGCCTACGAGATAGGCTTCAAGACGACCCTCCTCGACGGCGCCATGCGTCTCAACGGCGCCCTGTTCCGCAACGAAGTCTCCGATGCCCAGGTATCTATCTTTGATGGTGCCACGGGCTTCGTGGTAGTCAACGCGGCGGAGATTATCTCCCAGGGTATCGAGCTGGACCTTCAATGGGCAGCAACGGACGATCTGATCATAACGGCAGCCACGTCCTATCTTGACTCTACCTTTGACGAATGGGATACAGCACCTTGCTGGGCACGCCAGCAGATCGACCCCGGTCACCCGGAGTTTGAGCCAGGTTGCAACAATGGCTTCCGCGATGCGGCGGGTGACAACACCCAGTTCGCTCCGGAGCTGGCCTACAACCTGAACTTCGACTGGCGTATCCCGTTGATGGATTCCCTGGAAACGCGGGCCGTCCTGAACATTAACTACTCTGATGAGTTTGCAACGGTGGGTGATCTGGATCCGTTCATCGGGTCTCAGGATGAGTTCACCATGGTTGATTTCCGTCTGAGCGTTGGCTCACCCGACGGTACCTGGGAAGTCGCCGCCCTCGGCAAGAACCTCACGGATGGAGTTTGTAGGCTACAACAACAACGACCAGCCCCTGGCATCGGGTAATGGCTTCAACTCTCTGGGCAAGCTGCGCTCCTATGCGCTGCAGGCAACCTATCGTTTCTGATAGCTCAGCGCCTTAGCCTGGATCCAGACGCCTGAACAGCCTTCTGCGCTGCTCAAGCTAAAAAAGACGGTCGACGCAGTCTCAAGGGACTGAAGAGACCGTCTTTTTTTTTGCCCAACCCACCACCCATGACAGAGGCGCTTATTGCTCGAAGGCAGCCTCGAGACTGTCAAGCAAGGCCTCGCCAATGGTCTCCATGGGCGGGCAATCGTCCCCCAGCAGCGAACGCAGGGACGTGACCTCAAGCCCCTCGTAACCGCAGGGGTTGATGCGCTTGAAGGGCTGGAGATCCATATCGGCGTTGAGAGACAGACCGTGATAACTGCAGCCGCGGCGCACCCGTAAGCCCAACGACGCTATTTTCTGCCCTTTTACGTAAACGCCGGGAGCCTTGGGATCCGGTGCCGATGCAATGCCGAAGCGATTCAGCGTTTCTACGATGGACCGTTCGATAAGATCCACCAGGGCGCGGACGCCAAGATGTCGACGGCGCAAATCCACAAGGAGGTAGACGACCCACTGACCGGGACCGTGATAGGTCACCTGCCCCCCGCGATCCACCTGCACCACGGGAATATCGCCGGGAGCCAGGAGATGCTCCGCTTTTCCTGCGATCCCCTGGGTAAATACCCGGGGATGCTGCAGGAGCCAGAGTTCGTCGGGGGTCTCTTTGCTGCGCGCATCCGTAAAGCTGCGCATCTTATCGAGGGTTTGCTGATAGTCGCATTCTCCCAGGCGGCGAATGCGCAGTTCCGAAGGGCTGTCGGCGCTCACAGCACCATCTGTACGAGGCCCGTGGCGCGAAGGTCCTGATGAAGCGCCTCGAGCTGTTCGGGACCCGTAGCAGTGATGGTAACCGTCAGAGACAGAAAATTACCTTTACGACTATCGCGCACGGTAATGGTGGTCTCGTCAAAACCGGGGGCATGGCGCTCAAAGATCTCGAGCACCAGGGGACGAAACTCCTCCACGTTGCGACCCAGGACCTTCACCGGGTAGTCACAGGGAAACTCTATCTTGGGGGGCTCTTCGCCGTCAGCACCCGATCCTGTAATGAGATCAGCCACCGAAAAGCTGCGCCAACCACATGAGGAGCATATCCCAGATCCGCGCGAAGAAACCGGCGGCCTCCACGGGCTCCAGAGCGACCAGGGGAATCTGCTGAAGAACTTCGCCGTCCAGAGTGAGCGTCAATTCGCCCAGGGCGTCGCCCACGGCCAGGGGCGCAGAAATGGGATCCATGAGTACAAGTTCCCGCACGAGGTTGTTGCGCTTACCCCGGGGCAGGGTCATCACCACGTCGTCAGCGATGCCCACGGACACATAGTCCGCCACACCCTTCCAGACCCGCGGCTTCTCCAGCTCTTCTGCACCGGCAACCATTACGTCGGTTTCATAAAAGCGGAAGCCGTAGTTGAGCAGGCTGCGGGTTTCCCGCGCCCGCGCCCGAGTGCTCTCCGTACCCATCACGACAGAGATAAGCCGCATACCGTTGCGCTCTGCAGACGCCACGAGGCCATAACCCGCCTCCCGGGTATAGCCGGTTTTCAGACCATCAACCGAGGGGTCTTCGCCGAGAAGCTTGTTGCGGTTGTACTGCTTGATGTCGTTATAGGTGTAATCGCGCTGACTATAGACTTTGTAGTGCTCGGGAAAACGCGCAATGATGTTCTTGGCCAGCGTGGCCAGGTCCCGCGCCGTGGTCAGATGCTGGGGATGGGGCAAGCCGTGGGAATTGGCGAAATAGGTGCCGTGAAGGCCCAGCTCCGCCGCGTGCTTGTTCATCAAATCGGCAAAAGCCGCCTCGCTGCCTGCGATGTGCTCCGCCACGGCCACGGTGGCGTCATTACCCGACGAGATCACAACGCCCTGTTCCAGCTGGCCGATGGTTACGGGCTTCCGCGGTTCGATCCACATCAGGGACGAACCGTTAAAGACCGGATTTTGAGACCAGGCGTTGCGGCTCACCGTGACCTGATCGTCACGACTCACGCGCCCCGCTTCAATCTCCGACGCCAGCACATAGGCGGTCATGAGCTTGGTGAGACTGGCCGGGGGCAACTGCTCATCAGCATTCGACTCAACGAGCACCGCACCGCTGTTGGCATCCACGAGGAGGTAGGCGCGGGCTGCGACCTCCGGTGGTGCCGGGACAATATTCTGCGCAGATACCGCCACAGAAAACGCAGCCAGCAGCAGGGTCAGACACGCGGTGATGGCGCGGGGGCAAGGTGAGGCGCTGGGGCGAGGTAAAGTGTTTGGCATAGAATTCAAATCAGGGTTTGGAGGCGGGGCATGGTAACCCAAGCTCTCATGACTGAAAAATCCCGGTGGCGAAACCGGTTGTGCAGACGGCACAGGGCGTTATGGCTCATGGCAGCGCCAGGCCCGGAGAGTAGCCCCGGGTCATCAGCATGTCGCGGAGATAGCGAAGCTCCTCGCCATCGGCCACGGGCCCCACGCGAACCCGGTGAAGACGCTGTCCTCCTGCATCCACGGGGGTGACATTGACGGGAACGCTTACCATTTCCGCCACGGAGTCCCGCAGCCCTTGCGCCGTCGCGGGATTGGCAAAAGCGCCCAGCTGCAGATAACGATAAGCCCCTGTATCACTGTCGCGACGGTCATCGACACCGGCCAGGGCAATGGTCTCCACGAGCACTTCGGTCGTGCCCTTGTCGACGAAGCCCAGTTTCACCGCGGCGGCGTAACTGAGATCAATGAGACGGTCAGGATGGAAGGGACCGCGATCATTAATACGCACGACCACCTGCCGGCCATTCCAGAGATTGGTCACCGTGGCATAGCTGGGAATAGGGAGACTGCGGTGAGCGGCGGTGGGCAGGTACAGGTCATAGACCTCGCCGTTGGCCGTTTTATTGCCATGGAACTTGGTCCCGTACCAGCTGGCAATCCCTTTTTCGCGGTAGCCCTCGGCACTGGGCAACACGCGATACTCCACACCATCAATGCTGTAGGGCGAGGTGTTGCCCGCGCGGAGGATTGGGTCCGGGCGAGGCACCGCATCGGCGACGTCCCCGGGCTCAAGATTGCTCACGGGGGCGCCATCGCCTTCCCAGGCCACTTTGGGATCAGAGCCGGAGCAACCCAGGAGCAAGGAGGATGAGATAAGAAAGAATAGCGCTTTGAGGCTGAGCGCCCCCGAGCTTCGTGGCATTTTATGCGCACTTCGGGTCCTTCGCGTCATGCCTGCACGCCCGCAGCAATGCGCTGGCTCAGCAAAAACACGCTCATGGCGTACATGGCAGAGTGGTTATAACGGGTAATGACATAGAGGTTTTGCAGGCCCAACCAGTACTCATAGCCATCGGCGAGCTCAAAGCACATCGCCGTCGCGCTCGCCTCGGGGTCGAGCTGCTGCCGGGGCGACAGCCCCAGGGCAATAAAGTCCTGCACCGTTTGCCTGGGCTTGAGGCCGCCGTCAAAGGCCTCTTTGGGAACAGTGTCCTCGGCGGTTGCCGCACTGACCACGGGTTCACCGGCACGCCAGCCGTGTCTGGCCAGGTAGTTCGCCACGCTGCCGATGGCATCGGTGGGATTGTTCCAGATGTCTGCCTGCTCGTCCCCGTCAAAATCGATGGCATAGGCCCGATAGCTGCTTGGCATGAACTGCCCGTAGCCCATGGCACCGGCGTAGGACCCCTTGAGACTGAGAGGATCCATACCCTGTTCCCGGGAGAGGAGCAAAAAGTTCTTGAGTTCACTGGTAAAAAACGTGGAACGCTTGGGGTAATCGAAGGCGAGGGTCGTTAGCGCGTCGATAACGTCATAGCTGCCGGCGATGCGACCGTAGTAGGTTTCTACGCCAATAATGGCGACGATCACCTCTGCGGGTACTCCCGTCTCCGCCTGCGCCCGGGAAAGAGCCTCCCGATGCTCCTGGAAAAATGCGATGCCCTCGCGTTCCCGGCGCTCCGTGAGAAATATTGCGCGGTATTCATACCAGGGTTTGGTTTTTTCGGCGGGACGCGAAATAGCATCAAGGATGCTCTGTTGTTTTTCGGCGGCCGCGAAAAGGGACTGGAGTTCCTCGCGGGAAAAGCCCTCCTCCGCCACCATCTCATCAATCAGCGTCCGGGCAGCAGGATGCGCGGAATAATCCGCCAGCACCGGCGTAGACAGCAGCAGGCTACCGAGACATCCCGCGGCTGCGCTTCGGACTCTGTGGGACAGAATCCGGGCTGAGAGAGAGGACGAGAGCCGGAACCGGAACCGAAAAAGGCAGCGGCTCAGCGGCGAAGAAACAAGGTCAGGAATCATTCAATGCGCTCTGTTGGAAGTTCACGGTGTTCACGGTCTATTGCCCCACCACGCGCTTCTCCGTGCTCACCGCCATGAGGAGCCCGAACCCGGCCATGAGGGTGACCACGGAGGTGCCGCCGGCGCTGACCAAGGGCAGGGGTACACCCACGACGGGAAGGAGCCCCGCGACCATTCCCATATTAACAAAGATGTAGACAAAGAAAGTCAGGGTAATACTCCCGCAAAGGATCCGACCGTAGCTACTCTGGGCGTTGAGTCCGATCCAGAAGGCTCTCAGAAGAATCAGGATATACAGCCCAAGGAGCAGGAGCACTCCCTGAAGGCCGAACTCCTCGGCGAGGACGGCAATAATGAAATCGGTGTGGCTTTCGGGGAGAAAATCCAGCTGCGACTGGGTGCCCTGGGTCCAGCCCTTGCCCGACCAACCGCCGGAACCGATGGCGGTTTTGGATTGGATGATGTTCCATCCCGCGCCCAGCTTGTCGCTCTCGGGATTCAGGAGCGTGAGAATCCGCTGCTTCTGGTAGTCCTCCAGCATAAACATCCATGCGGGCCAGGCGGAGAAAATTGCCACGAGCCCTGTGCCAAAAATAAATCGCCAGCTGATACCCGCCATAAAAATGCCGAAAAGCCCCGAGGCGCCAATCAACAGGGATGTACCGAGATCAGGCTGACGGATAATCAGACCGCAGGGAATGGCGATGAGCAGAAGGCACACGGCAATGTGACGGGACGCCGGGGGCAGAACACGGGAGCCCAGATACCAGGCAATGGTCATAGGCACGGCGAGCTTCATGATTTCCGAGGGCTGGAAGCGAAAACCGCCGAGTTCCAGCCAGCGCTGAGCCCCCTTGGCTCCCACGCCGGCCACGGCCACGGCCGCCAGAAAAGCGACGCCCAGCAAATAGCCCCAGGGAGACCAGCGGGACCAGCGCACGGTATTGAACTGCGCCATGGCAAACATCACCACGTAGGCCAGGACGAAGTAGCGCCCCTGGCGCACCACCGCATCCATGCTCTGTCCCGAAGCGCTGTAGAGCACCAGCAGACCGTAGGCTGTGAGCAGCAGCAACAGCACCAGCAGTGGTGCGTCGACATGCAGCTTTGTCGCCACGCCCGGAGGACGGGTGAGAGGCCCCACGTTCTCCGGCATCTGGCGCAGATATTCAGACATCAACTGGGTTCCCGGTCCAGCCAGGCATCCACCACCGCCCGGGCAATGGGGTACGCCGCACTGCTGCCCCCGCCGTTCTCCACAATCACCGCGACGGCAATGGTGGGCGCCTCTAACGGTGCGAATGCAATGAACAGTCCGTGGTTGCGATGGCGCTCATCAATCTCGTCTTCGTCGTACACCGCATCCTGGGCAATGCCGATCACCTGGGCGGTACCGGTTTTCCCCGCCATTTCGTATTCCATGCCCCGGGCGATGGCCTTCGCCGTACCCCGACGGCCATGAACAACCTCCCGCATGCCCTCCACAACGGCATCCCAATGGGCGCCATCGGCGATGAGGGGGGCCACCATGGGCGCCTCGAGCGCATCGTCACCCAGCCACTGCACCAGTCGGGGTTCCCGATGTTCGCCGCGGGTCGCCAGCACCGATGTAGCCACCGCAAGCTGCAGGGGGGTCGTCAGCATATAGCCCTGACCAATGCCCACACTGAGGGTCTCGCCGGGATACCAGGGCTGACCGAGAGCTCCGCGCTTCCAGTCCTTGGAAGGCAGCACGCCGGGCCGCTCCGCGGTGGTGTCGATACCCGTGCGGCGGCCCAGGCCATAAAGATCCAGGTAGTTGTGGATACCGTCGACGGTAAGCCGCCGGGCAAGATCATAAAAATACACGTCGCAGGATTCCGCCAGCGCCATCTTCAGATCCACTTCCGGCGCATGTCCCGTCCCTCGAATACGCAGAATCCAGTCACGGTAGCGCCTGCGGTCGCCGGGCAGGCGATACCAGCCCGGGTCCGGCACGGTAAATTCAGGATCGATGAGACCGGCTTCGAGACCCGCCATGGCGATCATGGGCTTCACCGTCGACCCCGGCGGATACTGCCCCTGCACGGTCCGATTAAACAGGGGCACGTCCCGCGAATCCCGCAGGGCATTGTAATCGCGACTGCTGATCCCGTTGACAAAGAGATTGCTGTCAAAAGCCGGCGTGCTGACCATGGCGAGAACGCCGCCAGTAAGGGGATCGATGGCGACCACGGCGCCCCGCCGCCCCGCGAGCTGCTCGTGGGCAACGCGCTGCAGCTCGTAGTCGAGATGAAGAATCAGGTCCTCACCGGGGCTCGGATCAAAGCGCTCAAGTACCCGGAGCACCCGGCCATGGGCATTGGTCTCAACGGTCTGGTAACCCACTTCGCCATGTAGTTCGTTTTCATAGCGACGCTCGAGGCCGATTTTTCCGATGTGGAAGGTGCCGCGATAGGCCGCCTGGTCAATGCTGGCCATCTCCTGGGTGTTGATTCTCCCTACATAGCCCAGGGCATGGGCAAAGAGCTCACCGTGGGGGTAATACCGCTGGAGCTGCGCTTCCACGGTGACCCCGGGCAGACGATGGCGATTCACCGCGATATAGGCCTGTTCCACGTCGTTGAGACGAAAGCGCAGGGGCACGGGATCGTAGGGTCGTCGCTGACGCGCCCGGGTGCGGAACTTCTCGAGATCGCTGTCTTCGATGGTCACCAGCTCCCCCAGCGCAGCGAGAGTCGCCTCGAGATCCTCAACGCGCTCAAGAATCAGAGACAGGGTGTAGCTGGGTCGATTATCTGCAAGGAGCACGCCGTTGCGATCGTAGATCAGCCCGCGTTTCGGTGGCAGGGGCTGGAGCTGCACACGGTTGCGCTCGGAAGCGGTGCTATACACCTCAAACTCGTTGATCTGAAGGTTGTAATAGCGCGCCAGGAGCAGGCCGAGCAAGAGCACCACAAAACCGAGCGCCACCAGGCTGCGGGCGCCGAAAATACGCTGTTCGCGCTGGGTATCCTTGAGAACTACGCGGGAGGCCATAGGTCCATGTCAAAACTGGCGCAGGGGTCAGGCGCGATGATAGGGGTGTCCAATGGTGATTGTCCAAGCACGATAGAGTTGTTCCGCCAAAACCACTCTCACCAAGGGATGGGGCAGCGTGAGTGGGCCGAGGGACCAGCGCTGCTTTGCGGCCCCCAGGCAAGCGTCCGACAGACCATCGGGGCCGCCGATGAGCAGGCTCAGGTCCTGACCCTGCATCATCCACTGCTCCAGATGTTTGGCCAGTTCCTCCGTTGTCCAGGGTTTACCCCGGCCGTCCAGCGCAACGCAATGATCCGCGCCAGGGACGCCCTTGAGCATGGCGGCGCCCTCGCGTTCCTTCAGTTGTTCGGCGTTGGCGTTGGCGCTCCGTGCGGCGAGGGGAATCTCCCGCCACCGGAGGCTCAGCTCCCGGGGAAGACGTTTTGTGTACTCACCCACCGCTGTGTCGACCCAGCGCGGCATCTTGCCCGCTACTGAGTGCACATTGATGCGCATCAGTCGGGACCGTTGTCCGCGGTGTCGTCGGCGCTTTCGTCGCGGGAGGCAGCACCCGGAACCCAGAGTCGCTCGAGGTCATAGAAATCGCGCGTTGCCGGCTGCATCACGTGTACCACCACATCACCAAGATCCACCAGCACCCACTCACCCGCATCCTCTCCCTCGACGCCCATGGGCATATGCCCGGCGGCTTTGGACATGCGGGATACATTGTCGGCGAGGGATTTCACGTGGCGACTGGATGTGCCGCTGCAAATGATCAGGTAGTCCATCACATTGCTGAGCTCGCGCACATCGAGGGTGACGGGGTTGACGCCCTTGAGATCATCCAGCGCTTCCGTCACGAGATTCATGAGTTCCTGCGCTGACAGCGCCTCGGCATTTTCTGTCGCTTTATCTTTAGGGGTGATAGGCCCGTTACTCCTGCTTCGCGTAAAGACCGCGTTCAGCGATATATGCAAGCACGCTCTCGGGAAGGAGATAGCGCGCCGATAGCCCCGATTGTAACAGGGCGCGGATGTTTGTGGCCGAGATATCCTGAGGGCGCAGGGTCTGCGTTACTATTTTTCCCGCGGGCATGGTGTGGAGCGCATCGCTGCTGCTCCCGTGTTCCTCCAGAAGCTCGGCGACCACGCCCTCCTCGGGGAAGACCCACCCGGGCCTCGCTATAATCACCAGGTGAGCGAGATCCAGAAGCGCCTCCCAGCGGTGCCATTGGGGTAATCCCAGCAGGGCATCACAGCCCATGATTAAACAGATACCGCGCTCCCTACCCAGTTCGCCACGGAGTTCCTCAAGGCTTGCCACCGTATAGGATGGTCCATGGCGCTCCAGTTCCCGCCGGTCACAGCGAAAGCGCGGCTCCCCGGCGATGGCGCGCTCCACCATGGTCGCCCGGTCCGCGGCACTCACCTCCGGTGATGCCCGGTGCGGCGGCTCCGCCGCTGGCATAAAGCGCAACTCGCTGAGGGACAGGGCCTCCACCAGCTCAAGGGCAGACCGGAGGTGACCAAAATGAATGGGGTTGAAGGTACCGCCAAAAATCCCGATGGGAGGCTTGGCGGGCAATGCCTCATCCGAGGTCTCAGGGAGCCTTTTTATCAACTGCGGATCTGTCCATCGCCAAGCACCACGTACTTCTCCGAGGTGAGACCTTCAAGACCCACGGGCCCCCGGGCGTGCAATTTGTCCGTAGAGATTCCGATCTCCGCACCCAGACCGTATTCGAAGCCGTCGGCAAAACGGGTGGACGCATTGACGATGACCGAAGCCGAGTCCACCTCACGGAGAAAGCGCTGGGAGCGCTGATAATCGGCCGTGACAATGGCTTCCGTATGTCCCGAGCCATAGCGCTCGATATGCGCCATGGCCTCATCGATACTGTCGACCATGCGTAGAGACAGGATCGGAGCGAGGTACTCCGTGCCCCAGTCGGCCTCCGTGGCCAAAATGGCGTCGGGCAGCAGGCTCCTGCTCCGCTCACAAACGCGCAGCTCGACGCCGGCATCCCGAAAAGCCGCTGCCAGGAGCGGCAGGAGCGCCGGCGCCTCCTCCGCGTGCACCAGTAGCGTTTCCATAGTGTTGCAGGTGCCATAGCGATGGGTCTTGGCGTTGACAGCAATGGCCAGCGCCATATCCGCGTCAGCACCCGCATCGATATAGACGTGGCAGATACCGTCCAGATGCTTGATCACCGGCACCTGTGCTTCCCTGCTGATGCGCTCCACCAGGCTTTTACCGCCTCGGGGGATGACCACGTCGATGAGCCCTTCCAGCGCCAGAAGAGCCCCCACCGCGGCGCGATCCCGGGTCTGCACCAGCTGAACCGCAGCAGCATCCAGTCCCGCAGCTGCCAGGCCGTCCGCCATGGCAGACGCTATTACGGCATTGGAGTGCAGGGCTTCGGACCCGCCGCGGAGGATTGCCGCGTTGCCGGACTTGATGCACAGACTTGCCGCATCGGCAGTTACATTGGGGCGTGATTCGTAGATGATCCCTATCACGCCCAGAGGCACGCGCATCTTACCCACGCGAATACCCGAGGGGCGGGGGCTCATATCCCGAATGGCTCCCACGGGATCCGGCAATGCCGCCACCTGACGCAGACCCTCCAACATGGCGTCAATGCGCGCCTCGCTCAGCTCCAGGCGGTCAAGAAGAGCAGAATCCAGAGCGTTTTTCCGGGCCCGCTGCATGTCCAGGGCATTTGCCTCGCGAAGCTCCCGGCGACGGTCGTCCAGAAGCGCGGCGGCGCCGAGCAGCGCCTGATTGCGAGCGTCGGTTGTGGATGCGACCAGGCCCCGGGCGGCGGCCTGCGCAGCCTGAGCCATCACTCGCACCTCGACGCCTATGTCGGCGCCTGTTTCGGCACTGCTCTCGGTACTGCTCTCGGCACCTGCCCTGGCGGACGTTACGGCATTCATGACAGGAATCTCACTCAAATAGGACGGCAAATTATACCCGAGGCCGGGGAGCCAGATTTCCCCTCAAATACTATTGACAACTATTCTCATTTGAAATACGTTAACAACTGACGTCGATTTAACAGCAGGAGAGGACGGAGCCGTATGTACGTTTGCATCTGCAACGGTATCACCGACAAACAGATTCGCGCCGCCGCAGCCGGCGGGGCAACCACGCTCCAGGCCCTGCGAGACGAGCTCGGCGTAGCCAGCCAGTGCGGCGGCTGCACCGATCACGCCCTGAGCCTCCTGCAAGACAATCCGACACTTCCACAGGTAGGTGAGGGACTGTTCTATTCTGCGGCTTCACCGGCCTAGGACGTCTCAGATCTCATATCTGCAATGGTCCTGAAGATTAAGTTACCGTCATCCAGCATCTGAATACCGGCAGAACTATTCCGAGGGTTCCGGAACCATCGTCTCCGGCGGTCATTCCCAAGCATCGACATTCCTGGGCGGGACAACGCAAAAACCGGCCCTCTCAAAGCTCTATCACCTTACCCGCCACCCAAAGGCCCGAAACCCGGGTGCCTCCTTCGACCCGGTGAATTCGGAATGCTAGTCATTTGTGTTAGCGACAATTCATCTGGCTCCCCTGACCCGCAACCGGCTACACTTCCCACCATGAGAAACCTAAAGAGTTTCACGACGATTTTCCGATACAACTTTTAAGATCAACGCAGAATTTATGCAAAAACACTACCGAAGGAGCTCCGCACAGTGAAAGGCGATCCAACAGTCATCGAACATCTCAACCGAATTCTCGGCAATGAGCTGGTCGCGATTAATCAGTACTTTCTTCACGCCCGCATGTACAAGGACTGGGGGCTCGTAGAGCTCGCCGATCACGAATACCACGAGTCCATCGACGAAATGAAACACGCTGACCAGCTGGTGGAGCGCATTTTGTTTCTCGAAGGTTTGCCGAATCTACAGGACCTCGGCAAGCTGATGATTGGCGAGAACGCCAAGGAAATGATGGAGTGCGATCTCAAGCTTGAGCACATCGCACACAAGGACCTGAAGGATGCCGCGGCCTACTGCGAAAGCGTCGGTGATTATGTATCCCGGGATCTGGTAGTCAGCATTTTGAATGCCGAAGAAGAGCACGTTGATTGGCTGGAAACCCAACTCAGCCTGATGGACAAGGTGGGTATGCAGAATTACCTGCAGACGGCCATGAGTACGGTCAAACCCGTCGCCTGACAGTTAGAACGTTTCGTATACAGAGAAAACCAAATAGACAGAACCAGATAGAGAAAGCCGCAGGGCATTCATGCCCCGCGGTTTTTTTATGCCCTCAGGCAGCTTCCGAGGCCTCGCGTACCAGCGGCTCGAGCTCGCCTTTTTCGTGCATTTCGGTAACGATGTCACAACCGCCAATCAGTTCGCCCTTGACCCACAGCTGGGGAAACGTGGGCCAGTTGGCGTAGGTCGGCAGATTCGCTCGAATCTCCGGATTACTGAGAATATCCACGTAGGCAAAGCGCTGACCGCAGGCCATGAGCGCCTGCACCACGCGCGCCGAAAATCCGCACTGGGGCTGATTGGGTGATCCCTTCATATATAGCAGCACCTGATTCTGCTCTACCTGTTCCTTGATCTGATCCATGATATCCATGTGATGAGTCCTTTGAATCTATGAATGTCCGACTATTTTACTCGCTATTGTGGGCGCTGTGCCACGCAGAGCCCGGAAGGGAAAATTGTCAGACTCCCGGGGAATAGTTATAGTTTTGTCGAGGCAGCCGAGGCGCTGCCTTTTTAATTTCAGGGATTTACTTTGCCGTTGGCTTATCAGCGCCGCCAGTCGCCGGTGTAGCCAACGGTTTTTGCCAAAGTAGCCATCAAGGCTGTGGAGTGTTGCGGCCCCCTGATCCCGGAAGCTACAAGCACAGTCAACCATCGGAAATCTGCCATGTCGGCTTTGATGAGTACCTATTCCCCTCTCCCCGTGAGTTTTACCCACGGCCGAGGCGCCGAACTCTTCGATGCTCAAGGCCGGGCCTTTCTGGATGGGCTCTCGGGTATTGCCGTCACGAATCTGGGACACGGTCACCCGCGGGTAACGGCGGCGGTCAGCGAGCAGGCCGCGGCACTTCTCCATTGCTCCAATATTTATCACATCGACCTCCAGGAGCAGGTGGGCGAAACGCTCACACGCCGCGCGGCCATGGAAACGGTGTTTTTCAGCAACTCCGGCGCCGAGGCTAACGAGGCGGCTATCAAACTGGCCCGCCTCCACGGACATCAAAAAGGCATCGAGAGGCCGCAGGTGGTCGTTCTGGAAGGTGCCTTTCACGGGCGCACGATGGCGGCGCTGTCGGCGACGGGCAATCGGAAGATTCAGGCAGGATTTGGCCCCCTCCTCAGCGGCTTTCTGCGCGCGCCCCGCAACGACCTGAGGGCGCTGGAGGCGCTTTCTCAGGGCCATGACGATATCGCGGCCGTGATGCTCGAGCCGGTGCAGGGAGAAAGCGGCATCCATCCCCTGGACCTGGATTATCTCAAGGCTGTCGCCAGCCTGTGCGCGAAGAACGGGTATCTGCTGATCTTTGATGAAGTGCAGTCAGGTAATGGCCGTACGGGCAGTTACTTTTACTACCAGCAGATCGGCATTGCCCCGGATGTTGTTACCACGGCCAAAGCCCTGGGCAACGGCGTGCCCATCGGCGCCTGCCTCGCCCGGGGTGACGCCGCACACACCTTTGCACCCGGGCACCACGGCTCGACCTACGGTGGCAATCCCCTGGCCTGTGCCGCGGCGGGCGCAGTACTGGAAACCCTGGCCGAGGATCAGCTTCAGGAGCGGGCAGAGCCCCTGGGCCGAATCATCCAGGAGAGCTTCACCGCGGCCCTGAAACATAAGGACGCGGTAGCGGATTATCGCCGGGCCGGTCTGATGATTGGCATTGAGTTAAAGCAAGACTGCGCAGAACTGGTGAGACTGGCACTGGACGCCGGCCTACTGATCAACGTCACGGCGGCACGCACCATCAGACTTCTGCCGCCCCTGGTGATGAGTGACGCCCAGGGCCGTCAGCTGGGGGAGACCCTCGCCGCGGTTGTGGATCGATGGCTGGATCAAAACCCCGTGGAGACAATGTAACGTGAGCAAGCAACACTTCCTGACCCTTCTCGATTTTAGTCCCGAGGAACTGGATGCGCTGATTGATCGCGCCATCGCGCTAAAGGCGGCGCACCGTGCCGGGAAGCCCTCTCCCCAATTTCCGGGCAGCGTCATGGCAATGATTTTCGCCAAGTCCTCCACCCGCACCCGGGTGTCTTTCGAGGCGGGGATGGCCCAGATGGGCGGCCATGCCATGTTCCTGTCTCCCGGCGATACCCAGCTGGGGCGCGGAGAGCCCATCGAAGACAGCGCCCGGGTCATTTCCTCCATGGTGGACATTGTGATGATCCGGACCTTTGGCCACGATATCGTCGAGCGCTTTGCAGAGAATTCCAGTGTCCCGGTGATTAACGCGCTCACCGATGACTACCACCCCTGCCAGTTGCTCGCCGATATGCAGACCTATCGTGAGCACCGCGGCGCCATTCGGGGCAAAACCGTGTGTTGGCTGGGCGATGGCAACAACATGTGCCACTCCTACATCAACGCCGCCCGGCAGTTCGATTTTCACTTGCGCATTGCCTGTCCCGAAGGCTTTGAGCCCGACGCGCAGCTCCTGCGGGATAACAGCGATCGGGTGGCGCTGTATCACGATGCGGGCAGTGCCGTAGACGGCGCCTCGCTGCTGGTCACCGATGTGTGGGCCTCCATGGGGCAGGAAGAGGAGCAGGCCCGGCGCGCAGCGGCCATGGCCCCCTTCCAACTGAACGCGGCACTCCTGGCTGCGGCGGCGCCCGATGCCCTCTACCTCCATTGCCTGCCCGCCCACCGCGGAGAAGAAATCAGTGCCGAACTCATGGACGCCGGCGATACGGTGATCTGGGAGGAAGCGGAGAATCGACTCCATGCGCAGAAAGCCCTGGTAGAGAAGCTCCTTGAGGGCGCTCAAGGGCAGCCGCAGAGCACTAAATAACCAGCCCGCATAGCGGGTCAACGGCTTAGAAGAAATCGGTCCATAAGATCCACCGGGACCTCAAGGACAACAAAAAAGCCAGGGTTTCGAGTTTAGCGGGTCTCTGAGGTTAGTAAGTACAGACATCAGGCGCCACACACACCTTATCCACAGGATAAACTCAAACTAATGCGCTTGCTTTCCCCCCGAGACCGCTTTATCTTGTAGTCGTTCAGTTAAAAAAACCCAATATCTAGCGTTTCAGGTAACGCCCGGGTAGCACGGTGTGGCGCACTATGATGGCATCCAGAGCGAAATGAGTGGAGCGAGCATGAGGCCCTCCGCGCCAGTGCACGCAGCGTCGCTCGTTGTGGCAAGAATCAGTTCGGCACCCCTAATTTCGGCATCACTAATAATGAAGAAAAGGGGCGAAACGGCGCCGAAAAACCTAAACCGTGATCCTAAAAGTTTTGATTGTGACAGATTGAGTGTTGCTATTCAGGTAGTCCCGGGCAACGCGATGGGGAGCCCTTTCTCCAGGCAAACGCTGATATAGGCGTTAAAGACGCTAATTGTCCCGAAAAGTCGACAAAAGACCGAAAAGAGACGAGAAAAGGCACCGAAAAACAGAGAAATACAAAAAAAGAAAGTTAAGACAAAAGTTAAGACAATCGAGACGTGTAGTGAATAGTAGTGAGTAGTAGCTCGCAGCAGCGAGTAGCAACAAGCCAATACCAATAAGCGTTAACCAAGCAGCGTTAACCGCGTACACAGGAGTGAACACCAGTGACCATGCAAACCAGCCAGGGCGGGGAAGCGTCTCTCACAGAGAGCGCAACAGAAAACACTACGGCACAAAGAGCAGCCAATCTAACGCAAGCGCCCGGCGCGAGCGCTGCAGAGGTGAGCGCCACGGCCCCCGGCCAGCTGCGTGTCATCAAACGTAACGGCACCGTCGTACCGTTTGAAGCGAGCAAGATTTCCGTTGCCATCACCAAGGCCTTCCTCGCTGTCGAGGGCGGCACCGCCGCGGCATCCAGTCGCATTCATGAGACCGTAGCCAAGCTCACGGAAATGGTCACCGCGACCTTCAAACGTCGCATGCCCTCCGGCGGCACCATTCACATTGAGGACGTGCAAGACCAGGTAGAACTCTCTCTCATGCGCGCCGGCGAGCACAAGATCGCCCGGGACTACGTTATTTACCGGGAGCAGCAAGCCAGCAAGCGAGCGGCCCGTCAGTCACTGTCCGCCGAAACTCAGGAAGCAGCCGACCGCATCAACGTTGTCCAGCTCGATGGCAGCAAGGCGCCGTTGGATCTTGAGCGCCTGCATATCATTGTCAGCGAGGCCTGCGCGGGACTGGATGACGTATCAGAAACGCGAATTCTCGATGAGGCCCTGCGCAATCTCTATGACGGCGTGAGCATGCAGGAGTTGTCCACATCACTGGTGATCACGGCGCGCACCCTTATCGAGCAGGAACCGAACTACACCTACGCATCGGCCCGTCTGCTGTGCGACAACCTGCGCACGGAGGCCCTGTCCTTCCTCGGCGTGGCGGACAGCGCCACCCAGGGGGACATGGACCGACTGTACGCGAAGGCCCTGCCTGCCTACATCGCCCGCGGCGTCGAGCTCGAGCTTCTCGATCCCACGCTGGCAGAGTACGACCTTGAGCGCATGGGCAAGGCCATCCTGCCCGAGCGGGACCTGCAGTTCACCTATCTGGGGCTGCAGACCCTGTACGATCGCTACTTTATCCACAGCGACGAGGTGCGTTTTGAGCTGCCGCAGATCTTCTTCATGCGCGTTGCCATGGGTCTCGCCGTAGAGGAAACCGATCGCGAGGCTCGCGCCATCGAGTTTTATCGACTGCTTTCATCTTTTGATTACATGAGCTCAACGCCGACGTTGTTTAATGCCGGCACCCTGCGTCCCCAGCTCTCGTCCTGCTACCTGACCACCGTGCCCGATGATCTCCATGGCATCTACGGCGCCATTCAGGACAACGCCATGCTGTCCAAATTTGCTGGCGGTCTGGGTAACGACTGGACACCCGTACGCGCCCTGGGCTCTTACATCAAGGGCACCAACGGCAAGTCTCAGGGTGTTGTTCCCTTCCTGAAAGTTGTCAACGACACGGCGGTAGCCGTCAACCAGGGTGGCAAGCGCAAGGGCGCAGTCTGCTCCTACCTCGAAACCTGGCACATGGATATCGAGGAGTTTGTGGAGCTGCGCAAAAACACGGGCGACGACCGACGCCGCACCCACGATATGAACACCGCCAACTGGATTCCCGATCTGTTTATGAAGCGGGTGTTCGACGACGGTGACTGGACACTGTTCTCCCCCAATGACGTTCCGGATCTTCACGATCTTTACGGCAAGGCCTTCGAGGAGCGCTACTGCGCCTATGAGGCCATGGCCGCCACGGGCGAGCTCAAGTACTCTAAAACGGTGAAGGCCCAGAACCTGTGGCGCAAGATGCTGGGCATGCTGTTCGAAACAGGGCATCCGTGGATGACCTTCAAGGATCCCTGCAACCTTCGTAGCCCCCAGCAACACGCCGGCGTAGTGCACTCTTCGAACCTGTGCACGGAGATCACCCTGAACACCAGTGCCGACGAGATTGCCGTGTGTAACCTCGGATCTATCAATTTGCCGCAGCATGTTGACGAGAACGGCCTGAACCTCGAGAAACTCGCAGAGACGGTCCGCACTGCCGTGCGTATGCTCGATAACGTCATCGACATCAACTACTACTCCGTCGATACAGCGCGAAACTCCAACTTCCGACATCGCCCTGTGGGTCTCGGGCTTATGGGCTTTCAGGACGCACTGTATAAGCAGCACATAGCCTATGGCTCGGAAGACGCCGTGACCTTTGCGGATCGCTCCATGGAAGCGATCAGCTACTACGCCATTGATGCCTCCAGCAAGCTTGCAGAAGAGCGCGGTGCCTACGAGAGCTATGAGGGTTCCCTCTGGAGCCAGGGCATTTTGCCCATCGACTCCCTGGGCAAGCTTGTTGAAGAACGTGGCAGCGACTACATCAAGGTGGATGATTCCATGACCATGGACTGGACAAGCCTGCGCGAGGCGGTCAAAGCACGGGGCATGCGCAACTCCAACGTCATGGCCATTGCACCGACCGCGACCATTGCCAACATCACCGGTGTCTCTCAGTCCATTGAGCCCACCTACCAGAACCTCTACGTGAAATCGAACCTGTCCGGAGAGTTCACCGTCGTTAACCCCTATCTGGTCAATGACCTGAAGGTCCGCGGTTTGTGGGACAGCGTGATGGTCAACGACCTCAAGTACTACGACGGCAGTGTGCAGGCCATTGAGCGTATCCCCGCGGATCTACGAGCCATCTACTCCAATGCCTTTGAAGTAGAGCCCCGGTGGATTGTGGAGTGCGCAAGCCGTCGCCAGAAGTGGATTGATCAGGCCCAGTCCCTGAACCTGTATATCAACAATGCGAGCGGTAAAAAGCTGGACATTACCTATCGCATGGCGTGGTACAGCGGCCTTAAGACGACATACTACCTGCGCTCGCTCGCAGCGACCGGCACGGAGAAGTCCACCATCGACACGGGCCAGCTGAACGCCGTGTCATCGGAGTCAGCCCCGGCGCCAGCACCGGTGCCCATGGCCTGCTCCCTGGATGATCCCGACTGCGAAGCCTGCCAGTAGACCGTAAGGGTAAGGCGTAAAGGGATGTTCGCCCCGGGCGGCATCCCTAAACAAACAGAAAGACCGTGGTCGCTGTGGGGGCGACTAAAAAGACGGTTTCATACCTGTAGATAGCCACAAGAGGTTATCGATGAAGACAATTAGGGAGTGATAAGCATGTTGAATTGGGATGATTACCACGCAGAAGACGGCGGCAACACCGCGGCAGCAGAACCGGCGGCCATGACTGGCGCTGCTGCTGCAGAAGCTGCCGCTGCGAACCTTGCGGAGATCACAGCCGCCGAAGCGGCCGAAGCGACCACCGCCAAGGTAAGTAAAGCAGCGGAAGTCGTTGCAGATGTGGCAGCAGAGGTGGCTGGGGAGCAACCCGCCATGACAAGCGCACCAAGCGCGACGGCGACTGCTCCCGTTGCAACAGCTGTGAGTGCAGAAACGGGCACCAGCGACACGGAATTGCCGCCGGAAGCCAGGGCCAATATCGATGCTGCAGCAGAAAGCCTTAAAAGCCTTGATGTCGCACCGGGCCTTGAAGAGCTCGAAATGGGCGCGTCTCGCGTTTCCATTGATGAGAAAGCGATGATCAACTGCCGCGCGGACCTCAACCAGCTCGTGCCCTTCAAGTACGACTGGGCGTGGCAGAAGTACATCGACGGCTGTGCAAACCACTGGATGCCTCAGGAAGTCAACATGACTGCTGACGTAGCCACCTGGAAAAACCCTGAAGGCCTCACGGACGACGAGCGTCGCATAGTACTGCGCAGCCTGGGTTACTTCTCAACGGCCGACTCCCTGGTAGCCAATAACCTGGTGCTGGCGGTTTACCGTCTCATCACCAACCCCGAATGTCGCCAATACCTGCTGCGACAGGCCTTCGAAGAAGCCATCCACACCCACGCCTACCAGTACTGCATCGAGTCTCTGGGCATGGATGAGGGCGAGGTCTTCAACATGTATCGCGAAGTACCCTCGGTAGCCAAGAAAGCCGCGTGGAGCATCAGCCACACCCACGAGCTGTCCGATCCCAACTTCCGCACAGGTACTCTGGAATCTGACCAGACGCTGCTTCGCAATCTCATCGGCTTCTACGCGGTTACAGAGGGCATCTTCTTCTACTGTGGATTTACCCAGATCCTGTCCATGGGCCGTCGCAACAAAATGACCGGCGTGGCGGAGCAGTTCCAGTACATTCTCCGTGATGAGTCCATGCACCTGAACTTCGGTATCGATGTCATCAATCAGATCAAGCTGGAGAACCCGCAGCTGTGGACTGAAGAGTTCAAGCAGGAAGCGATTCAGATGATTCTGGAAGGTACCCAGCTTGAGATTGAATATGCCCGGGACACCATGCCCCGCGGCGTGCTGGGAATGAACGCGGCCATGATGGAAGAGTATCTCCAGTTCATCGCCAATCGTCGCCTGTCGCAGATCGGCTTACCCGAGCAGTTCCCGGGCGTGCAAAACCCCTTCCCGTGGATGAGCGAGATCATGGATCTTCGCAAGGAGAAGAACTTCTTCGAGACCCGCGTTATCGAGTATCAGACCGGTGGCGCCCTCTCCTGGGATTAAGCCCTGAAATCAGTGTCAGGCACGCAGTACCCCCTGGGCTGCCGGCGATCATCGCCGGTAGCCTTTTCATTCCTTCCAGCAGTTTACTGCGAGGTATGACATGAACGACGACAAGCACGATCTGGAGCTCGCCCAGGAAAAGGAACAGGACCAGGACCAGGAACAAAACGACAGCGAAACCATTCTCATGGCGCTGGATCAGATCAGCCAGACCATCGATGTCATGACCAGCGTTGTGGGACGTCTGAGACATTTTGTACAGGAGCAGGAAACCACCGAGGACATGGAGCTGCGCGACGCCATGCGTCCGGGTCGTACGCTACATTAGGCTGCGGCGTCGGGAGCGATGACGATATAGCAGACGATAGCTCAACCATAGATCGTTAGCAGAGTATTCCCAGAGCATAAAAGCGGGTCGGATTCGCAGGACACATGGCTAGCAAAGACGCCCCCGGCACCCGCCCCCTCACCTCCTCACCCGCCACCGCGCCTGTAAATGTGTATGGGGGTCGACGCCGGCAGCTGAGCCTCACCTTGCTGGTCGGCGCCAATCTGCTCCCCCTGCTGGGCGTGCTGTTGTTTGACTGGGATGTGGGTGCCCTGATTATCCTCTACTGGTCTGAAAACCTGGTGTTAGGCTTCTACAACATCCTCAAGATGGCCTCCGTCGGTGGCCTGAGCGCCATGTTCCCCTCCCTGTTCTTTATGATCCATTACGGCGGGTTCTGCGCGGTACACGGCTTCTTTATCCTGAGCATTCTCTTTGACGTGCCAACGTCCTTTGGCGACGACCCGCCCTGGCCCCTGTTTCTGGTTTTCCTACAGCTACTTTTTGATGTGGTGGCGCAGGTATTTGCTCTTGCGCCCCGGGAATGGATCATCGCCTTCGTCGGACTACTTATCAGCCATGGCTACTCTTTTGTGAGCAACTTCCTCATGGCGGGGGAGCGCGATTCCGCCACAGTCAATGGCCTGATGGCCGCACCTTACCGGCGCATCGTAATCTTGCATGTAGCGATCATCGCCGGCGGTTTTGCCGTGATGTCTCTGGGGCAACCGCTGGTTCTGCTGGTCATTCTGGTGGGGATGAAGACGATCATGGATGTTGCCCTGCACCTTCGGGAGCATAAACAGGCTACGACGCATCGCTAGGACATAGTTATGACGCTCAACGTTCAGGACGTGGCTGTGGCTCACGGGCCATATTGACAGTGAACACATGCAGGAGGATCATGCGCAGCCTAACATCCGGGGGATAATAGCCATGATCTATCAGAGCGATGCAATCACGCTCCAGCGTCACGACAATGACGTCCTTGAAATGCGATTTGACCTGCAGGGCGAATCGGTCAACAAATTCAACCAACTCACCGTTCAGTGCCTCAGCGAGGCCCTCGACGCCATCGATCAGGAATCCGATGTGCGCGGTCTGTTGGTCACCAGCGGCAAGAGCGTGTTCATTGTCGGTGCGGATATTACCGAATTCACCAAGATGTTCGACGCCACGGTAGAAGAGATTCAAGCCTTCTCCAGCGGCCAGAACGTCAATTTCAACCGACTCCAGAACCTGCCGTTCCCCACCGTTGCCGTGATCAATGGCTTCGCCATGGGTGGCGGTCTGGAAATCTGTCTGGCCTGCGACCTTCGCGTGATGAGCACCGCCGCCAAGGTCGGTCTACCGGAAACCAAGCTGGGCATTCTCCCGGGCTGGGGTGGCACCGTACGCCTGCCCCGTATCATCGGCGTTGACGAAGCCGTGATGTGGATGGCCACGGGCCAGGAGAAAAAAGCAGAGGACGCCCTCAAAGCCGGCGCTGTGGATGCTGTCGCGGCACCCGAGCAGCTGCAAGAGGTGGCCATGAGCACCCTTGAGTCCGCCATGGCGGGCAAGCTGAATATCGACGCTCGTCGCAGCGCCAAGAGCTCCCCTCTGCCCCTGAATGACACCGAAGCCATGATGGCCTTCTTTACCATCAAGTCCATGGTGGCCCAGCAGGCGGGCAAGAACTATCCCGCTCCCATCAAGGTCGTGGAGGTCATCGAAGCCGCCCGCGGTATGGGTCTCGAAGACGCGCTCAAGGTGGAAGGCGCCGGCTTTGCCGAGCTTGCCAAGACCGACGTGGCCGCCGCCATGGTGGGCCTGTTCCTCAACGATCAGGCACTGGCCAAAACGGCAAAGAGCTGGGAAAAGAAAGCGGACAAAAAAATCGCACGGGCTGCGGTACTGGGCGCGGGCATCATGGGCGGCGGTATCGCCTACCAGAGCTCTCTCAAGGGTGTCCCCATCAAGATGAAGGACATCGCTCAGGAAGGTCTGGATCTTGGTTTGTCCGAAGCCAACAAGCTCCTGTCGAAGCGCGTATCCCGGGGCCGCATGACGGCAGACAAGATGGGCGAGGTACTCAACAACATTGATCCCACCTTGACCTACGAAGGTTTTGACAGCGTGGACATCGTGGTGGAGGCCGTTGTGGAGAACCCCAAGGTCAAGCACGCCGTACTCGCAGAAACAGAAAAGCACATCAGCCCCGATGCGGTGCTGGCATCGAACACCTCTACCATCTCTATCGACTTCCTGGCGGAGGCCCTGGAGCGTCCCGAGAACTTTTGTGGCATGCACTTCTTTAACCCCGTACACGCCATGCCCCTGGTAGAGGTGATTCGCGGCGCGAAAACCTCGGATACCGCCATCGCGCGCACCGTGGCCTACGCCAATCGTATGGGCAAGAAGGCCGTCGTGGTCAACGACTGTCCGGGATTCCTGGTCAACCGCGTGCTCTTCCCCTACTTCGATGGTTTCTCAAAGCTGGTCCGCGACGGCGCGGATTTTCAGGCGGTCGACAAAGTCATGGAGCGCTGGGGCTGGCCCATGGGGCCTGCCTATCTGTCGGACGTGGTGGGCATCGATACCGGCGTTCACGCCGCCGGCGTGATGGCCGAGGGCTTCCCCGATCGCATGAAGATGGACTTCAAAACAGCCACGGAAACCATGTACGAAAACGATCGTCTTGGCCAGAAGAACGGCAAGGGCTTTTACGAGTACGTCATGGACAAGCGGGGCAAACCCAAGAAGACCGTCTCCCAGGAGACCTACGACTTAATTGCTCCGATTACCGCTGAGCGCAAAGAGTTTGATCGCGAAGAGATCATCGCACGCATGATGCTGCCCATGTGCACCGAGCTTGCGCGCTGTGTCGAAGAAGGCATCGTAGGCTCCGCCGCCGAAGCCGATCTTGCCCTCCTTTACGGCATTGGCTTTCCGCCCTTCCGCGGCGGTGTGTTCCGCTGGATGGACGCCGTCGGTCTTGCCCACATAGCCGAACAATCCGAGAAATTTGCCCACCTTGGCAAAGCCTATGAACTGACCGACGGTATGCGCGCCAAACTCGCCGCCGGCGAGACTTACTACTAAGCGCAACAGGGAGATTTTGAGATGAGTGTTAATCCAAGAGACGCGGTCATCGTCGACTACGCCCGCAGCGCCATGGGTCGGTCCAAGAATGGCTGTTTTCGTAACGTCCGCGCCGACGATCTGTCCGTCGCGGTTATCAAGGGCCTGTTGGCCCGCAATGAAAAACTGGACCCCGCTGAGATCGATGATCTGATCTGGGGTTGCGTGCTACAGCGTGGCGAGCAGGGCATGAACCTCGCTCGATTGTTGGTGCTGGGCGCGCAGTTGCCCTTCACCATTCCCGCGCAAACGGTCAACCGCCTTTGCGGCTCCTCCATGTCGGCGCTGCACACCGCGGCGGCCAGCATCATGGCGGGTCTCGGTGACGTCTACCTCGTGGGCGGCGTCGAGCACCTGGGTCATCTGCCCATGATGGATGATGTGGACATCAACCCGCGTATGGGCCTGAACGTTGCCAAAGCTGCAGGCATGATGGGTATGACCGCTGAATACCTTGCTCTGCTTCACGGCGTCAGTCGGGAAGACCAGGACAAGATGGGCGTTCGCTCTCATCAACTGGCCCATGCAGCCACGGAAGCCGGTAAGTTCGCGCGCGAAATCATTCCTGTAGAGGGCCACGATGAAAACGGTGCCCTCATCGCCGTGGAGCAGGACGAGACGATCCGTCCGGAAACCTCCATGGAGAGTCTGGCGCAGCTACCCCCGGCGTTTAACCCCCAGGGCGGTACGGTCACTGCGGGGCAGTCCTCACAAATCTCGGATGGCGCCTCGGCCATGCTGGTAATGTCCTACGAGAAGGCCCAGGCCCTGGGACTCACCCCGATCGCCAAGATCAATGCCATGACCACCGCGGGTGTCGATCCCTCCATCATGGGTTACGGTCCTGTACCGTCCACGCAAAAAGCGCTGAAGAAGCTCGGCTTAACCATGGGCGACATCGACATGGTCGAACTGAACGAAGCCTTTGCTGCCCAGGCACTCCCCGTGCTTAAAGATCTGGAGCTTCTGGATCACATGGACGACAAGGTCAACGTCCACGGTGGCGCCATCGCCCTCGGGCACCCCTTCGGTTGCTCCGGCACGCGGATCACCGGCTCCCTTCTGACGGTGATGCAGGATCGTGATCAAACGCTGGGGATCTCCACCATGTGTATCGGTCTGGGTCAGGGCATCACCACGGTTATCGAGCGTATCTAGCCCACCGCCGGACCTGCGAATACCTGCAATACCTTTGATACCTTCAGCGGCCTCCCTCGGGAGGCCGTTTTTCGTTGGACTTTGCATTCATCCGGGCAACTGGTTAGCGTATCGCTTCGTCGTCAAACAGCGCGCGCCAGAGCGAAAACGATAAAACAATAAATCTACAAGGAGACTGGCATGGATTTGTTCCATGAAGACCACCCCGCCTGGTTGGCCCAGGTACAGGAAGAGATCATCGATCCGGACCAGCCGATCATCGACCCCCACCACCACCTCTGGCCCGACATGATGGGGGATATCTATAACGTCGATGAACTTGCCGTAGACACGGGCTCGGGGCACAAGGTGATCGGTACGGTATTTATGGAATGCGGCACCTGTTACCGCGAAGATGGGCCGGAGCACGAAAAGTCCCTGGGAGAAACCGAGTACGTGCTGGCCCAGGCCGCCCGCATTCGATCCCACGATCTCGGCCCGCCGATCCTGGGCATGGTGGGCCATGTGGATTTGCGGGAGTCAGACACCCTTGATGACGCTCTGGACCAACACCTGGCCCTGGCCGGCGACTTCTTTAAGGGCATCCGCCAGGCCGGAGCCAGTGCGCCTCCGGGCGATGCCGAAAGCATGCTCATCCCCGGTCCGGCGCCGGCGGATCTTTACCGGCTACCTGAGTTCCAGGCGGGCGTGCGCCGCCTGGGGGAGCGGGGACTGTCCTACGACACCTGGCACTATCATTTTCAGTTACCGGATTACATCGCCCTCGCCCGTGCCTGCCCGGACACCGTGATGATCCTTGATCATTTCAGTACGCCCCTGGGTGTGGGTAGCTTTGAAGGCAAACACGACGACATTTTCCCCACCTGGAAGAATGAGATGCGGGAGCTCAGCGCCTGTCCCAACGTTTTTTTGAAGCTGGGAGGCCTGGCCATGCCCGACAACGGTTTTGGCTGGCATCTCGCAGACCGGCCCCCGAGCTCCGATGAGCTTCTGGAGGCGCACGGTCGCTGGTACCACCACGCCCTGGACTGCTTTGGCGCGGATCGCTGCATGTTTGAGAGCAATTTCCCGGTGGATCGACTGTCCCTGTCCTACGCGGTCTACTACAACGCCATGAAAAAACTGGCGGCAGACTTTTCCGCGGCGGAGAAAAACGCTCTGTTTGCCGATACGGCGCGAAAGGTCTATCGACTCCCCGAGGGATAAATCCATAGCCCGGATAATCGCCGCGTCCGTCACTCAAAAAGGGAATAGCCATGAACCGGGATCCGTCCACACAAACCGCCGACCTACTTAAAAGCCCCCGGCGGCGAATCATCGATCTCTCCATTCCCATTGAGAATGATATCGCCTCGGATCCCGAGCCTTTTCGCCCCCAGGTGACCTATCACCGGCACGATGGCACCCACGATCAGCTCATGCCGTTTTTCCCGGGGTTGGAAAAAAGCGACCTCCCGGACGGCGAGGCCTGGGCCGTTGAGGAAGTGCAGCTCAACACCCACAACGGCACGCATATGGATGCGCCCTGGCACTACCACTCCACCATGGACGGCGGCGATCCGGCCTGGACCATCGATCAGGCCCCCCTGGACTGGTGCTTCCGCGCCGGGGTGAAACTGGATTTCCGGCATTTTGCCGACGGCTATGTCGCCACCGCCGCCGACGTGGAGAAGGAGCTCGCCCGCATTGACCACGAGCTTCAGCCCCTGGACATCGTCGTGGTCAACACCAGCGCCGGTGCTGCCTATGGCGAACCGGACTATATCCATCGCGGCTGCGGCATGGGCCGCGAAGCCACGCTTTATCTTACGGAGCGGGGCGTGCGCGTGGTGGGCACCGATGCCTGGTCCTGGGATGCGCCTTTCCTGCACACGGCGCGGAAGTTTGCGGAGTCTAAGGACCCCTCGATTATCTGGGAGGGGCACAAAGCAGGCCGCGATATTGGCTACTTCCAGATGGAGAAGCTGCACCAACTGGAAGCCTTACCCAGTCACGGTTTCGAGATTTGCTGCTTCCCCGTAAAGATCAAGGGAGCATCCGCGGGCTGGACCCGCGCCGTGGCTATTTTAGGGGGCGACGGCTAAAGGCTCGCGCCCTACTATCAACCCAAGTCGGCCCGCCCTCACCTTCGCCTTTGCAGAGGGTCTGCTCAGAGCCCCTCACCAAAGCACCTGTAAACTATTTACGTTTTACAGGTGAGACCGCCCAAGATTTTCCTATAAAAAACAGTAACTAAGCCGACAATTTAGTAGTGCTTTGCTATGGAAAGGTGAGCCTGAAGCCGTTAAAATAGATCGCAGGTGACGTCATGGCCCTCAACAGGCGTGAACGTCGCGATAAACCAATAAAAGCGATAACAGCGGTAACCCAGCAAGCTTATGCACACTTATGCATTTCCGAGGCAGCTAATTAAGTACACCACGCTCGATTCTTTTGAACCGCGGCGCTTTTGGTGTGGCTGTTTGCCAGCTCCGATTTGAGAGCCCGAAAATAAATTCTCTGAAAAACCTCGCAAGATACTAAAAAAAGGACGCCACAAATGAACGCAAGAAACCCTTCCATGCACCATGCTCGATCACCGTTGGCTCTCGCACTCTATGCGACCATCGCATGTAGCAGCGGAAATGCCATTGCCCAAGAAGGCGGACCGCGCCTTCTCGAGGAAGTCGTCGTTTTCGCTCAGAAGCGTGAGCAGTCAATCCTCGATGTTCCTGTATCTGTTTCATCCTATGGCGAAGAAGCTCTCGACCGCGCACAGTTGCGTGACCTCTCAGAGCTACAGCAAGTTGCACCGAGCCTGGTGTTCAACAGCTCTACGGGCGCGACCCAATCCATCCTGACCATCCGCGGCATCGGAACGGCCGGCCAGAATTCCGGCCTTGAGCAGTCCGTAGGCGTGTTTATCGACAATGTCTATCGCGGCAGGCCCGGCGCAGCTCTGGGCGACTTTGTTGATCTGGAGTCCATAGAGGTCCTGCGCGGACCACAGGGAACTTTGTTTGGTCGCAACACCTCTGCCGGTGTTATCAACGTACGCTCAAAGGCACCGGAGCACGAATTCGGTGGAAATCTGCAAGCCGGCATTGGCGACTACGGTTACACTCAGCTACGCGGTAGCCTGACAGGCCCAATTACCGACAACCTTGCCTGGCGCATCGCGGGTACCTGGCAGCAGCGCGACGGCTACATCGAAGACACATTCAGCGGCGAAGAATGGAACGATCGCGACCGCTACTCTGCGCGCGGCCAGCTGCTATGGGATGTAAATGACACAAGCTCACTCCGAGTCATCGTCGACTACACGGAAACTGACGAGCGCTGTTGTGTACCTGTGCAAGTGTTCGACGCCAGCAGTGCCGCACTACTGATCGGCAGTCCCGTTGGCCTCGGCGCTTTGAATCCTGCTTTTGCCAACTTTGCGATTGGAGCCCCTCTGCAGGACGGCACACCGGGCACCACACCCGGCGACCAGGAAGTCGTCTTTTCCGGGACTTATCCGGACATCGACAATTTTGAAGGCTCCCGCACCACCTCGGCAAGCGCGGACGACAGCTTCGAAGACGGAGGCATTTCGGCGGAATTCAAAACTTCGGTGACCGATGACATCGACATGACGGTGATTGGCGCTTATCGTTTCTTCGAAACCAACCCCTATGGCGACATTGATATGCGCACGGCGGATATCTGGCAGGGTGGTCGCGGTCAGGACATCGACGAGACCTCTTTGGAACTTCGCTTTGATGGAACCACAGGCAACGCAGACTGGTCCGTAGGAGCCTACTATTTCGATCAGGACATTGATGCCACAGGACGCTTCGCCTGGGGTGCGGATGCCTCAACCTACCTCGCCTCGGTGGGTATCGCGCGACTGGCCGGAGACGCGGACATCATCGCTGAAGGAGGCTCCATCGCCGACATTCTCGGCTCGGGTCTCATCGACATTGGCAACGCGGCGCCCGGCGGTGCTGCGAACCCGCTGAACTGGCTCCCCACAGCTGGCCTGGAAGGCACCGGTTCTCAGGAAACCGTTGGCTATAACGCCACGAGCTATGCACTGTTTGGACAGGTGACCTTTAATCTGAGTGATCGTCTGAGCTGGACCATCGGTGGTCGTTACTCGGATGAGGAAAAAGACGCAACGTATCTGACGACAGCCAATGACCCCTTCTCGAACCGGGATCTTCGGCAAACGGCGTTAACCGGCACAGACGGCCTGTTTTGGGCACTGCGCCCCTTGCAGGTACATAACGGCTCTCTCCCGGGAGCTGCCAGCTTTGAAGATGATGATTTCTCTGCAACCACTAACCTGAATTACGAAGTAAACGAAAGCGTATCGGTCTACGCGCGCTTCGCTCAGGGTTACAAGGCCGGCGGATTAAATTTGAATGGCACCATTGGTCAGCAGCCGGGCAATCCCACACCGACCTACATTGGCAATGACTTTGAGTCTGAAACCAGTGATAGCTTTGAGGTGGGTGCCAAGTCGTTCCTGCTGGACAACACTCTGCAACTCAATGCGACGGTGTTCTACCAGACCACGGAGAACTTCCAGACCAACTCCTTCGATGGTGCGGGCTTTACGCTGCGTAATGCGGGAGAGATTGAAGGCACCGGTATTGAGCTCGACTACACCTGGATGCCGAATGACAACTGGACTGTCAGCGGGGGTCTGGTGCTTCAGGACATCGAGTACGGAGACTTCACCAATGCGTCAAGCACCATCGCGCAGCAAGAGTTCGCGGGACTCAGAGCTCGGGCGCTGGGCATCGTACCGGATCAGGACCTGACCGGCGAAACACCAAACTTTGTCTCTGACGTGACCTGGGCAGGTAGCGTTGCCTATCGCAAACCGATAAGCGCCGGCCTGGCGTTTAACGGCGCGGTCAGCTGGCGTTATCGCTCTGAGTTCACAACCGGGCAGGACAATGATCCTCTGACAGCTCAGGATGCCTTCACCACGGTGAACGCGACTATCGGTATCGGCGACCTTGACGATCAGTGGCGCCTGGAATTCTGGGGGAAAAATCTGACGGATGAGACGGTAATCAATATCGGCTTTGACACGCCAGCACAAACCGGATCCATGAGCGCTTTTGTCGAGCCACCTCGTATGTATGGAGCAACTTTAAACTACAGCTTCTAATGGACCCTTGGCGTTAAGCAATGCCGGCGGCGCGCAAGCCCGCCGGTTTTTTTGTGCCCGCAACTTTCTCACCAAGCAACCGCCGGGACTGCCATTTGTCATGGCAAAACAATCTCGGGTAACCTGCAGCACCAAAAATGACAGGGGGCTCGACCGTGCCGATACCGGCGAAAGAAGCCATAACGGCATTAGGACCAAACGCGGCCATTGCGGCAACTGACCGTCGTATCATCTTTTTACAAAAGCGCTCAAGTTTGATTCGCAGGCTGGCCGCAATCATCAGTGGCTCCCTGTTACTGGGCGCCCTTACGGCCCAGGCCCTCGACCCCGATCGCCTGCCAAGCCAATACCTCATAGACCGCTATGGTCGCGACTCGGGCCTCCCCTCGGACCGCGTCTGGGTGAGCGAGGAAGGGCCCCGGGGCTACCTGTGGATAGGCACCCAGGGAGGTCTGGCGCGCTTCGATGGCGCGGACTTCAAAACCTTCAATCAGCAAACTCACGAGGCCTTTAATGCCAGCGATATCCGCGCCCTCGAATGGACGCCCGATGGCGATTTGTGGATAGGGACCTATGGCGGAGGCGCCGTATTCATGCGGGGTCGCGAGTTTGAGTCTTTCTCAAAGGATCAGGGACTCATCAGCAACGTGATCTATGACATCCATCGGGCGGTGGACGGCTCTATCTGGTTTGCTACGGATCTCGGGCTCACCCAGCGAACCGGCGGGGAGTTCAGATCCTGGACCGTGGCAGATGGCCTGGCGTCCAATCGTATCTTTGATATCGCCGAAGATTCGGAAGGAAATCTGTGGTTCAGCAGCCTCACCAATGGTGTCAGCTATTTTGATGGCAGCACTTTTCATCGTATCGGTACGGAAGACGGCCTGGATTCCCTGCAGGTGCATATGCTTCGCTGGGACAAGGAGCTTGGCGTTATTGCCGGGACGGACAGCGGTGCAATCTACCAGCTATCTACCGCGGCGCCGCCGGCGCTGCTGCCATCGGCGACGCCCAAGGCCATACAGTCTTCCTTGCTCGATCGAGACGGCAACCGCTGGCTAGGGAGCTACGGTGACGGTGTCTGGCGCCTGAGCGCGGACGGCCGGGAGACGCACTTCCCCCTGGACTCAGGGCACTCCTCGGAGCACATTTTCGATCTTGTGGAGGACGCCCGGGGAAGCCTGTGGGTGGCAACGGGCCATGGCTTGTTCCGAGTCAAAGACAGCCCCTTTCTCGCCCTGGGGAGCGCCGAGGGATTAGCAGATTCTACCTTTGTTGTGACAGCCCAGAGCGATGACACGGTGTGGATCGGCACGGAGCCCGACGGCCTGTTCCGCGTAGAAGCCGATGGCAGCATCTCCCAGCCCTTCCCCGAACTCGTCGACAAAAGCGTTTCCTCCCTGCTGGTCAGCGCAGACGACAGCCTCTGGGTAGGCACTTTTGGTGACGGGCTTTTTCATATCCGTGAAGGCGCCATCGAACACTTTGCCATTGCCGACGGCCTCCTGGGAGACCACGTTCTTGCCCTGCAGCAATTACGCGATGGCAGCATCTGGATTGCCACCAACCGGGGTCTGAATGCCTGGCTTGGGGACGACGCCGACATAACGACTCCCCTCCCAGAACTCAGCGATACGATTACCCGGCATATTCTCGAAGCCCGCAACGGCGTTGTGTGGTTGAGCAGCAACTCCGGGCTGTATGGCTATGACGGGGGCAAGCTGGAGCATTGGACCGAGGAGCGGGGATTAGCCAGCAATGTGGTGCGCACCAGCTATGAAGATGACCGGGGCGTGCTGTGGATCGCCACGGGCGCCGGCACGCTGTCCCGTCTCGACAAGGGCCGACTGTTCAGCTACGACCGCTCCCACGGACTCCCCCTGTCTGCCGGCTACGCCATTCTCGAGGACAGGGCCCGCAATCTCTGGATTTCCAGTACTCAGGGGCTTCTCAGAGTCACCCGGGACAGTCTCGACGCGGTCGCCCGCGGCGAGCGAAACACCCTCGACACCCGCGTCTTCGAAGAAAACGACGGTCTGCGCTCCACGCAGTTTACCGGCGGTTTCCAGCCCGCGGGATGGGTGACCCGGGATAATCGCCTGTGGTTTACGAGCACCAAGGGCGCCACGACATTTTCTCCGCAAAAACTCACCACGGACAGCACCCCCCTGCGCACCTATATCGATGCCATCAGGGTCGACGGCAAGCCCGTGGCTGTTGCAGAGCCCGTTGCTATCCCGGCAAATTTTCAAAGCCTGGAAATTGACTACAGCAGTCCCGAACTGAGCAAAGCCCATTCCATCAGCTTTAGATATAGCACGGTGTCCAATGGTGATTTCTGGACCGATGCCGGGAACCGGCGTACCGCCTATTTTTCTGCCTTACCGGCGGGCGAGACCGCATTTCGCGTGCAGGCGAGCTTTGACGGAGAGCTCTTTCCAACGACGCCGGACGGACTGACCTCCCTCACCATCTATCGAACGCCCCACTGGTATGAAACAACCTGGTCCGTGCTTCTGGGCGTCGCACTCATTGCCTTACTGGTGAGCCTGCTCCAGCGGTACCAGTCCCGCAGTGCGAGGCAACGGGAACAGCAACTGCGCCAACTGGTGGATTTACGAACGGAGGAACTTCGGGATGCCCTCGTGCGCGTCGAGGCCAACTCGCGCATAGACAGTCTCACCGGCGTCGCCAATCGACGGCATCTGGAGGAGCATCTCAACGCAACCTGGAGCATGTCCCGTCGCACGGGGACACCCGTGAGCATCCTTATGCTCGACATCGACCTGTTCAAGCAATACAACGACAGCCTTGGGCATGCCGCCGGCGACGACTGCCTCAGAACCATTGCCCAGGCCATCAAGGGAAAACTCCTGCGGGAGCACGACATGCTCGCACGCTACGGCGGTGAGGAGTTTGTAGTGGTGCTCTATGACACCGATGCGGCGGGCGCTGTACGCACAGCGAACCGCATACTGGAGTGCGTGAGAGCCCTCGCATTGCAGCACCCGGCGAGCCAAGTCAGCGAGCACGTCACCATCAGCATCGGTTGTGCCTCGATGGGGGATAAGGAGCGGGACGATCCTCACCGGCTGATTGATCTGGCCGACAAGGCGCTCTATGAGGCGAAAGCGAAGGGTCGCAATCGCGTGCACAGCACCGCAGAGGAATCAGCTGATACGGCGCTGGAAAGGGGGTAAGGAATCGAGAATCGCCCGTCCATAGCGACGGGTGATCACCCTGCGATCCATAAGCGTCACGCGCCCGACATCGGTCTCCGTGCGCAGGAGGCGACCACTTGCCTGTACCAGCTTGAGTGCCGCATCGGGCACGCTGATTTCCATAAAGGCATTGCGTCCCTGAGCCTCCAGCCACTCAGCGAGGGCGGCGTCGACGGGATTGTCCGGCACCGCAAAGGGCAGCTTGGCGATAACCACATGCTGGCAGTAGCCGCCGGGCAGATCCACGCCCTCGGCAAAGCTTGCGAGGCCGAATATCACCGCGCCCCTGCCATCATCGATGGTCTCGCGATGACGCCGGAGGATTTCCTGCTTGCTGTAATCATCCTGACGCAGGATACGACTTCGCCACTCTACCGGGAGGCCGTCGTACACATCGTTCATCTGCCGGCGGGATGAGAACAGCACCAGGCTGCCCTCCCCGGCATCCAGTAAATCCGGTAGCAGCTCGATGAGCTCCCGGGTATGCGCCGGCGCATCACCGGGCTCGCTTTTCATGGCGGGCACATGAAGCGTCGCCTTGCCGTAGTCAAAGGGACTGGCAACAATTTTGTAGCGGCCATCCTCGGGCACCCCCGAGCGGGCCCTGAAACGATCAAAACTTCCCAGAGCGGTCATGGTAGCGGAGGTCAGTATCACCCCGGCCGCCCGATCCCAAAGCTGTTCCCGGAGAATATCCGCCGCCAGAATATGGCTGCAGTGAAGATCTATAGCCAGCTCTTCGTCATCGGCGCGACGCTTGAGCCAGCGCGCCCGTGGCGGTGACTCCTCCGCGGCATCCGCGGCAAAATCCTGAAACAGGGAAAGAACTCCCTCGGCACGCACAAGCATGCCGCCCACGGCCATTTGCCAGGCCTCCAACTCATCACGTACCGAGGCAAAGGATTCGTCTTCCAGGGCGTCGTCGATACCCGCCTCAAGCGTGATGAGGCGACCGGTGAGCCTTGCCCACTGGCTGGCAAGGGACGCCGTTGCCTGCTGGAGGTCCGGGGGCACAACGCCCCCCTCAAAGCGCAGCTGCTCTTCAAAATCACCGGCGCTGGCCATGATGGCAGCGGCCTTTTCCGCGATCTGCTGCAGCCGCAACTGCAGGTCATCGAAAAGTGCCGGCAGAGGTTCCAGCACCGTGCTGAGGCCCGGGAGCGTTGCCAGCAGCGGCGCACCCTTGGCCAGAGCCTTGCGACTGTCGCCGAGCCACGACAGGGTGGACGGCAAACGGCAGAAGGACGCGAAATGATTCAGCGCCTTGTCCGGAAGGTGATGACCCTCGTCAAAAATGTAAATCGTGTCTTCCGGCGGGGTGAGTATGGCACCGCCCCCCAGGGCCAGGTCTGACAGCACCAGATCGTGATTGGTCACTACCACGTCGGCTTCCTGAAGACCGTCCCGCGCCCGGTAAAAACTGCAGTTGCGAATATTGGGGCAGCGTCTGCCGGTGCACTGTCCCTGGTCGGCGGTCACGGGAAACCAATCCGCATCGTTGATGGGCGCCGACCAGTTGTCGCGGTCGCCATCCCAGTCTCCACGAGCCAGGGCATCGAGCATGAGGCCGTAGCTTTCGAGAGCGTCCCGGGCAAGGGCAGGGGACACCTCATCGGGATACAGACCCATGGTCTGCCCTCCCCCCGACTCCCGCGCCATGAGGCGATCGAGCTGACTGAGACAGAGATAACGCCGCCGTCCCTTGGCCAACTGAAAACTGAAATCGAGCCCGCTCCCTTTCTTGATGTCCGGGAGGTCCTTGTGAACCAGCTGCTCCTGGAGGGCAACGGTGGCCGTGGCGATGACCAGACGCTTGTTCAGCGCCCGGGCCATCACGAGAGCGGGAATCACATAGGCGATGGTTTTTCCCGTGCCCGTGCCGGCTTCGATGACAGCGATGGGAGAGCCTTCGGTATCGGCGGCACCCATAGACGGGGATAGCCGCGCCAGGGTATTGGCGACCTCGGCGATCATCTGTCGCTGCCCCCAGCGAGGCGTCAGTCCCCGGGCATCGGTAATCGCGGTATAGGCTTCGCGGATGGCATCCTTATCCGCCGGCGAGAGCGCGCTCACGAGGGCTTGTTCAGCTCCAGCATGCTGCGCAGGGCGTTGGCATAGCTCGCCAAAGCAAAGGGTCGCTCGTCCTCGCTCATGGCCTCAATGCGTCCGTCAAAGGCCTCTCGGGTGCAGCTCCCCTCAGCTATTTCAAGCCCGGGATCGCCAGCATCCTCCAGCGCCTCAAAGGCCCAGAGATTTACGGGACGCAGGCGGTAGCCGCGGATAATCTGGGCATCAATGGCAGCTGCCACCTCCCCGGGGGATTCAAAGTTGCCTCCCAGGGGCGTGCCAAAGTGAACATGTACCCGCCCTTTGTTACCGGCGATGCCCCGTCCGATAGACGCCACATCCTCCTGCTCGGACTTTTCATAAGCCCCGGCGCTCTGGCGCTGGCTCAGCTCCCTGGCCTTCATGGCGTCACAGGGATCCAGCTCGTAGCTTATAGCCACGGGCACAATACGCAGGGAGGCAATGTGATCACCAAAGCTCTCTTCCTGCTTGTTGCGGCTAAGGGACAGCATTTTGATCACGGCTGCCTCCGTACGATCACGACCATCCTTAGCCCGCCCCTCACGCTGAGCTATCCAGATGGGAGCGTTATCTTCCTGCACGGAGCTGCGGATGTACCGGGCCAGGAGTTTGGAGTTGGCCAGCAGCTCCCGGGGGCCGCTTACGGAGCGCTGCACAATAAAGCTCTTATTCAGCCGCATGAGGTCGGCGACCCACTGCTCCCGGAGGAGATTGTCGCCGATGGCAATGCGCAAGGTCTGATGTCCTGCGCCATGGAGAGCGTAGTTCGTCAGCGCCGGATCCATGGCAATGTCGCGGTGATTACTGATAAACAGATGGGCGCGCTCGGAGTCCAGATGCTCTAATCCGGATACCGTGAGTCCCGCGGTGGTATCTTCAATCATGCGCTCAACGTAAGTCTTAATGCGCATCTGCAGATCATAAACGGTATCGACACCGGCAAGCTGGCGCCGTAGGTAGAGCCGCGCAAAGGGCCTCAACAGCGGCGCGAAGTGCACAGCCCCCTGACCAAAGCGCAGCCGCAGCATGGCATTGAGGAAATCTTTAGATCCCAGTAAACGGCCAATCGTTGGCCGCACTTCCCCATCGTTGTAGGGTCTGATGGCCGCAAATGGATCTGACACGCTGTGCTCCCAAAAAAAGGCGCCTCACCTTAACCAAAAAGGCTCTGGCCGTCATCAGGCGAAAGCGCGCAAACGCTGACGAACGCGAGTGCTTCTGCTACTCTTGCGCGCGATTTTGAACTGGGGGTGAAAACCATGGAAGCTACAAGCGCAACACTTATGACCTTTGGCCTTGCCACCTTGCTGGTGAGCTGGATTCTGATGCTCATCACCGCATGGAAAGACGACTATGCCTGGGGCATCTTCGCCGTCCTTCTGCCCCCTCTGGCCTATGCCTACGGACTCTTCCGGCTCGAAAAGGCAGGGCAAAGCCTCCTCGTCGCCTTTGTGGGTCTGCTCATGATCTGGGCGGCGTTTTAAGTAAGCTCCCGCAGGGCGTCAGGCGGCGACAACAAAACGTCGACGCAATTCCCGACGCTCCGGGTCCTGAAGCCCCAGACCTTCTCGCAGATAGCCGTCGCTGTCGCCATAGGTCTGGGTCATAGCCTCCAGAGCGCTGAGCAGATAGTCACGCCGGGCCTCCATCATGGGGCGTAAGTCCTCATCATTCAGATGCTCCACCGGGTACTTTTTACGCACTCGGGGCGTTTGCTCCTCGGGCAGGTAGTAAAGCCGGGACAGGAGGTAATCCCCCTCAATGTCCTCCGACGACACCCCCAGGGCCATCTGCAGGACCGCCACGGCAAACCCCGTGCGATCTTTGCCGGCCGAGCAGTGAAACAGCACCCGCTTTGCGTCCTCGGCGAGGAGTCGGGCGAACACCTCTTTATAGGCGTCGGTCTGGGAGAGCACAAACTGGCGATTGATATCACACATAAAATCAAACATCGCCTGGGCGCCGCCAAGCTGCGTGGAATCCGCGTAGATAGCGCTACCCTGGCTTGCGGGCGTAATGTCCGCGCCGACCATCGCCACCCCCTCGGGGAGCCAGGAAGGCTCTAATGCGCGCTCGTCGACGCGACGAAGATCCACGACCATGTCCAGATCCAGGTCCGCGAGGCGCTTACGATCACTGTCCGTGAGATAGGCAAGATGCCCCGAGCGAAACACCCGCCCCCAGGCCATTGCCCCATCGCCGCAGGCATAACCGCCGGCGTCGCGGAAGTTTGGCGAGCCCTCGAGGCCGAGATGACGACGGGGGTCGCTCCCGGAGGCTCCGGGCAGTGAGTCCTGGCCCTGCATATGTCTTGCTCCTATTGTTTGTTGGTGTTTTTGCGCATTGACCGCGATTTTATGTCGGCGCACCCGGCTATTGACAGAACTCCCGCCAGTCGGCAGAATCCGCCCTCCAAAAATTTCCATTCATCTGTTTGATTATTTAGAGGAGTCCTCAGTGGCTAACTCCCCCCAAGCCCGCAAGCGCGCCCGTCAGTCCGAAAAGCGTCGCGCTCACAATGCCAGCCTTCGATCGCTGGTTCGCACCAACATCAAGAACGTGCTGGCCGCTGTAAAGACCGGCGATGCTGAGCAGGCTCGCGAAGCTTACTCCAAGGCCGTACCGGTTATCGATCGCATGGCCGACAAAGGCATCATCCACAAGAATAAGGCAGCCCGTCACAAGAGCCGCCTGAACGCACAGGTGAAGGCACTCGCTGCCTGAGACCCCGATCGGCTCTCGTGCTGACCGTCACAGGCCCGCCGATTCGCTAACACAGGGCAGAGCCACAAAAAAAGCCGACCTCATGGTCGGCTTTTTTTTGCCTGAATCATTGATAGCCGGGGTGTTGATGTCAGGTTTTTACCGGGCATTGTGACCCGCCCCTGCACCACACCGGATGATCAGTCAGAAAGGTCAACGGAGAACTTCTGACCGCCGACCGAGGCCTCGTACATCAAACCGCCCTTGGCGCGGGTAAAAATCGCAACGCCGTTGGAGTAGTTCGCATCCGCCGAGGCGCCCACGGTCACCGCAACGGCAGAAGCCTGGGCTCCCAACTCGTAGTTGCCGGCCTTAAAATGTTCAAGAGCCGCGGCATTCTCAAAAAACAGAAATTCACTGTAGGCCTGCCCACCCCACTGAAAGCCAATGGTCAGCTGTGTCAGGGTGACAATGCCCGAAGGCTCTCCCCCCTCGAAAAGCAAACCTTTGCCGCGGGCACCGCCGATACCGAAACCGGCTTTACCCACCGTGGGAATGACAACGTAAGCAGCCGCGGAATCAAAAAAAGCCTGCATGCTGGGATCATCGGAAAGGAGCTGGCTTTTCGCCTCTTCCGCTCCTTTACTGAGCTTGCCCACTTCCCGGGGATCCCACGCCAGGGTAGACGCACTGATAACAAGGGCGACACACGCCGCAAACACTTTTTTGCCGAGGCTCATCTTGGTAGTCCTGTTTATTGTGATCTTTGCTGCGCCGCATCGCGCACCCGCGGACAATATACCCTGCCGCTAAAAAATAAAAAGCCGGCTTTCGCCGGCTTCCCAAATCGCTGACGGTGCTTAGCAGCAACCGCCGGCCTGAGGAGTATCCCCGGCCTCTGCCACCTGCTGTGCTGGCTCCTCGGCGTTTGCCTGCTCTTCAAATTTTTCGTGAAAAGCCGCGAGCATGCTCTGCTCGTGGGACTGGGCTTCTTCCGTGTCCAGGGGACGCTCGAGGGCGCTCCAGTTAATGTCGCCATCAGTCGCGAGATTTTCAAATTCCAGAATACCCAGCTCTTCGAACTTGGGGCGAATCTTATCTGTCAGCAGACCAATACGACTGAGGTTGGGAATCACACGCTGAAACAGCAAATTGCGGAAAGTCGACATCACAAAGCCATCGAGCACTTTTTTACGCGCTTCCTCCACATCCCAGCCGAAGTGGCGGAACACATCCGTTGCCACCAGGCGCTCGCGGCTGACCACACAGGCCTCGTAGGCAAATTGCGCCCGCTCCTCAATCTCTTCCTGGGTGAGTGTCTTGATGTGCTCTTCCAGATAATTCACCCCGAAGGTCACGTGACGGGCCTCATCACGGGTGACGAGATACACCACATCCTTAAGCACGGGATCCGGCGTTGTTTCCCGCGTCGTGTTGAAGGCCGACAGGGCCAGCCCCTCAATCACGATCTGCATGCCGATAAACTTGAGATCCCAACGCGGGTCCACAAGAATCTTGTCGATGATGCTCTTGAGGTGCGTATTGATGGGATACATGACCCCGATGCGCTTCTGGAGGTATTTATTGAACACCTCGACGTGCCGCGCTTCATCGAAGGTCTGGGAACCCGCGTACAGCTTGGCGCTGAGTGTCGGGGCACAGGAACACAACTGGGAAGCCACCAACAGCGCCCCCTGCTCGCCGTGCAAAAACTGCGACAGGCTCCAGGCGTTCATGTGCAGCCAGAACTCGTCCTTGGTTTTTTCGTCCATGGCCAGGTAGGGCTCATAGTCATGCAGGTTCATAAGCTCGGGAGAGCGCACCTCATCGGGCCAGGGACGATTCCAGTCGATGTCCATCTCCGGGTCCCAGTTGAGCTGCTTTCCGAGGTCGTAAAGCTTTTTGATGCGATCATCCTGCACGGTGTAATCCCAGTTATAGGACCCCGTGAGCGGCGTCTGAAAAATCTCCGCGATGTGATCAACCTGCTCGTCCGTCAGCAAATCTTCAAGATCGGGGTTCTCCCTGGGGTAATCCGCGTTGGCGAATTGCTGGATTTTGCGCGGTGCCTGCTCTTCCCATTTTATGTTCATGTGCTTGGCTCTCTGGATTGGCGTGGATCTGGACCTTTAATATCTGCCAGAAACCCAGGCCCAACAAGGTAGCTTCTTGTCAAAATAGGGTCATTTGTGGCCAAATCACCCCATGAGCAGCAGCACCCCCGCACCCTACGTTCTGATTCTTATCGATCTCGCCGTCGAAGCCGGCGTCGCGCGCCACGACTTACTCCAGGGCAGCTCCCTGGCGGGCGCGGATCTGAGTGCCATCGGCGCGCGGGTCAGCGACGACGACTTCCGCACACTGGTAGAAAACACCCTGCGCCTTACGGGTGACCCCGCTCTCGGCCTGCGCCTGGGACGAAGACTCAACCTCAGTGCACATGCGGTGCTGGGACAGGCATTTATGACCTGTCGCAATCTCGAAGAGGTGATTCAGCTTTTCGAGCATTACTACCCGGTGCTGGCGCCGGAACTGACCTTGGAGTTTTCCCGCACGGAGGATCGTCTGCTGATATGCTCCCCCAACAGCGAGGCTTATCTGCCCATAAGCTTTGGTCTGGAGTGCATCACCGCCGCCATCCGCAACACCCTCACGGGACTTTTAGGGGATACGCAGTTCCCCCTGCGCTTTGAGTTTCCTTATCCTGCCCCGGCTCACGCAGCGGTTTATACCGAGGTCCTGGGCGACGATGTCTACTTTGATTGCGAAGCAGCGGTCTGGAGTTTTCCCCTGGAGCTCCTCGACACTCCTCTGCCGAGCTCCAACCCTGCCCTTCGCCAGCTTTACGAGGCAGAATGTGCACGGCTGCTGGCGGATCTAAGCGACAGCGCCGCCATCGGTGAGCAGACCCGAAGCCTGCTTCGCAAACTCGAAGGGCAGTACCCGAAGATGCCGCAGGTAGCCACCATGCTGAATATGAGCCCCCGCACCTACCGCCGCCGACTCACGGAAGAGGGCGTCAGCTTTCAGGCGCTCCTCGACGAAGTCCGCGCAGAACACGCCACCCGTCACCTTCGGGAGCGACGCCTGCCCATTGCCAGTATTGCCTATCAGCTGGGCTTTAATGACCCTTCTAACTTCCGCCGCGCCTACCGGCGCTGGACGGGAGTCACGCCCGGTGCCGTGCGCAATAAGGGCGACGAGGCCCAGCCTTGAACAATCGTCCCCTAAGCATTTATCTGGGACGTGAGGCGGCAAGACGCATCGCCCGCCACGGCTGGTCCGGCAGAGAAATCACCCTGCTCCTCGGCGCCTCCGGCGGCCCCAAATGGCTTATCCTCGGGGCCCTCGACCGCCTCCTCTTCGGGGATTTTCTTATGGAGAAGAGAGAGGCGCCGCTCCAGGCCGTGGGCTCCTCCATCGGTTCCTGGCGCCATGCCTGTCTCGCGCAGCCCGACCCCGTGGATGCCCTGGACCGCTTTGAGGATATCTACGTCAACTGGGACTACAGCGAAAAACCGGACCCCAGGGAGATCAGCGATGCGAGTCTGTCCATGCTGGAACACATGTTTGGCAACGGCGGCGCCGATGCCCTCATCGATCATCGTTTGCTGCACAGCTATATCGTCACTGCCCGGGGTCGGGGACTGAACTCGGCCCGAAACACCCTGGCTCTGGGGTTGGGCATGGGCAGCGCGGCCATCGGCAATGCCATTCATCGGCGGCTGCTGGCACTGCACTTCCAGCGAGTGCTGTTCACCAGCCTCGATGCGCCGCCCTTGAACCTCAACGACTTTGGCGTGAGCCCCGCCCCCCTGCGACCCGACACCGTGGCGCAAGCGCTTCACGCCAGCGGCTCCATTCCCTTTCTCCTGGCCGGTGAGCGCGACATCCCCAACGCGCCACCGGGACACTATTGGGATGGCGGCATCATCGACTACCACTTTGATCTTGCGGGGTTCGAGGCACAGCAGCTGATTCTCTACCCCCACTTTCGCAAGGACCTGACCACGGGCTGGTTTGACAAGTTCCTACCCTGGCGGCGGCAACGCAAGCCCAATGCAGAGAACGTCATCCTCCTCTGCCCCAGCGATGACTTCATCGCCTCTCTCCCGGGCGGTAAAATTCCGGATCGCAGCGACTTTACTCGTATGCCGCCGGAAGAACGTATACGCTATTGGCGCACTTGCATTGAACGCAGTCGGGAACTGGCGGAGGACTTTCAGCGCCAGCTCGACAGCCCCGATCCTCTGGCCGACACCCAGCTCCTCAGCTAGCACAGAAACAGTAAAACGCCATGTCCGCGCTCCTCACCCTGACTTCATTATTGCTGTCGGTGGCCTTCCTGCTGGTAGGTCATGGCATGCAACTCACTCTACTCCCCCTGCGGGCAGCGGTGCTCGGACACAGCGATCTACAGATAGCCCTGGGCGGATCGGCCTACTTTCTCGGGTTTATTGCCGGGTGCCTGCTGGTGCCACGACTGATTGCTCGCGCCGGACACATCCGAAGCTTTGCGGTGCTCGCCAGCGCCATGACCAGTGTGCTCCTCGTCCTCGGCCTCAACGACTCCTGGGTCGTCTGGTCAGCGCTGCGCTTTGGCATCGGCTTTTTTATCTGCGGACTTTACAGCGTAATCGAGAGTTGGCTCAACGATCAGGCCACGGAAGACAATCGCGGCCAGGTGCTGTCCGTGTACACCTTCCTGGTGCTGATTTCCATGGCCCTGGGACAGCAGCTGGTCAATGCCTCCCCCGTCGCCAGTTCCACGCCGTTCATGGTGCTGGCAGCGATCGTCGCCCTGTCCACGATTCCCGTGAGCATGACGCGGAAACTGGCGCCGGCGCCCATTGAGTCCACGCGTACCCGTATCCGCCTGCTTCTGTCCCGATCCCCCCTGGCGGTTACGGGCGCCTTACTCTCCGGCGCGGTGACCGGCGCTTTCTGGACCCTGGGCGCGGTCTTCGCACGGCGAAGTCTGGAAAACCTGGCGGATGTCACCCTGTTTATGTCCGCAGCGATTATCGGCGGGGCACTGTTCCAGTACCCCTTTGGCTGGCTGTCGGACCGGGTGGGCCGCCAGAACACGATGCTGCTTTTGGTGCTGCTCGCTGCAGGAACCAGCGCAAGCGTCGCGCTGGCGCCCTCGACGCCGCTGCTGTTGATCGCGATTTTTTTCTTTGGCGCCACCACCATGCCCATTTATTCCATGGCCCTGGCCACGGCGGCGGACAATTCCCTGCGCCACGAGTTTGTGGAAGTGGGGACCTCGGTATTGCTTCTCAATGCCCTGGGCGCTGTCCTCGCGCCCCTCGCTCTGGGCCAGCTCATGACCATCGGTGACCCCAGCTGGTTGTTTTGGGGGTGCTCGGGTCTCAGCCTGTTTGCGGGATTGATTGTCTTAACGCAGCGAGGACACAAGGGGAAAGTCGATGATGTGGTGCCCTTTTCGGCAGCAGCATCCGATATGGCGCCCACGAGTTTTGATCTGGACCCCAGAGCCCCCGAGGACGCCGAGGGCGATTTAGCCCCCGCCGAGGAACTGCCGTCCGTCTCAGACAGTGAAGATGACGTTGAGGAGGCCGAGAGCGAGGATATCAGTCCTCCGGATGATCAAGCTCCGGATCATGAGGCGTCTCACCCACCAGTTTTTGAAGGAGAATGGCTGCCAGGCGATCCCCGGGACCGGGGTTCTTCTTAAAGGTCCGATTGACCAAATGTGTCATAAGCCGCTGCTGCGCCTCCGCCCACCACTGTCGAAGCATCGCCATTGCCCTATCCCGCCAGCACCTGCTCGGACATACCCTCGGGCGGGTTTTCGAGCTTCACGATGCGCCCTGGGAATCCCTTGAAGTGCGGGATCCCCTGCTCGTAATCGAGAAACTCGGGATCATCCGGACACAGCACGGCGTCGCTGCTGATAAATGACCCCGCCAACTTTGCGTCACCGCGCATCTCGGGATACCACCAGCCGTGGGGCACCCGAATGTGTCCCGCCTTCATGGAGTCCTGGACCAAGACCTTGGCGGTGACCTCTCCCGTCGCCGTTTGTAGCTTCACCCAGTCATGATCGACGATGCCTTCACGCTCGGCATCCCGGGGGTGCATAAAGAGTTTTGGCGAAGGCATACGATCTCGCAGCACCTTGACCTGGCGTTGACCCGTCTGAAAAAACGCGTCCTCTCTTACCCCGGTGAACACGTGGTAGGGGTACTCCTCGGAGACAGCTGGTCCCTCGCGGTAATAGGGCAAGGGATCAAAGCCAAGTTTTTCGAGCACGCTGGACTTTAACTCGACCTTACCCGAGGGCGTCGCAAAGCCCGTCTTACGATACTTCCGGTACTCGGGAGGGTTGATGTACATGTAGTTGGCATCCGCAAGCTCCTCAAAGGTTTTGCCGGATGGTGTGAGTCGATAGTCCAGCATGTCCTCGATGGTCTCCCAGGGAAACAGCTCTTCAAAGCCAAAGCGATGGCCCAGATCCCGCCAGAACTGAAAACTGCTGCAGGCTTCCGCCGGCGGTTCCACCGCCTTTTGCGACAAGGTCATGCCGAGCTTCCAGTTCCAGTAATCCGAAATATGATTCCGCTCGCTGAACACGTCGCCGGGCAATACATAATCGGCGAGCATGGCCGTTGGCGTCATAAAGATGTCCTGAACAACAATCAGCTCCTGATTGAGCATGCCCTTGAGAATCTGGTGCTGATTGGGATAGCTCATGAGGGCGTTGTTGCCCAGCACAAAGAACGCTTTTACGGGATAAGGCTGTTCCGTCACCATGGCCCGGAACGTTGCACTGGGGTTTGCCATGTAGCAGCCCATCACGATGTCGGCATAGCCGTAGCCATAAACCCGCTCCGTGTGCTCTGACAGCATTTCCTGCGCGCAGTAGGTGTAGGCGGGATGAAGATCCGCGCCCAACTGCTTGGCTTTTTGCTCCGCACTGAGCATTTCGTGATTGCCAATCTTCGACTCGGGGATGTAATTGGGATCAAACCCCCCGAAGATCTCCCCGCCGGGGATATCGATGTTGCCGGTGATGGCGCGGAGAATGCCTTGGAGTCTAATCGCCGATGTCGACGATATCTGCATATCGGTAATCGGCGTCCAGGGAATACAGGCGCTCTCTGCCGTCGCGTAAAGCCTTGCCGCTTCGGCGATGGATTGTGCATCGACACCTGTAATCGCCGACACACGGTCGAGGGGGTACTCGTTGACGCGCCCGCGCAGTTCCTCAAATCCCAGGGTATGGGCTGCAACAAAATCCTTGTCGTAGAGTTCTTCATTGATGATGACGTGGAGCCAACCCAGCATCATGGCCGCGTCAGTGCCTGAACGGAGGCTCAGATGCATATCCGCCACTTCCGCCTGCTCAGACACGCGGGGGTCCAGCACAATCACTTTGGCACCGGCGGCCCGGGCCTGATTGATCATGTTAAAGATGGGCGTCCAGCTGTGTTTTCGGGGGTTGTGACCAAACAAGACGATGCATTTGCTGTTGGGAATATCGGGAAAGGGAAACCAGCCATAGGTGAATTTATTGACGGCGGCTGTGTTGCCCGCACACAGGGATACACCACTGATGTAGTTGGGTGTGCCGAGAGCATTCATGAAGCGTCGATCGAGGCTGTGGGTGGTTTGCGTGTTCCATCCCGAGGTGGAGACCGCGAGGGTCTCGGGACCGTACTTTGCCACCAGTGTTTTCAGACGCTGAGCAATCTCATCGATAGCCTGTGCGTAGGTGATTTCTTCCCACTGATCATCACCACGCTCACCCACGCGTTTCAGGGGTGTTTTAAGCCTGTCGGCATGATTGTGTATGTGGGCTGCGGCGGTGCCCTTGTAGCAAACGTTGCGAGCAAGGGCGGGATTGTCGTGGGCTTTCATGCGTTTGAGCTTGCCATCTTCCGTCTCAGCGCGAAGCTGACAGCCGATATCACAAATGGTGCATACGGAGTAAATCTGCTGATTCTTGGCCATACCGTACCGCCCGACCGTCAGGTCTGTTCTTGGGGTTTCACTAATGTGGGATTGTTTTTTGCAGCCTTCGCTAGGGTCTGGTCATAGTCCCGGGCCATTGATTGGAGCATGCCAAGGACGCGGGCTTCGTGAGCAAGACTCTCTCCGCGCCCCACAGCCCGGCCGAGACCGATCCCGATCAGCGTCTCTGTCATGGTGTAGTAAAGCGTCTCACCCTCTTCATCCACGCCATGATTCACGCCCTGATTCACGCCCTGATCTACACCAAAGCCTTCCCCCAGCTGCAGCACCATTGCGGGTGAGAACAAGGGGGCGTTTTCGTGGATAGCGGCAGCCAGGCGCGAGCCGAATTCAGGGTCATTCTGCGATGCCAGCCATAGCTCGATCACCGCCTTGAACTCCGGCTGTATCACCCGCTCGTAAGAGGCTCGCAATACCGCCTCCAGACGACCACAATCCACCACTGCTTTGACCGCTAGCAACCGCGTATATAGCTCTACCAAAGTGTCGACCAGTAAATCGGCGAAATCAGGAAAATGATGGTTGAGGGCGCCGCGCGTGAGCCCTGATCGTCGACAAATCTCCACGCCGGTCGTTTTCGCAAAGCCGAGCTCAATAAGCGCGTCAATGGTGCTGTCTACCAGGCGCGCTCGCGTTTCCATGGTTCTCGCGTCGTTTCGAGTCGGTAATTGGGCTGCAGCAATCGTCATAGCGCCAACATACATTCATGTATGTATGCTTGCAAGGTAAACACACTGTTGAGCCTTGGGAGCGGACGGGTACGCGCTGATTGTTGACTGATTTGGGGACTGTGTTGCTATTGGAGCTTAGGACCGCTTCCGCCTATTTTGAGTCGTTCACAGCCCCTGGGAGTGGATGACCGCTTCTGACCCACTTCTGCCGGTCAGGCTGGAAGAGGTGTCAGGTTTCTTTGCACCTCCAATATCGGTCATTCGCTATTAGGCCGCGAATATGGCCGTTTACGCCACATATCCGAAGTTGCCGGGCTACTCAGTGTCGGGAAATTTAACAGGTGGGTCATAAAAGTAGAGGGCCACGTCAGAGCTTCGCCGGTAAAAAACTGACTGATATAGGTTATCCAGTGATGGGCATGGATCATGCATTGTTTGCAGCCTCACCATTTGTTAGAGAATAGGAGTCGATAAGGATGATGCGTTACTTAGCAGGGTTACTTTTTGGCCTAACGTCTACAATCGTCGCTGCTGGCCCGATCATAGACCTCACCACACCAGGAGCAGAGTTTGGCTCGTCGAGTTATACGTTGGGGTTTGAGTTCGCAGTAAGCAGCGCAATCTCTGTGACTTCTCTCGGAGTTTACGACTCAGGCGCTGATGGCCTGGAAGAGAGCGCTCAAGTAGGTTTGTGGTCGAACGCTGGAGACTTGTTAACGTCGACACTTGTTCCTGCGGGCACCGCTGGAGAGCTCGACGGATTGTTCCGGTTTGAGTCAATCAGCCCATATCTGTTGAGTGCGGGGCAAACGTACGTAGTTGGCGCGTATCTTGGTGGTGCCGGTATCGCGTCTTCGTGTGACACGGGCCAAGGGGGTGCGTGTGCGATCGATCCGCAGGTCAGCGTATTCAATGATCGTTATTCCCCTTTCGATTCCACCTTCGGCTTTCCGACGCAAACAGACAATACTGGCGGTGTGTGGCTTGGCGCTAATTTCCGCTTCGAAGAGGCATCGTCCGTGCCTGGCCCGGGCAGCCTCGCCCTTGTAGGCTTAGGACTTCTCGTCATGGGGCTGCGTCGCGAGGCTTAAACCAGACCAAACCTGACATGGCCCGCTATCGCGGGCCCCTTCTACTGCCAGGCTCTGGACGATCACCAACGACAGGCTCGCCCCAACCTAGGAGTCTGCGACGTCTGCTATGAGGGGGAAGCTGCCGCAGAACCGGTGCGCATCAAACTTGCACTGTTGGCCTATGGCGGTCCTAAAAACCATTTTGTTTACTCTCCATCGACCGGCCGCTATGATGTGTTTTGGGCCATTGCTAAGGACCGCTTCCGCCTAAAAAGTACCGTTTGCCGGCCCGCTCAAGCCGTGCCTGAACGTCGCTCGCGGTAGGGTGTCAGGCCGTTCGCGTGGAATCGTGCCGGGCGACGACGTCCCGCAGAAACACCTTCATCGCCTCGCCCATCTCGTGGAAGGCCGGGTCTTCAAGCGGCAGGTGCGTGCCGTTGGACAGCTCGACGAAGGTCTTGTCGGTCTCGCGTCGTTCGAAGATCGGCATGTTGAGCGCGGTCGGCGTCCTGTCTCATCCGCGCCGGGCTGGATCAGTGCAAGCGGGCAGTGAGGCTTCGGCGATTGCAGCCGGCGCTCTAATCGAACAGCCCGAAGTACTCCATAAAATCGTCAACTCGCACGTCGGCCAGGCCATCGGCTGACGTGCAGGCGATGGCAGCGACATGGCCCAGGGACTTGCGAAACGGCACACTCTGCTCGTCGTAGGCATCGGTGGTTTTACGTAATACGGCGTCGGGGTTTGTTTCCCAGATGTAGGTCTTCACATCATTCCAGTTTTCCACGACGCAAGCTTCGACATCCCCGATGCTCTGGGCGCCCAGCAACACTGGACGATTGCGCGCCCAGGGGTACTCAAAAGCACTCGCCTCTATCCGATCCTGCCGAGCCGAGCGGCGGGCCCCGTCTACAAACGCGAGTGCCGCTTTCGCATCGCGGGTATGGCGTTCAAAGGCCTGCCAGATCATGTCTTTGATCGGGTTCGGATCGCCATCGAGCATGGCATTCACAACATCCTGGGCACGCAGCACGAAGCCGTAGCGCGCCATGGCATCACGGGTAACCTGCTCAATGCGGCTGGCGCTGACCTCGGTGCCTCTCCGCAAACGTGCCACCACCTCAGAGCCCAACGCGATGTCTCCAGAGGGATGCGAAACCAAAAAACCAACACGCTCAATGGGGTCCTTACTGTCCTTTGGTGAGCAGGGACAGGCCGTCATGTAGCTGTAACGCGACCACTCGCCTAGTGCGACAGGATAAGCAGCGTCGCCCGGCGCAAGATCCGGCGCCGCGGCAACAGGCCCGTTCGGACTGCTTCGCCAGTCGGCGGGGAAACCAAAATAGGCTTCGTCGTTCACGCCAAACTGTAGCTCCAGAATTTTGGCGTAGGCGTTACCGGCAGAGCCACCCTGAAGTTGCATGCCAAAGGTGCTGCCCTTGAACGCATCGATCCATTGGTAGCGCTTGCGCAGCCAATAGCCAAACTCATTGCGCAAATCCGCGTTGATCTCGCCGGTGCGTGCGAAGTGGCTCCAGAACGCGGTCTCAGCCGCCTGCAGGGAACGATGCCAGCTCGCCACCACACCGCGGGCGTCAGCAAAAGCGGTCAGCGCCTGCACCGCCAGCTCCGCCTCGTTCTTGTCAGCGATGTCATAATCGCGTCCACCAAAGGTCCGGGTGTCATTCGGCGAGCGGTAACCCTCGCTGACATAAATCAGGGGAATAGGCGGTTCGGGCCACGCCTGCGCGTGTAGTGGGCCCAACAGCGCCAGCACGAGCACAGACACGAGGGAATTCTTCATCTCAACGGCCTGTGAGCTCTGCAATCGTCAGAACGTTGTCGGCCCCAAGCGGCTCGCCCTCGTATATACCCCGTCGCGAAAGCACGCCGTTGCCATTGGGATCCGTCACTATGTTGAGCAAACGCGCGGCGCCGAGCTGGGGAATGGTGTAAATCGCCGCTCTCTTGGGTTCAAAGGAACTCTCGAACAGAGGGCGCTCGATCAGAGGTGGGCTACTGGAATTTCTGGCAGGCGCCATCGGCGAGCTGACGCCGTCTACATAGTGAATGAGGTTGACAACGCTGATGACGTGTTCTCCTGCATCGTTGAGTGTGTCGTTGACCTCATCGATAAATGCCTGGCCTATCAGATACTGCCCGCGCGCCGGCGTGAATCGTATCGGCACAATCGCCGCATCAGCGGCGCGGGCATCGTGCACCACCACGGTCATTGGGTTACGCGTAAATGCTGACTCGTCGAGCCAGGCACGATAAAGCGTAAAATCCAGGCCACGCCCAAGCTTGTCCGCCGCATAAAACCCCCGACTGGCCAACGGATTCGGTGTTGCCGGCGTCGGCCGGGATCGCGCCTTCATTGCACTGGTCTGGGCGATCACGGTCTGCTGGCGTGCATCGCGGAGTTTTGCGTATACCGGCCTAGGCAGCCAGTCTTCCTGCTGGCGCACTGAGAAAAAACTGAGGCGTGAACCGGAGCCGGGCGGAGGTTTGAGCGAGAGCATCGACAGCTCGGGACACGCTGTCGTAGCGAGCTTCGCAAGCTCCGCCACCGCTGCAACAAAGCGCTCATTATCATTCGTCATCGGTGCCGGCCCCTGCAGGTTGAAGAACATTCGTGCAGAGCAGTCTGTGCCTCGCTCAGGCATGGGTTCTAGGCGATAACCGTCGACGGGCGGTAACTTTGCCGGGTCCGGGCGCGGCGGTGCCGCTGCGGTGATTGCGTCTGCGCCACTCAGTATGGGCATCGAGCGCACCTGCCAGCGCGGTGCCCGGGCGATGCCCTGATAAACCAGCTTATCTTGCGCATAGCCCTTGAGCACCAGTTGCTTCATGGCGCTACAGCTCGTCGATGCCCTCTGCCGTTGCACCACCACCGCCACCGCGTCGATGCTGAACGCCGAGGCTTCAACTCCCTCCAGGCGTAGGGTAACGCGGCGATCACAATCGCTGGCACCATCGGTTATCGAGATTTCTGCGTGAGCCGGAATGGCCAGCAGGCCTATACTGCTCAGCAAAACAATCATGGTTCGCACAAGCATCGTCGCTCTCCGGGTTGAAGTTCACCGACGTGTGAGGATAACAAAATCGCCCGCGGATTACGCCGGCTTAGGCGTGTGCTCCGCTGAATTCAAAGCGGCAGCTGGCTGCTGATGTTACGGCTCGCAAGTCGTAGTAGTTGTTGAATGTGCACCGCCGACCATCCAATCGGTGCGAGACCATCGTAGCGGAGCACCGGTCGAACGGGTGCAGGGAATAACGGTACCCGAGGAATCGTTGCTGTGATCTACCGCGCTAACAAGGGCCCTCTCGTCGCAACGATGTACATGCGAGACGCGAATGTGAGTTTGGCGGTACGGAACGCCACGATTGCGCGTGTTGGTAGCGCAATTGATACGCAGTTTGGCGAAGACTAGTCGAGGAGACCCTTAGCCCATGCAAGCAGTCCTAAAAACCACCTAATTTAGCCTTCGGCGACCGGCCGCTTTGAGGTGCGAATTCAATTGATCAGTGCAACACCCTGTTATTTTCACTAAAACTGGGAGTGTTGCGATATGCCTCGAAGGATCAATCGAAAGTACACCGATGAAGAGCGATCCAAAATCTGGGATCGATACAAAGTGGGTGATTCGGTTAAGTCGATTGCCCGGTCACATCATCGAACCTCATCGTCTATCCACGGATACCTTTCGCGTACTGGCGGAATTCGTCCACCGGTAAGAAAGCGACCTGATCAATCCCTGTCGCTGGGTGAACGGGAGGAAATCTCCAGAGGTATCGTTGCCGGCCTCCCCATTAGAACGATCGCCAAAGATCTAGGACGCGCCCCTTCAACAATTAGCCGAGAGATCAACAGGAATGGGGGCGCAGACGCGTATCGAGCCACTCTCGCCGACAAGAATGCGTGGGCTCGAGCGCTACGCCCCAAAGTCTGTAGACTGGTTTTGAACCGGCCGCTTTGTCAGCAAGTTGAGACCAAGCTTCGGATCAAGTGGTCACCTCAGCAGATAGCGGGATGGTTGAAGCGAGAGTATCCAGGAGACGAATGGAATCAGGTGTCGCACGAAACGATTTATCGCAGTCTCTTCATACAAGCCCGTGGAGCACTTAAAAAGGAGCTTCAGGAGTACCTTCGATCGAAGCGCCATATCCGTCGCGCACGAACCTCCACCCTCAAAGATGATGGCCTTGGCGGCATTGCAGGTGCTATCTCCATCAGCGAGAGGCCGGCCGCGGTGGAGGACCGCGCTGTCCCCGGACATTGGGAAGGCGATCTGATTGAGGGTTCAAACAAGACGTGTGTGGCTACGCTTGTTGAACGTCATACTCGCTATGTGATGTTGGCAAAGATCGATAAAAAGGATAGCGAGACCGTTGTTAATGCGCTGATTAAGCAATCAAGACAGCTACCGAGTGAGCTTTATCAGTCGTTGACGTGGGATCGCGGAACAGAAATGAGCAAGCATCACCGATTCACGCTGGAGACGGACATCAAGGTCTACTTCTGTGATCCCAAGAGTCCGTGGCAACGAGGATCAAACGAAAACACCAATCGTTTGCTGCGCGAATACCTGCCCAAATACACCGACCTATCGATTTACTCACAGTCTGAGTTGGACTGGGTAGCGAGGCAGCTAAACGAACGCCCAAGAAAAACGTTGGAGTATGAAACGCCGGCAGCTAGATTTAATGCGTGTGTTGCATCGACCGGTTGAATTCGCAGGTGTTAAGTGACCCCTGCGGATCACGGCTTTCGCCCAACAACGGACCTAAGCGACACATAACTGAACACCTGCTTATCGGAGCATATAGGTAGTCCAACCCATCACCTGTCCCACCTGTTACATTGTTCGCAGAACTAGGTGTGCAAAGGGCTTGTTAGCATGACCGAACCTGAATTTCTTGAGGTGATCAATCTCCACGCCGTAAGCGCAATGAACGCCTTTGCAATATATCTGTCGCTGACCTTCGCATTTCTGACGGCGATTTATCTCATTGGTGCGAGGCTTTCCAAAGCGCAGCTAATCATGGTGGGCAGTCTTTATCTCGCCTGGTCCTCATCTTTCGCCCCGGTCGCGATCGTGCATCTAATCGCTTTTGATTCTCTATTTGAGGAATACACAGCTTTTGCACGTACCAGCCTGTGGTACCTCCCTTGGACAGAGTTTGCCGTCGGAATAACACTATCCGGGATCGCGATCTGTGGTTATTTCGTGTTCGACATACGGCAAGGAACCATAGGGAAGGGTTCCAATGGTGAGTAGCTCCTCCCGAGAATCGGTGTCTGTCTAACGGCGGCCCTTAAATCGCGTGATCTTACCCTCTCCGGCCGGCAGCTTTAAAATGCGAGCCACTCCCCAAAAGCGATCGCAAACAAGCTCACGCAGTTATCGGCACCCCGGCTGCAGGTGACCTGGAATAAGAAACTCCTAAAAGTAAGGTCGTCCTCTTTCGCGAGTTGATTGAAGACCTCCAAGCAAACCCACCTTTACTTGCCGTTGCCTGCCCGGACTGCGATGATGATCGGCTACTCTTCTAGAGACCTCCAATGTCCGGAAACGCCAAATTTACGCTCAACGACACCGCCATCGTGTCGGTCACTGCTCACCACGCCCCAGAAGTCGTCACCTCGGCGTCCCTTGATGATCGCATCATGCATACCTACGAGCGCCTGGGCACCCAACCGGGTCTTCTGGAAAGTCTCGCCGGTATTTCCGAGCGACGCTGGTGGCCAGAAGGCCATACCTTTACCGAGGCGGCGGCGGAGGCGGGACGCAAGGCCATGGCCGCTGCGAATATCAAGCCCGAGCAGGTGGGCCTTCTCATCGACACCTCCGTGAGTCGAGACCGGCTCGAACCGTCGTCAGCGGTCACCGTTCACCACTTACTCGACCTGCCCTCATCCTGTCTTAACTTTGATATGGCCAACGCCTGCCTGGGCTTCATGAACGCCATGCAGGTAGCGGGGATGATGCTCGACAGCCGCCAGATCGACTTTGCGCTGATTGTCGATGGCGAGGGATCACGACAGCCCCAGGAAAAAACCCTGGAGCGCCTTGCCTCCGACGAGGCCACGGTGGCAGATCTCTTTGCGGATTTTGCGACGCTGACTCTGGGATCCGGCGCGGCGGGGATGGTGCTGGGGCGGCATTCCGAAAACGCCGGCAGCCACAAGATCATCGGTGGCATCAATCGCGCGAACACCTCACATCACAAGCTCTGCGTGGGCACCCTGGACCAGATGCGCACCGATACCGCCGCGCTCCTGGAGGCGGGACTCGACGTCTCAGAGCGGGCCTGGGCGAATGCCGAGGAATACGGCTGGCTCGATATGGATCGCTATGTCATCCATCAGATCTCGTCGGTGCACACCTCGATGCTCTGTGAGCGGCTTGGCATTGACGTCGACAAAGTACCTCTCACCTATCCCAAGCTGGGCAACACCGGCCCCGCCGCGGTCCCCCTGACCCTCGCCCAGGAGTCCGAATCCCTGAACCCCGGAGACCGGGTTCTGTGTCTGGGCATGGGTTCGGGCATCAACGCAATGGCGCTGGAAATCGCTTGGTAGACGCTGCACCAAACACCACCGCTGCGGCTGAATCAGCCATCGACCTCTCCGCTGACCTGCGTGCCGACCTGCTGGCCGACCTGAAAGCCGAGCTCCCGGCCGACTTACCGGGTCTCGATCCCTCCTGGTCGCGATGGGTAGAAGCGGGTGGACATGTCTTTCATGTGCTCGACAATCGCGTTGCCGACGCGACGCTGACCCTGGTCTGCGTGCACGGAAACCCCACCTGGTCCTGCACCTGGCGGAAGGTCATTTCCGAGGCCGGAGCAAATGTGCGTGTCATCGCCCTTGATCAACTGGACATGGGGTTTTCTCAACGTACGGGCACCACCCGTCGCCTGGGCCAGCGCATCGCCGATCTCAACGCCGTCATCAATGCCCTGAACATCACCACCCCCATCATCACCGTCGGTCAGGATTGGGGAGGCGCCATCTCCCTGGGATGGGCGACGCAAAACGTCCATCGCCTTGCGGGCGTGGTGGTGGCAAACACCGCGGTGCATCAGCCCGAGGGAGCCCGGGCGCCGCTGCTGATCCGCATGGTGCGACCGTTCATCAAGTGGGTGTGCGTGCGACTCCCCCTATTCGTATGGGGGACTACCGTACTGGCGCGGCCACCCCTGCGCGGCACCTTACGCGATGCCTATCTCGCCCCCTATCGCAGCGCAAAACGAAGAACGGCGGTAGGCGACTTCGTCGCCGATATTCCTCTCGAACCGGAACATCCCAGCTACGACGACCTCAGCGCTATCGCAGAAGGCCTGGCGCGGCTTGCAGATATCCCCGCGCTGATGCTGTGGGGACCCTCAGACCCGGTGTTTTCTGACCTGTACCTGCGGGATCTCGAGCAACGGCTCCCCCACGCCGACGTACATCGCTTTATCGGCGCCGGGCACCTGGTGGTAGAAGACGCCGATGTCGCCGGAACCATTCATCGCTGGATAAACGCGGAACCCGCGCCAAAGACAATGGCGGCGGAGAAACGCCCTCCTCTCTGGAGTGCCCTGGATAAACTCGATAGAGACACCAGGATCGCGGTTACGGAAGCCACGCCCGACGGGACGCAATCCATCACCTTTTCAGAACTGGCAATCACCGTTCGCCAGACGGCTGCCGGTATGGCCGCCCACGGCATCAACAAAGGTGACCGCGTGGCACTTCTCATACCCCCGGGCATCAACCTGAGTATCGCCCTGTACGCCTGCTGGCGTCGTGGCGCGGTCGTGGTGCTCGCCGATGCCGGCCTCGGGCCCGTAGGTCTCACGAGGGCGATGGCATCGGCATCACCACAGTATGTGATCGGGATTAACCGCGCTTTGGCGGCGGCCCGCTTGCTGGGATGGCCGGGGGAACGTATCTCCGCCACCATCCTGTCAACGATGGAAAAACGAATTCTGGGCGCCACAAGCAGCCTGCCCGAGTTGCAGACCCTGGGCCAAAGCGACCCGCTGCCGAATGCCCCCCTCGACGACGATCCCGCCGCCGTGGTGTTCACCTCGGGATCGACGGGACCTGCCAAAGGCGTGGCCTACGGTCATCATCAGTTGCAGGCACAGCGCGACGCCCTGATGAGCGCTTACGCCATCACCGAGTCAGACCGACTGGTGGCAGCCTTTGCTCCCTTCGCCCTTTATGGGCCCGCCATGGGAATTCCGTCGATGGTCCCCAACCTGAAAGTCACATCGCCGGGAACCCTGAGCGCCGAGGCGCTGGCCGAGGCTGTGGCGGCTATCGACGCGACGCTGGTGTTTGCCTCGCCTGCGGCCCTCAGCAATGTCGCGGCGACAGCGGATGCCCTCAGCCCCGCCATGAGCCGGGCATTCCAAACGGTGCGGGTACTGCTGTCCGCCGGCGCGCCGGTGCACCCCAAGGTGCTGCGCAGCGCGGTCGCCCTCATGCCAAACGCCGAGGCGCATACGCCCTACGGTATGACCGAAGTGCTGCCCGTCGCCGACATCACCCTCCGGGAAATCGAGAGGGCGGGCCCCGGCAACGGTGTGTGCGTGGGCGTGCCCCTGCAGGATGTCATCGTACGCATCAGCCCTCTCACAGGCACCGGCGCGACGTCGGATGCTCTTATCGAGGCGCCGGAGGTCACGGGTGAGATTGTCATTCAGGCACCCCATATGAGAGAGAGCTATGACAAGTTGTGGGCGACGCAGCAGGCCGCTGCAACGCCGCCTGGATGGCACCGCAGTGGCGATGTGGGCCACTTCGACGATCAGGGCCGTTTATGGGTCGAGGGGCGTATGGCCGACATCATCACCACGTCCGAGGGCCCCCTGACCACCGTCGGCATTGAGCAGGCAATAGAGGAACTCCCGGATATCACCCAGGCGGCCGTAGTGGGCATAGGACCTTCCGGCACCCAGCAGGTCGTGGCTGTTATCTGCCCGGCGGATCCCCCACGGAAACCGCGATTGGCGGCGATTGACCGGGCGGACGCCGTGCGCTCCGCTGCCAAAGTTTCCATCAGCGCCGTCCTGGAGATCCCGCAAATGCCCGTGGATCGCCGTCATAACTCCAAGATTCATCGCGGGGAGCTGGCCAACTGGGCGGCCCGCATTCTCGCCGGCGGACGAATGTCATCCCCATGAGGGTATTGATCACCGGCGCCACCAGTCTTTTGGGGCGGGCTATTGCTAAAACACTATTGGAGCGCGGCGATAGCGTTGCGGTACTCCAGCGCAGACCCTGCGGTCTCCAGGTCGATGAATATCTTGGGGATATCACAGACGGGGCGCTCGTTTCCCGGGCCATGGCCGGGGCCGACGCCGTGATTCACCTGGCGGCCCGGGTATCCGTGGTGGGTCCCTGGGCGGAGTTTCAGCGCACTAACGTGGAGGGCACCCGGACTGTTCTTGAGGCGGCGAGGGAAGCAGCCTGCAGTCGTTTTATTCAGGTGTCCTCGCCCTCCGTCGCCCATAGCGGCACTTCTCTGGTGGGCGCCGCTGCAGAACCGGCAGATCCTAAAGGAGCACGGGGCTCCTACGCTCGCTCCAAGGCATTGGCAGAGCAGATGGTGCTGACCGCAGAGAATATGGCCGTGGTGGCCGTGCGCCCGCATCTCGTGTGGGGACCCGGTGATACACAGCTCGTCGCACGCATTGTGGAGCGGGCGCGTCAGGGACGTCTTGCCGTGGTGGGTTCGGGGATGGCGCTCATCGACACCACCTACACCGACAATGCCCGGGACGCCATCGTTGCCGCCCTCGACAGAGCACCGGATTTATCCGGTCGTGCCCTGGTAATCTCCAACGGCGAGCCTCGCCCTGTACAGGAGCTCTTCGATCGCATGGCCAGCGCTGCAAAGCTCTCTCCAGCCCGGCTCAAAGTTCCGACCGTGCTTGCCAGGGCCGGGGGACGGCTTGTCGAGGGCATCTGGAATCTCACAGGACGCCAGGACGATCCGCCGATGACCGCCTTTCTGGCTGAGCAGCTCTCTACGGCTCATTGGTTTGATCAACGGGAGACGCGCAGGCTTCTGGACTGGACACCGGCGGTGTCCCTCGATGAGGGGTTCCAGGCGCTCACAAGATGGTATGCGCCTGAGCAGCGCTCATCGTCAGAGGCTTAGCGGCGAAGGACTGCCAGCCATCGTCCCAGGTTCAGCAGGCTTCCCAGGGAGGCCGCCACATAGGTCAGCGCGGCCGCTTTCAGAATACGGTTGGCGTGGGGCAAGTCTCCTTCGTGAAGATACTGCCCCTCTTCCAGAATGGGCAGCGCTTTGCCAAAGCTCGCATCCAGCTCCACGGGCAGCGTCGCAAGATGTACCAGGGTGCCGACAAACATTGAGCCAATGGCGGCAACGAAAAAGGCCAGCCCAAGCGCCGGCGCTCGCGTAAGCATGATCACCACGGGCGCGGCGATCATCGCAATGCTCCCGATCCGCTGACTCCGGATGGCAAACTTCGCCAGCGTCTGACGACTGCGAAAAAGTCGCTCGTCCCGCGCATCCTGAATCGCGTGCCCTACTTCATGAGCCGCCACGGTAATGGCGGTAAGGGAGTGGCCATTGAATCGCTCCTCCATCAAACGCACTGCTTTTGCGTCGGCATCGTAGTGATCGCCGACGGTGGTCTCCTCCACCACCACCTCCTGAAGATCAAAACGATCCAGAAGATGTCTGGCAAGTTCAGCCCCACTGCCCTGGGCCCCATAGCGATCCGCAGGTTCCTGATACTTCTTGAGCACCCGCTTCACCCACAGCCCGGGCAAGGCAATGGCGCAGATCAGAACAATGGCCATTACAACAAACAACACGCGCCTATCTCCGCCCCGTCATTTTGACCCCATCATCGTGATCCCGTCATCAGTTGCTATCGCCACGCTCATCGCTGACCCCGCCCTAATCATGACGCGCGGCGACAATCATGTAGTTGACGCTCGTATCATCCGTGAGGCTGTAAGACCGCGTGAAGGGGTTTACGGCAACGCCCGCCGACTTCAGGGGCGTTAAGCCCGCAGCCGTCAACATCCTACGGGTCTCCTCCGGGGTTACAAACTTCCGCCACTGATGGGTGCCTTTGGGCAGCCAACGCAGGACATACTCGCCACCGATGATGGCGAATAGCCAGGATTTGAAGTTCCGGTTCAGGGTCGCGACGATTTGCACACCCCCGCCCGCAACGCAGGCACCGCAGGACGCCATAAATGCATCGAGGTTTTCCACGTGCTCAACGACTTCCATGTTCAGCACCACGTCGAACTGTCGGTGCGCAACGCTGTCGATGTCGCCGTGAATGTATTCGATAGCCAGGTCCTCTGCAGCGGCGTGCTCCATCGCGATAGCAATGTTTCGCTGCGCGGGATCCACCGCGGTGACCACGGCACCGGCACGGGCCATCGCCTCCGAAAGCAGTCCGGCACCACAGCCGATATCAAGCACGGTCAAGCCTTTTAGTGGCGCCTGCGACGTTTTCAAACCGAAGTGCTCAGAAACCGCCTCCACCACAAAGGGCACTCTCAAGGCATTCAGGCGATGGAGGGGCCACATGGGACCCTTGGGGTCCCACCAGGTCGCCGCGAGGGCGTTGTAGCGCTTGATTTCTTCGGCGCTGACGGACATCCGAGGATCTGACGCTGGCGCGTTCATACACTGTCTCCGCGTTTATTTGTGGTTTGCTGCTTGAGTTATTCACATTGTTTACGTGATCGCCTTAGCTGCGGGTTTACCCTGTTCAAGAACCGTCCGGCTCGTCTGCATTATCATGGCGCAATTCGGACGACAGGTTCCTCGAGATGCCTCACGCCAGACGAGTCTCACACCGGGAGTAAATTTATGCCCAACGCCCCTTTCCCCGGCGATCTCCCCATCATCCAGGCGCCCATGGCCGGAGTGCAGGACAGCGCACTGACCATCGCGGTCTCAAGGGGCGGTGGCGTGGGCTCCCTGCCCTGCGCCATGCTATCGGCGGTCGCGCTTATCGAGGAACTTGAAGCGATCAGGGCCTCGGGCATCACGCTCTACAACCTGAATTTCTTCTGCCATCGACCGCCACTGCGGGATGCACAGGTAGAGGCGCGTTGGCGCGGGGCCCTTGCCCCCTACTTCCGCGAGTATCAGATAGACCCCACAAGCATCCCCGAAGGCGCCGGTCGGGTGCCCTTTTCATCGGAGACCCTCGCGCTGATCGCAGGCTTTGAGCCCCCGATTGTGAGTTTCCATTTTGGACTTCCGGACCGCGGCAGTATCGATGGGATTAAGTCCTGGGGTGGACAAATCTGGTCGTCGGCAACCACGGCAGATGAGGCGCGGTGGCTGATGGATCACGGTGCAGACGCCATCATTGCGCAAGGCATCGAGGCCGGGGGCCACCGCGGCATGTTTCTCACGCGGGATTTAGGATCGCAGCTTGGGACCATGACGTTACTCGAGGCCATTCAGCGTGCCACTACCCTGCCGGTCATTGCCGCTGGTGGTCTTTCAACGCCGGAGCAAGCTCGCGAAGCACTGGACGCCGGCGCCTGGGCCGTACAGGCAGGGACCGCCTATCTGTGCTGCAACGAAGCCAAGACCACCCAGATCCATCGCAACAGGATCGAGAAAAGCGCCGCCGACGACACACAGCTTACAAACCTGCTATCCGGGGGTGTGGCACGGGGGATACCGAATCGTCTGATGCGCGACCTGGGACCCATGAGCGAGCTTGCGCCTCCCTTCCCCCTGGCGTCCACTGCCCTGGCGCCTCTTCGGGCTGCAGCGGAAGCCCGGGGCAGGGATGACTTCTCACCCCTCTGGTGTGGCACGCAAACTGCCGGTTGCCGAGCGGTCAGCGCCGGGGAACAAACACGCTGGCTTGCCGGTTGTAAGGATTGAATACGGTCTTTAAGGGAGTGAACGTACTGAGGGCGTGAAAGGCAAAAGCGGAACAACGGGACCACGCTTTTTAAAAAACGCGTCAACACGCTTCCTAGGATACGTACTCATCGAGAAAGCGCTGCACCTCATTGCGCAGAGGCCCTTTGAAAGCGGAGGCCATCAATCCAAGCTCCACACTGACCAGCACATCCGCATCCGACAGGGTGAGTTTGCCATCGACACCTGCACCCTTGATGCGCACGGAATCACCTTCCCAGCGGGCACGCACACCGTGGGTGCCCTCCAACTGTTTGGCAAGGCCCTCTGCGGCTTCCCGAAGCTCGGCTTTGTCCATGCTGTGCGGCTTGCGAATCTGAAATCCTGCCACCCTGGCTCACCTCGTTATTGTTTTGCGCAGTATAGGTCAGCTGCGCACGCCGCGCATGGCGAGCCAGTTGCCCAGGAGCACCAGGGACAGCCCCGCCGCAGACCAAAGCGTCCATGCGTAGCCTTCAAGGACGCTGGAGACCAGCAATGCCACGATGGGAAAAAGCAAAGTCGTATAGGCAGCGCGATCGGGTCCGATGCGACCGATGAGAGACACATAGGCCCAGAAAGCGAGCACTGTTGCGAAAAATGCCAGATAGGCCAGGGAGCTGAGATAATCGCGACTCAGATCGACGACGATGGGAATGTCCAGCAGCAGCGCAGCCAGATACAGCGTGCATCCCCCATAAAACATACCCCAGGTATTGCAGGTCAGTACCGGCAGTCCCCGGCGAAGACTGCCCGCTGCCACAAGATTGCCCGCAGAGGCGCAGAGTGTCCCCAGAAAACACAGCAGCAAAGCCTGCAGTCGCGGATCCGAGCAGCCCAGGGTTTCCAGTTCGGGGTAAAACAGTGCCGCCATGCCCAGGAGACCCAGGAGGCCGCCCACCACCACCGGTGCGCGAAGGGGCATGTTGAGGAACAGCGCCCCACCGAGGGCGTTGAGCGCCACCATGGTGGAAAAAATCACCGCAATCAGTCCCGAGGACAAATCCGCGGTCGCCGCATAGATAAACAGATAGTTACAGGAAAAGAGACACAGACCCTGAAAAAAGATCCGCAAATGATTCTGCAGACTGAGGCGCACAAAGCCCTGGGTCAGTTGCGTGAGCACCGCGCAAAAAACCGCCGCCAGCGCCATGCGGTGAGCGATGGATACCAGGGGATCCACCGTTCCCAGCTGATACTTGATGGCAAACCAGCTGGTACCCCAGATCAGGACGGTCACTGCGTATAAAAGAACAGTCTGCATGACGGGAATTGGATACAGGCTCAAATAATTGCGCCGCATGCTAGCACGGGGGTTCGGCCCCAAGGTCCTATGCTTTTATACTGTGCCCCATGACAACACCGACCGATATACCTGCCATCCGTCACGCCGACGGTAAACGCCGCTTTCTGTTTGAGCATATGGACCTCCGGGGGGAGATTGTTCACCTGGACCAGGTGATCAGCGACGTGAGCGATATTCACAGTTATCCCGCGGGCGTCAGCCGCCTGCTCGGCGAATTTCTCGTGGCCTCGGTGCTCCTCGCCAGCACGCTTAAATTCCGGGGCAGTCTCACGGTGCAGGCGCGCAGCGACCGGGAAGTACCCCTGATCATGGCCGAGTGCAGCAGCGAGCTGACCGTTCGGGCGATTGCCCGGGGCGCCGAGGGCGCAACCTCTGACAGTTTCGATGCGCTCCTCGGTGGCGGCCAGCTGGTGCTCACGGTGACTCCCGAGCGGGGCAAGCAATATCAGGGCATCGTGCCCCTGACCGGTGATTCCCTCGCCAGCAGCCTCGACAGCTACTTCAGTCAGTCGGAGCAGCTACAAACCCGCCTTCATCTCAGCAGCGACGGATCCCGCGCCGCGGGCCTGCTCCTGCAGCAGCTGCCGCCGCAACTGGAGGGCAACGCCGCCAACCGTCAGGAGCAGTGGGATCGGGTGTGCATGCTGGCGGCAACCCTGGGCGGCGACGAGCTCATCGGGCTGGGCGACGCGACGCTTTTACACCGTCTTTACCACGAAGAGGTTTTGCGTCTTTTTGACCTTGAGCCTGTGCGCTTTCGCTGCAGTTGCAGTCAGGATCGCACTTTGGCCGCCCTGGCCACCCTCGGCGATCAGGAAATCCGCAACATCATCGAGGAGCAGGGGGCGGTCACCATGGATTGCGAGTTCTGCAATCAGCGTTACCAGTTCCGCGAGAGCGATCTCCGGGGGCTTTTGAGCTCTGGGGATGACGCCCCGATTCACTGAAAAAAGTGAGAATTGGCGCACTGTCGTCCGGTTCACAATCCCCCCACGATTCGCCATAATACCGGCCCCAAATTGAGCGGTAAGACCCCAGCCAGCGTGCCCGTTCCCCCCGGAAAGCCCATCACAACCGTGAGAAGCCCGGGACGGCAGTAGCACTCAGCACAACGCTCCGACATGCCAACACAGGATCCCTCTGCATGAGCGCCAGTAACTCCACCCCGCAGGAATACGTAGACCTGCAGCCCGCCGACTTTATCGAAGAGGCCCTTCGCCGCGGTGAAGGCACCCTCACCGATACCGGCGCTCTGCTTGTCACCACGGGCAAGCGCACGGGCCGCTCTCCCGGTGATCGCTTTGTTGTTCGCGAGCCCAGCTGCGAGGACGCCGTCGATTGGGGCAGCGTGAACCGGCCTTTTGACGCGGATAAATTCGATGCGCTCTGGGAGCGTGTGGAAAGCTACCTCAGCGAGCACGATCGCTTTATTTCGCACCTCCACGTTGGTGCCCACAGCGACCACTATCTTCCCCTGCAGGTCACTACCCAGTGGGCCTGGCACGGTCTGTTTGGCCGCAACATGTTCATCAAACCCGAAGAGTACAACCCGGGCCGCAAGCCCGAGTGGTCTGTGATGAACGTCCCGGAGTTTGTTTGCGAGCCTGAGCGTGATGGCACGGCTTCGGAAGCCACCGTCATCGTCAACTTTGCCCAGCGCAAGATCCTGATTGCGGGCATGCGCTACGGCGGCGAAATGAAAAAATCGGTTTTTTCCGTGCAGAACTTCCTCCTGCCGGAAAAAGACGTCATGAGCATGCACTGTTCCGCTAATGTGGGCGAGGATGGCGACACCACCCTGTTCTTCGGTCTGTCCGGTACGGGTAAAACCACCCTGTCTGCAGATCCCGACCGCTACCTCATCGGCGATGATGAGCATGGCTGGACCCGCGGTGCGGTGTTTAATCTTGAGGGCGGTTGCTACGCCAAAACCATCAACCTCAGTCAGAAGAACGAACCCATTATCTGGGATGCCATCAAGTTTGGCGCAATCGTGGAGAACGTCGTCGTCGACGAGAATCGCCACGCAGATTATGACGACACCAGCCTCACGGAGAACGGCCGCTGCTGCTATCCCCTGGTGCACGTACCCAAGCGAATCGAGGCCAACGCTGCCGGTGAGCCCAAGTGCGTCATCTTTTTAACCTGCGATGTGTCCGGCGTTTTGCCTCCCATCTCGATACTGTCAAAGGAAGCCGCTGCCTTTCACTTCCTCAGCGGCTACACCGCGAGGGTTGGCTCCACGGAGGTGGGTGCTGAAGCCGGAATCCACCCCACTTTTTCCGCCTGCTTTGGTGCACCGTTTATGCCCCGCCCGGCCAGCGACTACGCAGAGCTCCTGATGAAGCGCATCGAAGAGTTCGGCAGTCAGGTGTATCTGGTGAATACTGGCTGGACCGGCGGCTCGGGATCTGCCGGTGGCTCCGGCTCCCGCTTCCCGATTCCCGTCACCCGCGCCGTTATCAGCGCTGCCGAAAGCGGCGCACTGCTGGACGCACCGCGCGGCCATCTGGATATCCTCAACCTCGATTTCCCCACGGAGATCCCCGGCGTGGATGCGCAGTTTGTGAATCCCCGGGAGAACTGGGGCGACACCGCCGCCTACGACGCCCAGGCCAACAAGCTCGCGACGCTGTTTCAGGAGAATATCAAAAAGTTTGATGCGGGCTCGGCAATTGTGGCGGCGGGACCTCAGCCGACAGCGTAAGGCTTCCTATCTACAGACCGCGCAGCGGTCGCAATGGTAACGGGCGCTTCGGCGCCCGTTTTAGTTACCGCTCACGAATTGTGCAAAAGTCCACAGATGCACCGCCGTAATTAGTATGTTTGTTCTAATTTATTTCCCTAAAGTGACTGATATTGGAGCTGCGGAGGGTTACTCCGCACCATAAACATCAGACTTTTTAGGAGTAAACACCATGGCTGAAGCCAAAAAAGCAGCACCCAAGCGCAAGACTACTGCCAAGAGCAAGACCACTGCGAGAACCACTGCCAAGCGTAAGCCTGTAGCCCGCAAAGCAGCTACTGCCCGCAAGACTGCGGTCAAGAAAACTGCTAGCCTCCAGAACCGCGTAAGCGAAGCAAGCCGCAACGCGTTTCTGGCAAGCCTTGGCTTTTACGGTATGGCATTTGATCAGTTCCAGGGCCAGATCAAGACCGTCGAAAGCGAACTGAACGCGCGTCGCAAGAAAGCGGACAAGCTCTACGCCGACATGGTCAAGCGTGGCCAGAAAGTCGAGAAGCAGGCGAAGACTGCCATCGACGACATCGATCTGCCCAAGCTCGACGTTGCTGCACTGGATCGCGCCAAGCTTGAAGCACAGCTGGAAAAAGCCCGTGCACGCTTCGCTGAGCTGAAAGATAGCGTTGGTTTTAAAGCCGCTGCCTGATTACCCGAACGGGTTCACTGTCCCCGACCTGGGGATTTTTTGGGGGTCACATTGTGACCCCCTTTTTTTTGGCTTTTTACGCTGCGCTGAAAATATCGTCTGCTAGACTTCCTCCGCAGAGCGCCATAAACGCCTGGCCCAACCGCGCCTAAAATGCCTGTACTGAGGCTTCACGGTGGCCCTCACCACCCTTGAGCGCCCTACGCCAAGCTTAATGGCAAGCGCAAAGGCAATCACGCAAAGGAAGCACGATGACAGACGATAAGAGCAAAGTTACCGACAAAGCCGGCGAGATCGCGAAAAACATCTGGCTCGCCGGCGTAGGCGCCTATGGCCGTGCTGTGGATGAAGCCCAGGGCCGCCTGGAAAAAGCCGGCGTTGAACCGCCAAAGTTGTTTCGCGAGCTGGTGAAAGCCGGCGCTGCCCTCGAGGACGAAGCCCGGGATGCCATCGAAGCCGGCTCATCGGCGCGCAGTTCTGTGGAAGATCGCATCAACCGCGTCCGGGAGAACTTTAATCTCCAACGTCCGGCGCGGGGCGAGGACCTTCTGGCCCTCCACGAGAAAATCGACCGTCTGGCCAATCGCGTTGACGCACTCACGGCCGCCCTCGCTGCCAGCGGCACGGTAAAAACACCGCGCAAGGCGCCTGCCAAAAAGAAGACCTCCGCCCGGGCGAAAAAGTCACCGGCGAAAAAGCGTCCCGCCGCGAAGAAGCCCCAAACCGCCAAGAAAGCGCCCACCCGAAGAAAGTCGCGCTAACGCACAGCTGACCCACGGTGAAAACCCGGGATCGTATTCTCGTCACCAGCCTTCGTCTGTTTAATGAGGAAGGCGAGGCCCACGCGACGACCCTCGATATTGCGGGAGAGCTGGATATCAGTCCGGGCAACCTCTATTACCATTTTAAGGGCAAGGACCAGATCATTGCCGAGCTCTTTGAGCAGTTTCAGCTGGCACTGACACAAACCCTGAATGCCCCCGTGGAGCAGCCGCTGCATCAACACAAGGGTCGGATTGAGGACAACTGGTACTACCTGTACGTGGTCCTTGAAGAACTCTATCTCTACCGTTTTTTCTACCACAATCTGGATGATCTCATGCGGCGCTATCCCACCCTGGTGCGAGGCTTTCGTCGCATCCTGGCGGCAAAACGCGCCGCGCTCCGGGCAATCATCGGCAGCCTCTTCGAGGAGTCAGAAACTGAGCTCGGCAAGGTGCAAATGGACGCCCTGGTAGAAAACATGACGCTTCAGCTTACCTACTGGCTGAGCTACGACCGCCTTATTCATGATGAGAGCGACGCTCAGCGCTGCATTCATCAGGGCGTGCTCCAACTGCTCACCATGATCGCGCCCTATCTCGGAGAAGAGCAAATGGACTTCTACCGCGAATGCGAAATGATTTTTGACGGCATGATGGATGCCCGGGATTCGTGAACCACAGTGAAGTAGCGCCCTCAGACGCAATGGTAGACAGTAGCACCGCTTGATAGGCAGAATCGGTCCCCCTTTTGAGTAACCCGGTAAGGAAAAGCAGATGAGTATTTCCGTTGGCGACAAAATCCCTTCTGGCAAGTTGCAGGTAATGGGCGAAAACGGCCCGACACCCGTGAGCACCGATGAGCTGTTCTCCGGCAAAAAAGTCGTTTTGTTTGCCGTGCCCGGCGCCTTCACCCCGGGATGCTCCATGACCCATCTCCCGGGATACGTGGTGAATGCCGACAAAATCCTCGCGTCAGGCGTGGATACCATTGCCTGTCTTTCGGTGAACGATGCCTTTGTGATGGATGCCTGGGGTAAGGCGCAAAACGCAGAGCACATCATGATGCTCGCCGATGGCAATGGCGATTTCACCAAAGCCCTTGATCTGGAGCTGGACGGCCGGGGCTTTGGCATGGGCCTGCGCAGCCAGCGCTACGCCATGATCGTAGAGAACGGAACCATAACCACCCTGAATGTGGAACCCGGCGCAGGCGTGGATGTCAGCGCCGCCGAAACCATCATGGAAGCGCTCTGAAGCGCCATGAGCAGACAACTGACCCTGGAAACACGCCGCGACGCCTTTGACCAGCTTCGGGTGGTCGAAGCTGTCCTGCCGGAAAAACTCGAAAAAGGCCAGGTGTTGCTGGAGGTCGATCGCTTTGCCCTCACCGCCAACAACATCAGCTACTGTCACGTGGGTGACTTGCTGGGCTACTGGCGCTTCTTCCCCACGGGAGACGAGGCCTGGGGCCGCGTGCCGGCCATGGGCTATGCCACCGTCGCAGATAGCGCCCACCCGGAAGTGTCGGCAGGTGAGCGGGTCTGGGGCTTTTTCCCCATGTCCACACACCTGCTCATCAACGCCGGCAAGACTAATGAATACAACTTTTGTGATGTGTCGGAGCACCGCGAAGGCCTCGCCCCTATCTATGCACAGTTCCAGCGGGCAGCAAAAAACCCGATTTATGAGACGTCCCGCGAGGAACAGGACAGCCTGTTACGCGGGCTGTACCTCACCTCCTGGCTGTGTGAAGACTCCCTGTTTGACAACGATTTCTATGGGGCCAGGGACTGCCTGATTACCAGCGCATCCAGTAAAACCTCCATCGCCCTGGCGCAGGCCGTACAGGCGCGGGGGGCCTTGCGCAGCGTGGGACTGACTTCCGGACGCAACAAGGCATTTTGCGAAGCGCTGGGGTGCTACGATGTTGTGGCCACCTACGACGATATTGCCAGCCTGCCAAAGAATCCCGCCGTGAGCGTGGATATGGCCGGTGATCGCGCCGTTAATAAGGCGCTGCACAGTCATTACAGCGATGAGCTGCGCTACGCCTGCCTCGTGGGCGCTACACACCAGGACGGCCCCATGGGCGCGGGAGAGCCTTTACCCGGACCGCAACCGGAGCTGTTTTTTGCCCCCACACAGGCCGCGAAGCGCAGCAAGGAGTGGGGCCCCGCCGAAATGGAAAAGCGCATCGCCGAGAGCTTCGTGAATTTCCGGCGCTTTGCTGACAGCTGGCTTAAGATCCGGCACTTCGACGGCGAGGCGGCTGCGCAGGAAGCCTTCCTGAACGTGCTCCAGGGCAAAGCCTCACCGGATGAGGGCTACACCGTATCGCTGCGTGGGGATTAATCTCGCCCCGACACCCCGAGGCCAGGTGCACCGGGAGAATGCACCGGAGAGTCCGAGCGGGCGGCCAGGACATTCAGCAGCCCGCCGGCAGCAATAGCAAACAGGCAGTAACCCAGAAAAAACCAGAAGCCCTGTTCCAGCTGCGCGTCCATAATCAGCAGCTCGCCCACGTGGTTGGACGCCCTCCCCGCCATAAAGGCGATAAGCATGGCCATGACAAACACATCCGCCATGGACCACTTTCCCAGCGCGGCATTGAGTTTCAATAAACGCGAGGCGTAGGGCGCGGGCAGCAACAATGCACAGGCCTGAAACAGCAGCTTCAGCACCGGTATCACCACGCTGAAACTGACGATCATCACGGCCACCAGCAGATTGCCGTTATCCGCAAGCTCGCGGGACATACCCAGAATGGAGCGGGTGCTCCGATAAGCCTCGACGCGACCTTCGATCTGGTCCAGGCCCATCATGCGCGCCATGGCATTGAGCATGTCCCGGGTTTGACTGTTACCGTTCTCGCCGGCAATAAGATCAATACCAAAATCTGCGAGTTCGGCTTTTTCCAGTTCGCCGCTGAGCGTGAGTACCGGCTGGGTTATCCCCGGATAGAGTAGCCCCAGGGATCCGATAATCACAGCGAGACCGAGAACCCGCGTCGCTGTTGTCATAGCACCATTACTCCGAAGCACACCAGGGTGACCACCGCTGCGGCAATGAAATTAAGCATGAGGCCCTCCCGGGCCATACGCGTAGTCTTGATCAGACCGGAACCAAAAACCACGCTGTTGGGGGCGGTGGCCACAGGCAGCATGAAGGCACAGCTCGCGCTCATCGCCGCGGGCACCATGATCAACTCCGGTGGCAGAGAGGCGGCCAGGGCTGCGGCAGCGAGCACTGGCATGAGCAGCGTAGTGCTGGCGGTATTGCTGGTAGCTTCCGTCATAAAGGTGACCGCAAGGCACACCACCAGAATCAGCAGGATGGTTGGCATATCAATGAGGGACGCCAGCGCCTGGCCCAGCACATCGCTCAAGCCCGAGGCAACGAAACCCTTGGCCAGGCAAATACCACCGGCGAACAGCAGGAGTACGCCCCAGGGAATTCGACTTGCCTGCTCCCAGTCCAACAGCCGACCACCGCGACCATTGGGTACCACGCACATCAGTACGACCGCGAGGAGCGCTACGGAGGCATCGTTAGCCTGGGGCAAGTCCAGCAGCGCGCGCCAGCCGCCGAAAGGCTCGCTGCGGGTGATCCAGGCAAGCGCCGTCAGTCCGAACACCGCGAGCACCCGCCGCTCTTCCGAGCGCCAGGCCCCCACCACCGGCAGCTCGAGACTGGCACTGCGCTCAATGCCCCGGGTAAGGGACCAGGCCATGGCGGGAACCAGGAGCAGCACCACAGGCACACCCCAGCTCATCCACCGGGTAAACGACATCTCCTCACCGGTGTACTCCTGGTAGACCTGCATAAAAATCAGGTTGGGGGGCGTGCCTATGGGCGTGCCCACACCACCCACACTTGCGGCATAGGCCAGTCCGAGAAGCAGCGGCACGGCAAGGCGCTCTTTGTCTTCAGACCCCTCGAGCATGGCCAGGGCCACGGGCAACAGCATCAGGGTGGTCGCAGTATTGGAAATCCACATGCTCAGCACCGCCGCCGCGGCCATAAAGCCGAGCACTAGACGCCGGGGGCTTTTCGCACCAAAAAGATGGATCATCCCCAGGGCAATACGTCGGTGCGCGCCACTGCTCTCCATGGCCTGAGACAGGAGAAATCCGCCAAGGAGCAGGAGGATCAACGGCGAGCCATAGGCCTCGCCCACCTCCGCCGGCGTCAGGACACCGGCGAGGGGCAGGACCGCAAGGGGAATGAGCGAGGTAACGGGAATCGCAATGGGTTCAAAAATCCACCACACGATACAGATAACGGCCACAGCCAGGACCACCGCCACCGCCTGGCTTTGCCCTGCTCCCATAGCCAGCAGGGCCGCAGCGAGCGCCAGCATCGGGCCCGCATAAAAAGCGATGGCTCGCATCACCGCGCCACCGCCTCAGAATCCTGCGGACGAAGCAAGCGTGGGGACGCGAAAAAACCATGGCAGAGAAAAAACAGAAAAAAGAAGCTCATAGATGCTCATCGTGTCCCAGAGAACACGAGGTGTAAAGCGTGCTGAACCCTTGGTCGCGACGTCCCAGAGAAGTACACTGCGCGCCATGCAAGAAAACACTCCGCAAACGCTTATTGATCGCTTTGGTCGACGCGTTGACTACCTGCGCTTGTCCGTGACGGACCGCTGCGATTTTCGCTGCGTGTACTGCATGGCCGAGGATATGCAGTTTGTTCCCAAGAGCGAAGTACTGACCCTTGAAGAGCTGGCTCAGGTAGCCCAGGCTTTCGTCAGGCTGGGGGTGCGCAAGATTCGCCTCACGGGCGGCGAACCCCTGGTGCGCCACAACATCATGGAGCTGGTGGAACAGCTCGGGGCCATGGAAGGTCTCGAAGAGCTGGTGATGACCACCAATGGGTCCCAGCTCCAGCGTCTGGCGCAGCCTTTGAAGGATGCGGGCGTCAAACGCCTGAATATCAGTCTGGACAGCCTGCAGCCCCGGCGTTTTCGGCAGATCACCCGGGTGGGACATCTGGAGCAGGTGATTGCCGGTATCGACGCGGCCTGCACCGCGGGCTTTGAGGGCATTCGAATCAATGCGGTGATTATGCGCGGCGATAACGACGACGAGATCCTGGAGCTGGTGGACTTTGTGCGGGACCGGGGCATCGATCTTGCCTTCATCGAAGAGATGCCCCTGGGCCGCATCACGGATCACGACCGGGCCCTGACCCTGGCGGACAGCGACTGGCTGCGGACTCAAATCGAAACACAGCACGGACTCATGGCTCTGGGCGACCCCGGGGGCAGCGCAGGTCCCGCCCGCATGTATGCCCTTGAGGGAAGCCGCAGTCGTATTGGTTTTATCTCGCCGCACAGCAATAATTTTTGTCACCTTTGCAATCGCGTGAGAGTAACCGTAGAAGGCCAACTGCTCCTTTGCCTGGGTAACGAACATTCCGTGGATCTTCGGGAACTGTTGCGCGCCCCGGGCAGCACCATGGCTGACCTGGAGCAGGCGCTGCTCGGCGCTATGGCGATCAAGCCCGAGCGCCACTACTTTGACAACAGCGAAGAGCCACAGATTCTACGCTTCATGAACGCGACGGGCGGTTAACAGGCGTCATCGCAACAGCTTAGGGAGAGCCCGAGGGCCGTGGATAAGAGAACCGAACTTGCTTCAATAGAGGCGATTGAAAGCGGCTTTGCCGAACTAGGCTATATCTGCAGCTCCCGCATTGCCACGGCGGTGTTCCTCGCGGGACAGCTGCGCAAACCCGTGCTGGTGGAAGGCCCTCCCGGCGTCGGCAAAACCGAACTGGCGAAGACCGCCGCAACGCTTTTGGGGCTACCCCTAGTGCGTCTTCAGTGCTACGAAGGTCTGGATGAAGCAAAAGCGCTGTACGAGTGGAAGTACGGCAAACAGCTGCTCTATACCCAGGTTCTCAAGGAGAAACTGGGCGACCTCCTGGACGGCGCGGAGGGTCTCGCGGAATCCGTAGAGCGCCTCCACCAGTTTGGCGACGTGTTCTATTCCGAGGAGTTCCTTGAGCCCCGGCCCCTGCTCCAGGCTATGGAGCACCCCGACGGCGCCGTGCTCCTCATCGACGAGATCGACAAGTCAGATCATGAGTTTGAATCCCTGCTGCTGGAAATCCTCTCGGACTACCAGGTATCCATCCCGGAGATTGGCACGATCAAGGCCAAATCCACACCCCTGGTCTTTCTTACCAGTAACAATACCCGGGACATTTCCGACGCTCTGAAGCGCCGCTGCCTACACCTGCACATCCCCTTCCCGAGCATTGATCTGGAGGAGCGCATCCTTGAAAGCCGCGTCCCCGAGGTTGAAGAGAGCTTGCGGCAGCAGCTGGTGGCCTTTGTCCACGCCGTGCGGGAACTGGACCTGAAAAAGCAGCCTGCGGTATCAGAGACCATCGACTGGGCCCGCAGCTTACTGCTGCTCCATGCCACGGAGCTGGAGCCGGAACTCCTTAAGGGGACCCTCAATGTCCTGCTGAAGTTTGAACAGGACATCGAGGCCACGGAGGCGGAGCTCGGCAGCATTCTTCGCACCCTGGAAAAGGCGTCGGAAAACGCCTGATGCAGTCGAGCCTGCTCCGCTTCATTGAGATTCTGCGCAGCCACGCGCTGCCGGTTTCCCCTGCGGAGACTCTGGACGCAGCCGCAGCGATGGACGTCGTGGGTTACGGCGATCGAAACACCCTGCGCAATGCCCTCGCCATGACCCTGGCCAAAAGTGATCGGGAAGAGCACACCTTCTTTTACTGCTTTGATCAGTTTTTTGATCAGCAGGCTGCTGATTTCAGCACCGACAACAGTGCCGAAAGCGAGGACGCAGCAGGGGAAGGCGCCAGTGACAGCGCCGACGGTGCGGCAAAAGACAGTCCCGAAGAAGCCGGCAGCGGTGCCGGGCAGGCAGCCGGGGGCGGAGGTTCTGCTACGGATGCTGCGGAACTTGCCGCAGCAGCGGGCAGTTCGCCCTCCCTGAAGGAGTTACTGGACGGCGAGCTTCTCCCCGCGCTTCTTGAAAACCAGCGGGGCAGCCTGAGTACTGCCATGCGCCGTGCGGGACAGGATGCCGGACTCAGCAACATCCGGCTGTTTACCCAAAAAGGCCAGTACACCCGCAGGATTCTCGATTCCCTGGGCGAAGACCTGATTCGCGATGCGGTGATTGAGCTGGAACAGGCCGAGTCTCCCGCCCTGGACACACTCCGTCGCTATCGCGACGTGCTCCGGGAACAGGTAAAAGATTACGTGGAGCAGCAGTACCTCATGAACGCTGAGGGGCATAACAGCGCTTTCATGGAAGATGTGCTCAGCAAGACGCGACTGTCCAACATCGACCGGCGCCACCGGGACCAGGTACAGGCTCAGGTTCGACGTATGGCCCGCCGTCTGGCCAGTCGCCACAGCGCCCGTCGCCGACCGGTGAAGCGGGGCCAACTGAACATGGGTAAAACTCTCCGCGGAGGCATGGCCCACGACGGCATACTGTTTAAAACCCATTGGCGTTCGCGAAAACGGGATAAAGCCCAACTGCTGGCGGTATGTGATGTGAGCGGATCCGTTGCCGCCTACGCCAGTTTCCTGCTGATGTTTCTCTACAGCCTCCAGGACGTGCTGCCCCGCACGCGGAGCTTTGCTTTTTCCAGTCATCTGGGGGAAATCAGCGAGCTTTTCCGGGATGAGCCTCTGGAGCGCGCCATCGAACTGGCAAACTGGCGCTATGGCGGCGCCACGGACTACGGCAGCAGCCTTCGCGATTTTTCCCGCCTGGCTTTAGACGACATCAACCGCAACACATCGGTTATCATTCTCGGCGATGCGCGAAACAACCGGGGCGACCCGGAACTGGAGATCATGCAAAGCATTTATCAGCGTAGCAAACAGGTGATCTGGCTGAATCCGGAGTCGCGGCGGGCCTGGGGCACGGGCGATTCGGAGATGTTGCGCTACCAGACCGCCTGCCACTACTGCGCCCCCTGCAGCAACCTGCAACAGCTTGAGCGTGTCGTCGACCAGCTGCTCAAGAGTTTGCGCTAGGGTTGTAGCCGGCTCGGCGGCGCAACATGTCCCTCTCTCACGAACACATACCGCTTCCCTGCTCCCTTAAAGACAGGGTAGTTGAGCAGTTTTCCCCTCATGACGGGCCTCTCACCACGAATGCGCTGTCACGGGAAAAGCTCATTGAGTTTCTCGCCAAGAGTAAGGACACGGACAGCTCCCCTCTGGCAACCATCAAGCGCCGAGCTGCCAAACAGAACCTGAAACCCGATCTCCGCCCGGAAGATCAGGCCATCCTGGTATGGGTCTGCGATGCCTTTGACGAATGGGAGGATCATTATCCCCTGGAGCAGCCGCTCAAGGATCACCTGAGGCGGCTCCTCCCGCTGGCCGTTGCCATGGCTCTCAAAGACGAGTCTTTTTACACGCCGGGTTCCCACAATCTCCATCGCCTCCTCGATGCCCTGCAAAACGGTGCCGTGGGCTGGCAGATGCGCCTGGACCGTGCCGGTCAGATGCTGGAGCAACGCATACAGCGCGCCGTGGAAAAAGCCCTGGACTGGTTCAACAACGAGCGCCTCGATATTGCTGCGATCACTCAGGAGCTGGTCGCTGCCAATGAGCGGGATGCCGCCCGCGCGCAGCGTATGGTGCAGCGCCTGGCAGAGACGGAGGAGGCACGGTTAAAAACCCTCTCCGCCCGTCGGGATGCAGCAAAGGACATCAACGCAGGACTGGAAAAGTATGAGCTCCCTGCCGCGATCGGTGAATTTCTTAAAGGCCCCTGGTACGACAGCGCTCAGCTGGTACTGGTCAAACACGGCGACAGGTCCCGGGAATGGGATCAGATGCGCCGGGCGACTATGCATCTCATGGAGTCCGTGCAGGCGCCGGACGATAGTGGCGATGCGGGTCGCGACCGCCAGGAACAGATTCTGCGTCATTTACCCGGAGAGCTCCGGCGCTGGCTCCTGAGCCTTGAGCATGACAGCGACGCCACAGACAGTGCCATCGGTCTTGTGGAGTACGCCCATCTGCGTATTCAACACGGACAAAAGCTTCAGCTTGTGCGTATCCCTCCTATCCCTTTGGAGAAAGAAGCGCCGCACCACGAAGAGAGCAATGACGAACCCTTAATCACAGGCGACTGGTTCCGCTTTGAGGACGATGAGGGCGAGCTTCGGGCTCAGCTGGTGTTACAGCTGGAAAAAGGACAACACCTGCTGTTCGCCAATTTTGTGGGGCTCAAGGCCCTGGATATTTCTCGCCGCGCCTTCAGCCAACGATTAAGCGATGCTTTTGCCGTGCGACTGCCCAACCGTGACAGCTTCAGCCTGAGTCTCGCCGCGGCGGCGGGCATCGACAGTGACGATCGTCTGCGCCAGCTCATCGACCCGAGCTACCGCCCCCCCCAGAACGAGGATGAGGGCGCGCCCGCTGAAACGCCTGCTCACGACGTCGAGCACGAGCCCGACGATGAAAGGCGTACACACCCCGATAGAAGAACTCACGACGAAGATCGACGGACTCATGAAGAGGACCGCCGAGCCCATGAGAGCCCGGAACCGCAACCGGAACCGGAAGCCACACCGGATATCAGCCATCGCGTGGAGAGCACCGAAGCAGAAAACTGGTCCGAGGACCTGCCAGACCTCAGTGACACGGAAAACTGGGACCCGGTTCTGGAGCCCCCGGAGGGTGCGGAGCTGGAATTAAGCCTCGATCTGGATGAGCCCGAGACGCCTGCCGCTGTGCCATCTCCCGAACCCACGCCAGGCAATCAGGGGGTTCCGGCTGCGGAGCCGCAGACCCCTCCATCGCCACCGCCATCGCCATCGCCGCCGCCTGCGTATGAACCGCCACCCGTGGCACCCCAAGCCCCGGTACCGCCTCCGGCGAGTTCTCCCCCTCCGGCGGCAGCACCACCGCCCGCAGCAGCAGCGCCAGCACCCCCGGCGCCACCTCCGGCACCGATGCAGCAGCCCACGGCTACGACTTCGCCAGCACCGGCGCCACCCACCCCGCCGCCCCTGGCACCGGTGGCGAGTCCCTCGCCTCAAAGCGTCGGTGGAAGCCCTGAACGGGAGGTGGATGTACCCATGGGGGCATGGCTTGGATTTCACGATGGCGAGACGCCCATCATGGCAAAACTCGCCGTTTTTGATCCCCGGCGGGACAACTACATTTTCGTTAACCGCAAGGGCATTGCTCTTAGGGAACTCAGCCGCTGGGAACTGCGGACACTGATTGATCAAGGGCTCGTGGACATTCTGGAGACCCGCTCTTACTTCCGTGATGAAGTGGAAAGGGCCCGGGAGGAGGGACAATGACGGGCAAGGACAAGCGACGTTTTTTCCGGCTCCCCGTAGCCTCGCGAGTGTTCATCGAGATTGAGTCACCTCCACCGGGGAGCATCGGTCCCGGCAAAGTCGCCCGCTGTGACACTCTGGACGTCTCCCACAGTGGCCTCAGGGTGCGTCTCGCTGAATCGGTCACCGTGGGCGCAATTCTGCAGATCGGGGTTGAGCTGCCCGGAGAGAGCGAGCCCTTTTATCTGGTAGGTCAGGTGCGCTGGCGCATGCGGGATAAAGAAAACCCCGGCAGCTGGATAGCCGGGTTTGAGGTGCTTAATGCCCTGGGCTCAGATATCGAACACTGGGAAGCGGCCTTGATGGAAATGGACGAACGGACTCCCTCGCCCTAGAGCCCTAGCCATCTACCCTTCACCCTGGGGGCGCGGCGCGGTGTAGAAATCAGCTTCCGTCCTGACCCACTATAGCCGGCGTGCCAGTTGTCTGGGCTTTTTTGCTGGTTTCAAACTCCTCTATCTCAGCATCCAACTGCCGACTTACCAGCTCCGGTGAGCCCGTGCCTCGCGCCAGGAGGCTGTAGGCCATGGGCACCAGAAACAGGGTCACCAGCGTAGCCAGGGCGACACCACCCATGACCACCACACCGATGACGCTGCGTACTTCGTGGCCGGGACCCGAAGACAGCACCAGGGGCAAGGCTCCCATCACCGTGGTGAAGGCCGTCATTACGATGGGACGAAGACGCTTGCTGGCCCCCTCAATCACCGACTGATCGTAATCAAAGCCCGCATCGCGCATCTGGTTAATAAACTCCACGATGAGGATGCCGTTTTTCGCCGCCAGCCCCACGAGCATGATCAACCCCACCTGGCTGTAGATGTTCAGCGTCGCACCCACGAGCTGCAGCCCCCAGAGACCACCCAGCAGCGCCACGGGGACGGTAAACAGGATGATTGCCGGGTGCACAAAGGACTCAAACTGAGCCGCCATCACCAGGTAAACGATGAGCAGGGCAAGGAGGAAGGTGATGTAGACGCTGCCGCTTGCGCGGTAGTACTCCAGGGATTCGCCCTTAAAGTCAAAGCTCGCCGTTTCGGGAAGTTCCGTTCGAACCACTTCCTGCAGATAATCCAGGGCCTCGCCGAGTTTGTAGTCATCGGCAAGAGACGCCGTCAGGGTAAAGGAACGCACGCGGTTGTAGCGATTGAGACTGCCTGCGCCGGCTTCCTCGCGAAGGGTCACGATGTTGGACAGGGGTATCAGTCTATCCGTGGTATTGGAGCGCACATAAATATTGTCCAGATCTGACAGGGTGCGGGACTCTTCCCGATCGCCCTCAATGATCACGTCATACTCGCGACCGCCCATGATAAAGGTGGTGACGCGGCGGGAGCCCAGGAGGGTCTCCAGGGTGCGTCCGATGTCCGCGAGGCTGATGCCCAGGTCGCCGGCGCGGTTGCGATCCACGGAAACCCGCAGCTGCGGCTTGGTGGGTTTGAGATCCGTATCTACCCGCAGGAGACCCGGATTCTCGGCGACCTTCGCCAGCATGATGTCCTGCCATTCGGCGAGGTTCTCGTAGCTGTCACCGCCCACGACAAACTGCACGGGGTCCGCATTACCCCCGCCGAAGGAGCGCGGCGCGCGCACGAAGACTCTGGCGCCGGCAATGTCCTTCACCCGGTTCTGGGCGTCCGCAGCGATCTCCTGGGAGGTGCGGTCACGCTCTTCCCAGGGCGCCAGGGCCATGATGGTAAATGCCTGGTTGAAGGCTTCACCGCCACCCCAGCCGGGGGCGCGAATCAGCAGGCGTCGCACCTCCCCGCTCTCTACGAGGGGCATGAGCAGCTCTTCCACCTGAAGCACCTGATCCACCGTGTACTCGAAGGAGGAGCCCTCGGGCGTGGCGGCGATCATGTACAGCACCCCGCGGTCTTCCGTGGGAGAAAACTCCTGGGGCACGCTTTTGCTGAGCTGCCAGGCAGAAAACACGCAAAGCAGCAGAACGGGAATAAACAGCCAGGACCGCTCCACAAAAGGTCGCAGCACCTTCCGGTAACGAAGCTCCATGGCCTCGCTCAGCTCCTCGACCTTGTTTGCGAGACGGTTGGACACCTTGTCCTTGTTGAGGAGCTTGGAGCAAATCACCGGCCCCAGGGTTAAGGCCACAAAGCTGGAGAAAATCACGGCAATGGCCATGGCCACCGCAAATTCCGCGAAGAGCCGGCCGACGTTGCCCTCCAAAAAAGTAATGGGAATGAATACCGCCACCAACACCAGGGTCGTGGCAATGACCGCGAACGCCACCTGCCGGGCACCGCGATAGGAGGCCACCAGGGCGGACTCACCGCGCACGAGGCGGCGGTGAATGTTTTCAAGCACCACGATGCTGTCATCGACCACCAGACCGATGGCCAGCACCAGGGCGAGGAGGGTCAGGAGGTTGATGCTGTACCCCAGCACCCAGAGCATGCTGAAGCTGCCGATCAGTGAGATGGGTACCGTGAGGGCCGGCACCAGCACGCTCCGGGGATCACCCAGAAACAGAAAAATCACGATCACCACCAGCACGCCGGCGATAAATAGCGTGGAGAACACTTCATTGATGGCCGCATCCACGAAGACGGAGCGGTCAAAACCCACCACGAGTTCCATGCCATCGGGCAGCTGTTGATTAACACGCTTGATCTCTTCCTGCACCGCGCGACCCACACTCAGTGCGTTGGCCTTGCTCTGCTTGACGATACCCACGCCCACCATGGACTCGGTATTGCCCCGGAACATGCTCCGGGACTCGGCACTGGAAAGCTCTACCCGGGCAACATCGGCAAGGCGCACCAGATAGCCGTCTTCGCCCCTCGCCAGCACCAGCTCCCGAAAATCCTCCGCGACCTGATAGCTACGATCGATACGCACCACAAAATCCCGCTCTGAGGACTTGATGGTGCCCGCGGGGAGCTCGACGTTCTGACTCCGCAGTGCCAGCTCCACATCGGCCACCGTGAGACCCCGAGCCACCAGCGCGTTGCGATCCAGCCAGATCCGCATGGAGTAGATCTGACCGCCGCCGATCCGCACGCGCGCCACACCATCAAGCACCGCAAAGCGGTCCTCAAGGTAACGGCGGGCGTAATCCGTGAGCTCCAGGGCCGACATGTTCTCGCCCACCAGGTGAGACCAGAAAATCACCTGTTCATCGCTGTTGCTCTTGCGGGTCTCCGGGGGAAGGGCCTCCTCAGGAAGATTATCCAGAACGCCGGACACGCGATCGCGGACATCATTGGCCGCCGAGTCAATATCCCGATCCAGATTGAATTCGATGGTCACCGTAGACTCACCGTCGTAGCTTGCGGAGCTCAGGGTTTTGATACCCTCAATGCCCGACAGACGGTTCTCGATAAGCTCGGTAATCTTGTTCTCAACCACGGCGGCAGACGCACCGGGGTAGGAGGTCTGCACCGTGACGATGGGCGAGTCGATATCCGGATATTCCCGCAGGGGGAGGCGATCAAAGGCCAGTAATCCAAAGGCAACGATCAGCGCGCTGCCTACCAGGGCCATGACAGGCCGTCGAACGGCGACATCAGAAAGTAACATCAGCTTTGCACCACGCGTACGGGCATCGCGTTGCCCGAGAGGCGAATAATGCCATCCTGAACAATGCGCTCGCCTTCGCTCACTCCGTTTAAGATAACTACCCAGCCGGGGATACGGGCCCCGATTTCTACCTCACTGCGCAGCGCCTGCTCACCGTCGACTTTCCAGACAAAGTGTCGGGCCGCGCGGCTCTGTATGCTTTCTTCGGGAACCATCAGTACCGTGTTTGATTCTCCCGTAACCTCAATCTCCATAAGCAGCCCTGCCCGAAGGAGCCCGTCTTCGTTGGGGACAACGGCCCGGGCAGTGATGGCCCGCGCCACGGGGTCCACCCGGCTGCCTACGGCAGACAGGGTGCCCTGAAAGTCTTCCTTGAAAGCCGCGCTCTTGGCGATGATGGGCATGCCGGGCTGAAGCACACCGAGGTAACGTGCCGGCACGGTGAACTGCAGTCGCATACGGCTCACATCATCCAGCGTGGTCAGGCGCTGACCAAAAGACACCAGAGCGCCCTCGCTCACCTCCCGAAGACCGAGCACACCGGAGAATGGCGCAACAATGGTGAGATCTGCGATGCGTGCTTCCAGCTCACTGATCTGATGCTGTAAGACCTCGACCTCAGTGCTCGCTGAATCCAGCTCTGTTTGCGCCACCTGGTTTTTTCGGGCGAGGTCCGTGAGGCGCTTTACCTCGCGTCGGGCATCGGCAAGGCGCGCACTGAGCTCGCGCATGGAGGCCCGCTCCGACTCCTGACGGAGAGTTGCCAGTACCTGTCCCTTCTCCACGACGTCGCCGTCTTCAAAGTTAAGACTGGTGATGCGCTGGGCCACGGGTGCCGTGATATCGACGGACTCCCAGGCCTGAAGGGTGCCCAGGGCGGGGATGCGATCCCGGAAGCTCCGGGATTCAACCTCGATCACGGTAACCGGCGCCGCGGGACGCTGCCGCGCCATGACATCGTCAGATGACCCGCCAAATTGCTGCCAGGCAAAGAAGCCGGCAACTGCCAGACCAATAACAATGACCAAGGGTTTCATAGTTACCTCGTAACTCCTGCAGAAGAAGGGAAAGTAGAAAGACCGCTATGATAACACCGAGCGCCTCCTAAGCTGTGGTTTTGCCCTGAACCCTACGTGGTCCGCAGGGACTCGGATTGCTGATTCCGGCGCTATCGAATGCTCCCAAGGACGGTGTATCATCGCGCCCCACGCGGCGTCACTTTGCTGCTTCACAAACATTAAAAGGGCTGAGCCCCAGGCGTCGTCGCAACAAACCGCGACGAGGAGACAATTTTGAATTCCCATTGGCAGCAACAACTGGTGGAACTGTCCAGATTCCAGCCAGAGATGCTTCGCGGTATCTGTCGTGGCATCGAGAAAGAGAGCCTGCGGGTTGCGGGAGACGGCGTTTTAGCCCAAACACCCCATCCGGAAGCGCTTGGATCCGCTCTCACCCACGGCAGCATCACCACGGATTACTCCGAGTCACTCATGGAGTTCATCACACCGGTATCCACGGGTATCGAAGATACGCTCCAGACCCTGGAAGATGTGCACAGTTTTGTTTACCAGCACATTGGCAGTGAGCGTCTCTGGAGCGCCAGTATGCCGTGCATTGTTGCCGGCGATGCGGGCATCCCCGTGGCGCGCTACGGCAGCTCCAACGTGGGTCGGATGAAGACGGTATACCGCTACGGCCTGGGCAACCGCTACGGTCGACTGATGCAGGCCATTGCCGGCGTGCACTACAATTTTTCGATGCCCGAGTCGTATTGGCCCGAGGCTCAGAAGGCCGACGGCGATGAGGGGCCCCTCAAGGACTACATTACTTCACGATACCTGGGACTGATCCGCAATTTCCATCGCTGGTCATGGCTGCTGATCTATCTCTTTGGCGCCTCTCCCGCGGTCTGTGCGAGCTTCATGCGCGGCCGGGGTGAGCATCATCTCGAAGCTTTTGATGCTGAGGGCAACTCCCTGCATCTTCCCCACGCGACGGCCCTGCGTATGGGCGATCTGGGCTACAACAGCTCGGCGCAAAAGTCCCTGCGCGCCTGCTACAACTCCCTGGACAACTATATCGCCACCCTGACTCAGGCGATTCTCAGCCCCCATCCCGATTACGCGGCATACAAGGGCAAAGAGAACGGTGAGTACATGCAGCTCAATGACAGCCTTCTGCAGATCGAAAACGAGTTTTACAGCACCATCAGGCCCAAGCGTCCGGGCAGCAGCGGCGAAACCCCGTTAACCGCACTCCACGCCCGGGGCATTGAGTATGTGGAAATCCGCTGTATCGACGTCAGCCCCTTCCACCCCCTGGGTATCGACAGTGCGCAGATTCGCCTCCTGGACAGCTTTCTGTTGCATTGCCTGACGCAACCCAGCCCGCCCTGTGACGAAGTACAGCAGGACCAGCAGGCTGCAAATCTCAGTGCAGTGGTCAATCGCGGTCGGGAACCCGGACTGCAACTGGAAACACCCTCGGGCTCCCGATTACTCACAGACTGGGCCGAGGAGCTTCTTGGTGATATCACGGAGAGCGCGGAGCTTCTCGACGGCGTTCACAAAACGACGGAGTACAGTGCAGCGCTGGCAGAGCAGCAGGCGAAGGTACGCGGCGACGTGGAATTACCCTCGGCACGGGTTCTTCGGGAAATGCGTGAAAAAGGTATGCCCTATTATCGTTTTGCCATGGGCTACAGCAACCGCTGGGCGGAACACTTTAAGGAGCGGAAACTCCACCCCGATGCGGAGCAGGCGCTTGTCGATGAAAGCATCGCATCGCTTAAGCGCCAGGCAGACATCGAGGCCGCAGATAGCGTCAGTTTCGAGGATTACCTCGCCGCTTACTTTGACCAGTACAAAGCACTGAACCACGGAGAATAAATGAACGCTCTGCTGAACATCCGGCCCCTTTTCTTCGGCTTGTTTTTACTGACCATTATTTCCATGGCTTTTGCGCTTTTTTATCTGGAGCGAACTCTGGGCCTGCCACCCTGCCCCCTGTGCATTACCCAGCGTCTGTTTGTGGTGCTCGTCGGTGTCTTTGCGCTCCTGGCAGCCCTGCACAATCCCCGGGGATGGGGTCGCCGCGTTTACGCCACCCTGTGCCTTGTCAGCGCAGCCCTGGGTGGTGCCGTTGCTATGCGCCACATCTGGCTTCAGAATCTCCCCGAAGAGCTCGCCCCCGCCTGCGGACCCAGCCTCGAGTACATGCTCGAAACACTACCCTTCTCGGAAACCTTTTCCGTAGTCATGATGGGCGACGGCAATTGCGCCGAGACCGTCTGGACATTCGCGGGGCTCAGCATTCCCGAGCAAACGCTGGCGCTGTTTGTCGTACTCGCAGGCGTGTCGGTGTTTCAGCTCATTCGGAAGGCCTAGCAGTCATAGTTCGCTACACACCCTAATCAGGCAAGTGGCCGGGATTAAACAGACACGTTAATCCGGCAAGCGGGCCCGATCCGCTCAGTGCGCTGGATCGGTGGACGCTTACTTCGCGAATCGCACCCACTTGCCTGAGCGGCGTGCAACATCGATGCATCGATATGCTCGAGCGAAGCTGATTAATGTGCGAGTGCCATTCGCTGGCTACAAGGACTGCGTGCGTTGATTACGGAGCGAGCGTCCCCCAACTTAGCGAGGGGAGTGATCAATGCGCGCAGTCCTGTCTCAACATTGCGCAAGCCCTGTCTATCCGCGTTTGTCACGAAGCGAGCGCGCCCCTACCCGGCGAGTGTAGTGATCAACGCGGATAGCCCTCTCTCGACCAATCGATCTAAGGCACAAAAAAAAAGGGCCTCAATTCACATTGAGACCCTCTCTTCACATCACGACGAACCCGACTAATCGGCCTCGGCTGATGTCAGATGCTTAGCCTTCTGCTTCTGCGTCACTCTGCGTCGGAATATCCAGCAGCTCGACTTCGAAGATCAGGGCGGCGTTCGGACCGATACGCTCACCGGCACCACCGGCGCCATAGGCAAGCTCCGAGGGAATGAAGAGCTTGTATTTGGACCCAACCTGCATGAGCTGCAGTGCTTCGGTCCAACCGCTGATGACCTGGCCCACACCAAAGGTTACGGGCTCCCCACGTGCGTAGGAGGAGTCAAACTCGGTGCCGTCGATAAGCGTGCCGCGATAATGTACCTGCACGCTGTCTTCCGCGGTGGGGGTCGCGCCGTCGCCCGCTTCGATCACTTCGTACTGCAAACCTGATTCCGTGGTCACAACACCTTCGCGAGTGCTGTTCTCAAGTAGGAAAGCCGTGGCCGCTGCCGCATTGGCTTCTGCCATTGCAGAGGTCATGGACTCCCGCTCGGCATTGATGCGCTCCTGAAAGGCAATCATCTCAGCTTGGATTTCTTCATCGCTCAGGCGCTGGGGGGCGTTGGTCATCGCATCACGCAGGCCAGCAGCGAAGGAGTCGACATCAACGGTCATGCCGTCGTTCGCCATGTTGCGGCCAAGGCCCAGGGCGACGCCATAGCTCAATCGCTGGTTGGGGGTTTCAAGCTGTAGTTCAGCCACGGCAGTCTCTCCTGAGTCTTGTTGCTGACATGCACTCAGCACAATCACGGCGCATAACGCTACCGCGGGCTTCAAAAATATGTTCATGGATACTTCCTGTGAATTGATAGAGTTCGACGGAAACTGAACCTTGAGGCAGTGGTCTCACCAAGATGAGTCACCTCGCAAACAGAGGTCCACGCTTTTCGAGGGCGCAAGTGTAAACGCTGTATGCCCCGTCTGCCACCCTTGAGCTGTGCCGCGACGGGGGACACGCTACACTGAGAGCCCTCGTGAGAGGCACCCGCAAACCGCCATTTTTTCCACGACGGCAGAATCACAGCATGGCCTTTCGGTTTTTTGAACAACTGGTACATCCTTTTCCCGACCGGCAGCCGCGTCGGGCACCCGCTTCCGTGCTTCGTTTTTGTCGCCATCACTCACGGGGCCTCGAGCCCTGGTTGATCGCCATGTCGGTGCTGAGCATGGGCATTGCCATCGTAGAAGTGGCGCTGTTTGAAGTCCTCGGCCAAGGCGTTGACCTCCTGTCGAATACGACGCCGGAGACCATTTTTGCCGCTGGCGGCCGGACTCTTCTGTGGCTCATGCTCGGGCTGCTTACGGCTTTTCCCTTCATGGTAGCGCTCCAGTCCCTCATCCTTCATCAGACGCTCATGGGCAACTTCCCGATGATCGTGCGCTGGATGGCTCATCGCTATCTGTTACGCCAGAGTCTTGGTTTTTTTCAGGATGAGTTCTCCGGAAGGGTTGCCACCCGGGTCATGCAAACCGCCCTCGCGGTGCGCTCCGTGGTGCTCATCACCCTGGATATTCTGGTGTATGTCGCGGTGTATTTTCTGTCGGTACTTTTCCTGCTGGGCAGCATCGATTATCGGCTGGCCGTGCCGCTCTTTATCTGGTTGCTGATCTACGTGTTTATCCTGAAGACCATCCTGCCGCGGATGCAGAAAGTGTCGGAGACTCAGGCCGATGCGCGCTCTATGATGACCGGGCGCATCGCCGACAGCTACACCAACATAGGCACGGTAAAGCTCTTTTCCCACGCCCAGCGGGAGTCCAACTATGCGCGGGAGGGGATGGAAGAATTCCTGGGAACGGTCCATCCCCAGATGCGGCTGGTCACCTGGATGGAAACCTCCATCACCGCCAACAACACCCTGATGCTCCTCACGGTGAGTGCTACGGCGCTATATCTGTGGTTTGAGGCCGCCATTTCACCGGGCTCCATCGCCGCGGCCCTGGCCCTGTGCCTGCGCATCAACGGCATCAGTGAGTGGATAATGTGGGAGGTCTCGGCCCTGTTCGAAAACGTCGGCACGGTACGCGATGGCATCAGCACCCTGTCGCGGGATATCGACGTAGAGGACCATCCGGAGGCGACGCCCCTGGAGGTAAGGTCGGGGCAGCTAAGCTTTAACAACATCGTGTTTGCCTACACGCCGCAAAAGCCGGTTTTTGAGAACCTCCACCTCGACATTGCCCCCGGTGAGAAAATCGGTCTCATCGGTCGCTCCGGTGCCGGAAAATCCACCCTCGTGAATCTCCTTTTGCGTTTTTCCGATCTCCAGGGTGGGAGTATCACCATCGATGGACAGGATATCTCTCGGGTCACCCAGGAGTCCCTGCGCGCCAACATCGGCATGGTGACCCAGGACACCTCCTTGCTGCACCGCAGCGTGCGCGACAATATCCTCTACGGCCGGGAGACCGCCAGTGAAGAAGAGTTGCGCACGGCCATCCAACGCGCCCGTGCCGATGAATTTATTGACAATCTCGAGGACCACAGGGGCGCGCGGGGTCTTGATGCGCAGGTGGGCGAGCGCGGCGTGAAGCTCAGCGGCGGCCAGCGTCAACGCATTGCCATCGCGCGGGTAATGCTCAAAGACGCGCCCATACTGGTGCTCGATGAAGCTACCTCGGCGCTGGACTCCGAAGTGGAAGTCGCTATTCAGGACAGCCTCTACGAGCTGATGGAGGGTAAAACCGTGCTCGCCATTGCCCATCGCCTGTCGACCATCGCTGCGCTGGACCGGCTTATCGTTCTGGATGGCGGCAATATCGTAGAGACCGGCAGCCATGCGGAGCTCATCGCTAAAAACGGCATTTACAAGCGGCTGTGGGATTACCAGTCCGGTGGATTCCTCGCGCTGGACTGAGGAAATCTAAGCTTTTAGCACCGCTGCGCTGAAGTCTGCAAAAGCGTCCTCTTCCAGACAGTAATGCTTTGCGAGTTCCTTCAACTGTTCGTCGAGGTGTCCGGCCGGGGCCTGCGCCGCAGACCTGATGACCGGGTCACTTCCATGATCCTGCGCAAAGAGATCCGCCAGAAACTCCAGCTGCCGGCGCTCCGCCTGCAACTCCAGGTCTTTGATGGCTTCGTAGTCGGCACGGCACTCCGAAGCGTCGCGCCACTGCTCGCGCTGCCCGCGCAGGGGCAGCACTACGCCTTCGCGCCAGGACCGGCAACGTTCCTCGGCCCGGCGCAGATCATCCGGAGTCAGGCACCCCCCCCGCCTCACACACCAACACGCGTACAGCAGTAGATTGACGTCGATGCCCCAGCGCTGTTGCGCGCTCAGGCAGGCCTCTGCCACCCCCGGATTGCCGTAGACACCCACCGCAAAACGCCACAAGTCCGCCCTGGGGGTGTCTTCTTCCCGATTGTTTGTCTGTTCCCCTGCGTCCACGCCCAGTAAACTCCCCGCCCGTGATTATCTTACGCGACCTTAGCCTCCGCCGTGCAGACCGTCTTCTTTTTGAGGAGGCCAACGCCAGCCTGCTCCCGGGGCAGAAGATCGCCCTCACGGGCGCCAATGGTTGCGGCAAATCCAGTCTCTTTGCCATGTTGCTTGGCGAATTACAGGCCGACAGAGGCGAGATCGAGGGTCTTCAGGGGCAGCGGATCGCCCACATGGCACAGGACGTTGCCGCCAGCGAGGAGGTCGCGGGAGACTTTGTCCTCGGAGGGGATGCGGCGGTCGCAGGACTCCTGAAAGAACTGCAAAGCGCTGAAGCCCGGGGCGACTATACCGCGGCCGCGGCCCTTCACTCCCAGCTTGAGGCCTGCGACGGCTACGCCGCTGAGCGCCGCGCCCTGCAACTGATGCTGGGTCTGGGTTTTGAAGACAAAGATGCCCGGCGCAGCGTCGGGGAATTTTCCGGCGGCTGGAGAGTGCGCCTGGCGCTGGCCCGAGCGCTGATGATGCCGTCGGATTTGCTGTTGCTGGATGAGCCCACCAACCACCTCGACCTCGACACCACCCTGTGGCTCCAAAACTTCCTCAAAGCGTACCGGGGAACGCTCCTGCTCATTTCTCACGACCGCGACTTTATCGATGCAAGCTGCTCGGCGGTGCTACACATCGAGCAGCAGCGGCTCAACAGCTACAAAGGCGGATACAGCGACTTTGAGAGACAGCGGGCCCTGCGCCTGGCGGAACAGCGGGCCAGCGCGGAGAAACACGCGCGGCGCCGCGCCGAGATTGAAGATTTTGTCCGGCGCTTTCGCGCCAAAGCGACGAAGGCCAAGCAGGCCCAGAGCCGCCTCAAAGAACTGGCGCGCATGGGCGAAATGGCTCTGGCTCATGAGGACAGCCCCTTTGAGTTCCGCTTTCCCGAGCCGCCCCGGGGCCGGGACCCCCTCATCGAGCTCCGCGGCGCCCAGGTAGGCTATGACAAAACGCCGCTTATCACCGGCGCGGACTTCAGTTTGCGAAACGGTGACCGCATGGCGCTCCTGGGTCGCAATGGCTCGGGTAAAACAACGTTTTTAAGGACTCTCTGTGGCGAGCTCCCCCTCCTCGCCGGTGAACGCCACAGCAGTGAGGGTTGTCGCATCGCCTACTTTGACCAGCAGCAGGTGGATACCCTGGATCTGGATAGCTCCGCCTTACTGCACCTTCAGCGTATTACCCCTGATGCCCGGGAACAGACCCTCCGGGACTTTCTCGGGGGCTTCGATTTCAGGGGCAAGCGCGCGGATGCGGAGCTGCGCCCCTTCTCCGGCGGAGAAAAGGCCCGGCTCGCGCTGGCAATCCTGGCCTGGCAGCAGCCGAATGTGCTGGTGCTGGACGAGCCCACCAACCATCTGGATCTTGAGATGCGTCGGGCGCTGGAAATCGCCCTGCTGGAATTCTCCGGGGCGGTCATTGTGGTGAGCCACGACCGCCACCTCCTGCGCAGCACGGCCGACAGTCTCTATCGCATTGCCGAAGGTCATCTGGGCCTGTTCGATGGTGACCTGGATGCCTATGAAGCCCTCATCCTTCGCGGCAGCGACGAGCCGAAAGACAGCGGCCCCCAACGGGCGGAGGGCGCCGACAAACAAAAAACCACCGTGGATCGCCGCGATCAGAGACGCGCGGCGGCAGAAACCCGCGCCCAGAGGCGCCCCCTGGAGCAGGCCATTAAAAAGCTTGAAAAGCGTATGGCCTCTCTGGAAAACAAGCTGTCAGAGATTGAAACGGCTCTCGCTGATCCATCAATCTACGAACAGGAACACAAAGCCAAGCTGACGGAGCTTCTTCGGGAACAGGGCAGCTATCGCAGCGAGCTGGAAGCCGTGGAAGGCGAGTGGCTCACGAAGCAGGAATCTCTGGAGGCGATGACCCCAGGAGGCTAAGTTTTTTGCGGCGTGACAGGCGCTTGACGGCAGCTTCTCGCACCTGCGCGGCGGACCGGCTCTCCCATTGCTCCTTCCAGACGACAGCCACCGGCCTTCGAGCCCGCGTGTAGTTTGCCCCGCCCACCAGTTCACCGTTGTGCTGCCGGATGCGACGGGCAAGATCCCGGGTGACGCCGGTGTAAAGAGAGCCATCGGCACAGCGCAGCATGTATACCCACCAGGTGGAGTCTGTCGCCGTACTATCGGTGGCGTCCTTACCGTCCAAATTCGAGGCTACCCCCGACGCCAGGTCTGATAGCGCTCCAACCACGCCAGAACCTTCTCGGGCTTGCGGGCTTTTTTCCATTCCCCGGCGAGAAAGCGATTGGCTTCACCCATGGTTGGATAAATATGGATGGTGCTGAGGATTTTGTTGAGCCCCAGACCATGCTTCATGGCCAGGACAAACTCGGGGATCAAGTCCCCCGCGTGGGCGCTGACGATGGTCGCGCCAAGAATCCGATCACGACCGGGTTCCGTGAGGACTTTGACAAAACCCTCGTCTTCGCTGTCTGCGATGGCCCGATCCAGATCATCGATGCCGTAGCGCGTCACCTCGTAGTCCACATCCTGAGCTTTCGCCTCGTCTTCGCTCAGCCCCACGCGAGCGACCTCGGGGCTGGTGAAAGTAGCCCAGGGAATCACGGAGTAGTCCACGCGGAAGCGTTTCAGATGGCCAAGGAGCGCATTCACCGTCGCAAACCAGGCCTGATGACTGGCAACGTGGGTAAATTGATAGGGTCCTACGATGTCACCGCAGGCAAAAATCGTGGGGATCACCGTTTGCAGGTAATCATCGACCTCGATGGTGCCTCGATCCGTTGTGCCGATGCCCAGTTCCTCAAGTCCCATACCCTCGATATTGGGCGTGCGACCTACCGCCAGCAGCAAGCGATCAAACTCCAGAGCCAGGGCCTCACCGTTCTGCAGGCATTGCGCCGTCTGACAGCTCTCCGTGCGGGCAAAAGACTGGGGCTCGCAGTTCGTGAGAATCTTGACCCCTTTCTTCTCCAGACGCGCATGTACCAGACTCGAGGCGTCCTCATCCTCCCGGGGCATAATCCGCGACGCGTGGGTGACCAGGGTAACCTCTGACCCCAGACTGGCCATGGCCTGTGCCAGCTCACAGCCAATAGGGCCTGCGCCCAGGACCATAAACCGGCGGGGAAGCTCACGAATGTCCCACAGAGTATCTGAGGTCAGGTAATCAAGATCCTCAAGACCCGTGATATCCGGAACCCGGGCTCGGGCGCCGCTCGCAATCACGATGTGCCGGGAGGAAATTCGCTCGCCGTTCACCTCTACTTCCCAGGGAGACACGATCTTTGCATCCCCCGCAACGCAATCCACACCCAGGGACGTAAAGCGCTCTACGGAGTCGTGGGGCTCAATGGCCGCAATCTTTGCCTGTACCCGCTCCATCACCGCCGGAAAGTTAACGGAAACCTCTACGGGGGCGAGGCCGAACTCCGGCGCCCGGCGCATTTCCTCAGCGACGTGGGCACTGCGCAGAATCGCCTTGCTGGGCACGCAGCCCGTATTCAGACAGTCCCCGCCCATCTTGTGGCGTTCTATCAGCGTGACCTTTGCCTTGAGCGTCGCAGCAATAAGCGATGACACCAGTCCCGCGGACCCCGCACCAATGACCACCAGGTTCGTGTCGAACTTTTTGGGCTTGGTAAAACGTGCCAGTTGCCGCCGCGCCTTGATGCGGTTCAACAGCGCCCGGGCGATAAAGGGAAACACCGCGAGAAGCACGAAGGACCCCAGAAGCTCGGGAGACAAAATACCCGCCGGACTTTCAAGCTGGCCAAGCTGGGTGCCCGCATTGATGTAGACGGCGGTCGCCGGGAGCATTCCCAGCTGGGAAACCCAGTAGAAACGCAGGGTACTGATCGGCAACAGACCCGAAATCAGATTAATCACGAAGAAGGGGAACACCGGTACCAGACGCAGGGAAAACAGGTAGAAAGCACCGTCCCGGGAAAAACCTGTATTAAGAGCCTTCAGCTGCCTGCGAAAGCGTGTCTGCACCCAGTCACGCAGAAGCAGACGCGACACCAGAAACGCAAGGGTTGCCCCGAGAGAGCTGGCGAAGGACACCAATAGTAAAGCGGTCCAGAAGCCGAAGATTGCGCCCCCGGCCAGAGTCATGATGGCAGCACCGGGGAGTGACAAACCGGTGACCGCGACATAGAGAGCAAAGAAGACCGTCGCGATCATCAGAGGATTGGCATCGCGCAGGGCCTCAAGATCCTCGCTGCGCCCCCGCAGCGCCTCAAAACTGAGCAGCGACTGCACATCGAAGTACCAGAAAGCAAAAAAGCCCCCAAGCACCAACGCGAGAATCCCTATCTTGACTGATTTACCTGCCGCCATCGCCACTGCTTCCTTTTGTCTGAGCTGCCGGGAACGGTCCCGATTTACGATGCTGACACAAAGAGTCGTCGCGCAAAGCTTGAATATTTGCCCCTCACCCCAATCTCCACGATAGAATCACCCGTATACGAACCAATTACTGAATGGAGAGACAACATGAGTGACGCTATTGTGCACGTCAGCGACGCAAGCTTCGAGCAAGATGTGCTGAGCAGCGACGTACCTGTTCTGGTCGATTTTTGGGCAGAGTGGTGCGGTCCCTGCAAAATGATTGCCCCGGTGCTGGATGAACTCGCCGGCGAGTTTGCGGGCAAGCTGAAAGTCTGCAAAGTAGACGTCGATGCCAACCCCGAAGTTCCCGGTAAATTCGGCATTCGCGGTATCCCCACCCTTATCCTGTTTAAGGATGGCAATGCCGAGGCCACCAAGGTCGGCGCGCTATCAAAATCGCAACTCGTTGAATTCGTGAACGAAAGCATCGCCTGATGGCGAGGCCCCGCCAGCTCTGGCGGGGCTCTGTTTTTCCCCGGCATCACGATAAAAAGCGCTAGACCTCCATTCTGGAGCGTGCTACTTTCTTTCTGTCTGCGCGGCCCCGCGCGACCATAATAACCCCGCCACCCCTCTGTCTCTTCCGCTTAGCAGCGCTTCAGGCAAGCTAAAGAAGCGTTAATAGCCCCAAGAGTCCGGGTACCGGCGAACCCATTAACCTATTCTCTCTGGCTCATCTACCTTGTCTAGCACATCCCAAATAGAAACCGAATCGCAAACTCCTGCCGACGCCCCCGCACCCAATGACACACAGGGTGACGGGCAGAACGGCGGGCAAAATAGCGGGCAAAGCAATGCCACCAATGAAGCGCAGACGGATGCTCCCGTAGCAGCGAAAGCTGATGCCGCCGACGCGGCCGATGGGTCAGAGCCCGCCGGCGACGCAAATGCCAAGAATTCCCAGGGCAGGGAGTCGGGTCAGGGAGATGGGTCGAACAAGCCGCCGCGCAACCGATCCCAGGGTCGGGGAAAGCGCAATAACAACAAACAGCAGCCGCTGCCTGAGGGTTACCGCCCGGCAGAGCCCATGAACCTGACGGACCTGAAAACCAAGTCCACCCAGGAACTCATTGATATCGCGTCGAGCATTGGCCTGGACAACCTTGCGCGATCGCGCAAGCAGGACATCATCTTCTCGATCCTAAAGCGCCACGCCAAGGGCGGCGAGGATATTTACGGCGATGGCGTTCTGGAGATTCTTCAGGATGGCTTTGGCTTTTTGCGCTCCGCCGACAGCTCCTACCTGGCGGGACCCGACGACATCTATGTGTCACCCAGCCAGATTCGCCGTTTTAACCTGCGCACCGGTGACACCATCACCGGCAAGATTCGCCCCCCGAAGGACAGCGAGCGCTACTTTGCCCTTCTGAAGATCGGCGAGGTCAACTTCAGCCGGCCGGAAAACTCCAAGAGCAAGATCCTCTTTGAGAACCTGACACCACTGTTCCCGGAGGAGCGCCTGACTCTCGAGAAGGGCAATGGCAGCACCGAGGATCTCACGGGACGCATCATTGACCTGGTTGCGCCCATTGGTAAGGGCCAACGGGGATTGCTGGTCGCACCGCCAAAGGCGGGTAAGACCATCATGATGCAGAACATCGCCCAGGCGATTCTGAGCAACAACCCCGAAACCTACATGATTGTGCTGCTCATCGACGAGCGCCCGGAAGAAGTGACAGAAATGCAGCGATCCGTGGGTATCCGCGGCGCTGAAGTCGTAGCCTCCACCTTTGATGAACCCCCCTCGCGGCACGTGCAGGTGGCGGACATGGTCATCGAAAAGGCCAAACGTCTGGTGGAGCACAAACGGGATGTGGTGATTCTTCTGGACTCCATCACGCGCCTCGCACGGGCCTACAACACCGTGATACCCAGTTCCGGCAAGGTACTGACCGGTGGTGTCGATGCCCATGCATTGGAACGTCCCAAGCGTTTCTTCGGTGCTGCGCGAAACATCGAGGAAGGTGGCAGCCTCTCTATCATCGCCACGGCGCTGGTCGATACCGGGTCGAAGATGGACGAGGTGATCTACGAGGAATTTAAGGGCACGGGCAATATGGAATTGCACCTTGACCGGAAAATTGCCGAAAAACGCATCTATCCCGCGATCAATATCCGCCGCTCCGGCACCCGTCGCGAGGAGAAGCTCACCGGTGAAGAAGAACTGCAGCGTATGTGGATCCTGCGCAAGCTGCTTCACGGCATGGAAGATCTGCCTGCGGTGGAATTCCTTCTCGATCGGCTCAAAGACACCAAGACCAACGAAGAGTTCTTTATGTCCATGAAGCGCAAGTAGCGCTGAAACGACCTTATGGCTGCGCGCTACAGTGATCTTCGCGATTTTATCGCGGAGCTTGAGTCCCGGGGCGAGCTTGTACGCATCACGCGCGAGGTCGACCCCAACCTCGAAATGACCGAGATCGCGGACCGCACCCTGCGCGCCCGCGGCCCCGCTCTCCTCTTCGAAAACCCAAAAGGCCACAGCATCCCCGTGCTTGCAAATCTCTTCGGCACGGAGGAGCGCGTTGCCCTGGGAATGGGCGCAGACAGCGTCGCAGCGCTGCGGGAGATTGGCGAGCTCCTCGCCTACCTCAAGCAACCGGATCCTCCCAAGGGCATGAAAGAGCTCTGGGAAAAGGCGCCCCTACTCCGCAAGGTCCTGGACATGGGACCCAAGGTGATCCGCAACGCGCCCTGTCGCACCCATGTGCGCGAGGGTGACGACGTGAATCTCTACGATCTGCCCATCCAAACCTGCTGGCCCGGTGATGCGGGACCGCTGGTCACCTGGCCCCTGGTGATCACCCGGGGCCCCAACAAAAGCCGCCAGAATCTGGGCATTTACCGCATGCAGCTCATTGGTCGCAACAAGCTGATCATGCGCTGGCTCTCTCATCGGGGGGGCGCTCTGGATTACCGCGACTGGCAGATCAAACGTCCGGGAGAGCCCTACCCCGTTGCCCTGGCACTGGGGGCGGATCCTGCCACGACCCTTGGCGCCGTGACGCCGGTGCCCGACGCCCTGTCGGAGTACGCTTTTGCCGGCCTCCTCCGCGGCGCGAAGACCGAGCTGTCGGAGTGCATTACACCCCTTTGTAAGGCCAATGATTTACAGGTGCCGGCGACGGCGGAGTTTATTCTCGAGGGCTATCTGGATCCCTCGGAAGAAGCCGACGAAGGCCCCTTTGGTGATCACACCGGCTATTACAACGAAGTCGAACGCTTTCCGGTGTTTACCGTGACGGCAATCACGAGCCGAGAAGCGCCCATTTATCACAGCACCTATACGGGACGGCCACCGGATGAGCCGGCCATCCTCGGTGTTGCTCTCAATGAAGTGTTCGTTCCCCTGCTCATCAAGCAGTTCCCCGAGATTGTGGATTTTTACCTACCCCCCGAGGGCTGTTCCTATCGCATGGCGGTGGTGAGCATGCGCAAGGAATATCCGGGTCATGCGAAGCGGGTGATGTTGGGCATCTGGAGTTTTTTGCGCCAGTTCATGTACACCAAGTTCATCATCGTCACGGACGAAGATGTGGACGTGCGCAACTGGCAGGATGTGATCTGGGCCATGACTACGCGCATGGATCCCCGGCGCGACAGCGTTTTTGTGGACAACACGCCCATCGACTACCTGGACTTTGCCTCACCGGTGGCGGGCCTCGGGTCCAAGGTCGGTTTTGACGCCACGAACAAGTGGGAAGGAGAAACGGACCGCGAGTGGGGCGAGCCTATCCGCATGGATGAGGCCGTGAGCGAGCGCGTGGAAGCCATGTGGGACGATCTCGGTATCGGCATCGACGCAGCGCCCCGGCGGCGCTAATACGACCGGCACTAAAGTGCGGCACGCTGATGTCCCGCGCCGCCGTTTTTCTCTGCTTTCCCTTCTTTCCCTTCTTTCCCTGCTTTAACTTTCCGGCGCAGCTGTTTAGCTTTTTGGCGCAGCGTCGTCTTTATTCACTACTCATTCACTACTCAGGCGACGGCTCTCGGGGAGACTATCGGAGACCACATCGTCGGGCTGGGGCAGCTCGGGCAAGGGATTCGTGCGCAAGCCTGTGCCCACGCGGAACATCTCAGCCGCACTTGCGTGATCTCCCACAGCGGTCAGAAGGCGGCCCAGCTCGAGGCAGGCCTCTTCGCTGGCATTGGCGGCATAACTGCGCTCAAGATAATCCCGCGCTTTGGCCCACTGGCGCTCCACCATGGCAAGACGCCCGAGACAGAGGAGCAGCTCAGGGTCTTTATCGTGCTTGCGCAACCAGGTCTCCGCCGTCGCCAGCTGTTTTTGAGCCGTCTCTCGATTGATGCGACCGTAAAGGCTGACGAGCGCAGGCTTCCAGTTTTTCTTCAGACGACGCTCAATCTCCCGCTCCACGATGGTGACCTCGTCGCATCGCAACAAGGCCGACAGGTAATGAAGCTGCACCGATTCCTCGTCCACAAGCCGCCCCGGATACTTTTTCCAGCGCGATTTGAGTAGCTCCGTGTCGCCGGTCACGGCTGCCTGCTCCAGGAGGTCGTGGTGAATCTTTGCCTCCAGATCATCAAGCTCAAGGGCGCCGCCGATCCGATACTTGCGAAGGAGGGGCAACAGATCGAGCATCGCTTCGATATCACCGAGGCCATCGTAGACCCGGCACAGCAGATGCAGAACCTGGGGGTGCTTGCCGGGATTCTTCTTCGCCGTCTCGAGGGTTCTCAGGGCTTTCTCGTACTGCCGGTCGTTGAGTTGCAACTCCGCCTGGGTGAGATCCACGGCAATCACCGCTTCTAAATCACTCTCGGCGGCCTGCATGAGCTGGCGGCTCATCGCCTCGGGCTCCTGGAGGCGATAGCTGGCGCGGGCCGCCATCAGGTAATTGAGGAGGGGCGACTCGCTGTATTTGGCACCGCGAAGGAGCTGCTTCCGGGACTTCGCCCAGTTGCCCTCAATAAAGTTGATCGTGCCGCGCCCCGTCAGGCGGGCCGACTGACGCAAACGTCGCTCCCCGGCCCAATTCAGCACGTTCGCCGGACTCGTGATGAGGCGATGCAGAAAACGCAGGGAGGCGTAGAGCAGCAGGACCACCGTCGCGATGAGGAGGATTCCCACCCAGAAGCTGGTCTCGACGGTATAGCCACCGTAGGCGATAAGAAGATAGCCGGGCTCGGTCTCGATGAGCGCGACAATTCCAACGCCGGCCACCAGGGCCAGCAACGCAACTAAAAATAAGCCGCCCATGGCGCTAGTTTCCGTTCCGGGCGAGGCGGGCCCGCACCGCGGAGTCCAGCGCCGTGAGTGAATTATTAAGATCCGGCAGCTCGACGGAAACACGCTCGTCGCGGATAAGCCGCAAATCCTCAGCCATGGCGACCGCAGCCTGCTCGTCAGCTTTGAAAAACTGCGTTACCCAGCCCTCGGCCCGCTCCAGGCTCTGGCGAAACAGCAGCTCGTTCCCTGACAGCATGGCCACCTGCGCCTGCTCCAGGAGCATGCGCATATTCTGCCGAACCAGGCCTTCGTATTGGGGATCCATGAGAGCCTCCACGGGCACATCACGGCGACTCACGACGATGTACTCGGACAGCTTCTCTATGGCCATCTCATAGCCCTGGGACAGCCGCGTCTGCCAGTCTTCGGCGGTCACCGGTTCAATCTCAACCCGTTGATTGGGGAGCTCAAAAAGCACCAGAGCGTCGGTCTGGCGTATAAGGGCATCAAGGCGCAGGTACAGGCCCTGGATATCCAGCTTGGGCACGGCCTGGAGAGCCGCGATGTCGGCAGCCACGGCTGAGCGTAGCTTGACGAGGTCGGCGTCATCGAGGCCCCGCAGAATATTGTCCGCACTGCGCAACAGCGCTTCTGCCGATTCCGTGTCGCCGGTCATGATCAGGCGTTGGTTGGCGAGGCGGAGAAGATACTGGACTTCGGCGATCTGCCAGCTTTCCCGGTCCTCGACGGTAAGGTCGCTGATAAGCTGCTGCTGTTCCCTCAGGGAACGCTGGAGGTTGCTGAGCTGTTCTTCCACCAAGCGTTTAACGCTGCCCGCAGCCTCGTTCGCCGTTGACTCGAGACGGCTCACTTGCCGCTGCTGCGTTTCCAGGGTCTGTTGCTGGGCCGCCAGTGCCCGCCGAAGGTCTTCCTCGGCGCGCGCCTGGCTGGCCTGCACACCCTCCATTTCAAGCTCAATCTTTCGCTGCAGGTTGTCGCGCATCTGATCAAAGGTCGTGACATCCTGACCGGAGACGGACTCCAGGCCCTGCACGCGCTGGAGCAAAACGGCTTCACGACGCTGCATATCCGTAAACAGGTAAAAGACGCCCACCGCCATAAACAGCACCAGGAGCAGAGCCAACCAGGCAATGGGCGCGGAGCCCGAGCGCTGGGTGCTCTTGTCGGCCGGCACTGCGGCTGCCGCAATGACCGTGGGATCGGGACTGGCGGGTTTGGGCTGCGGGGCGGGTGTCGCTGAGGCGGAGCCATCTGCCGGCCCCGGACTGTTTACGCCCGTAGCCTCGGCTGCGACTTCGTTCTGCTCGTCGCTGTGCTTCTCGCCCTGATTCTTCTCATCGCTCAATGCTGTGTCTCCCCCAGATGCGCTGTGCGCCATGCTGTCGCCGCTGCGAGCATGGCAGCGTCGGACGCATTTTCCGCGCACTCGACATGTGTCCAACCCAGGCCGAGTGCCTGCTCCGCGACGCGCTGCGACGGTACCAATAAGGTAGTCATCGCTAAGTTAGTGTGTTCCTCAGGTTGAAGCAAACTTGTCAGACGCTCCAATCCCTCCCCGCTGCTGACAAGAATCAGGGCCAAATCGTGATCCCCCAGCAGGTCCCGGCACGCCTGGCGATCGTGGGCGGCGTAGTCCCGTCGATAACAGGCCAGGGAGTCTACCTCGGCACCGCGTTCCCGGAGCTTTACCTCGAGAAATTTGCGACCCCCTTCTCCTTTAACGATAAGCACGCGCTGGGACTGCAGTTCAGCCAGCCCGGGCATTGCCAGGAGACCTTCACTGCTCATATCCCGTTCCGGTCGCCGCACATCCAGTCCCTCGGCTTCAAGGCACAGGGCGGTACTCTTACCTACTGCCCAGTACAGCTGTCCCTGGGGGAGCTGCGGCCAGTAGTCCCGGATGCGCTCCACGCCCAGGCGCGCGGCATTGGCGCTGACAAAGATCACGTGGGCGTAACGGTCCAGATCCATCAGACGTTGACGCTGGGCACCCGGTAGGGGATCCAGGGGTTCTATCTGCAACATGGGCAGATGGAGAGGTACAAAGCCCGCGTCCGAAAGCGCGCCTATCAAGCTATCCGCCTGCCCGGCGGGGCGGGTAACCAGTACCCGCTGCTCAGCGGTCATAAACCTCGGCGAGAATCTCTGCCGCCCCGGCCTCGAGGAGGGAGTCGGCTACGGCGATACCCAGGGCCTCAGGTTCCTCCCTGCTGCCCCGGGCGTCCGCTCGAAGCGTATGGCTGCCGTCGGGTCGCCCCACGAGCCCCCTCAGCCATAGCTCGTCCCCCTCGTGGACGGCATAGGAGGCGATGGGCACTTCGCAGCCACCCTGGAGGCGGCGATTCAAAGCCCGCTCGGCCAGGACACGCTCCGCCGTGGGACCGTGGTGAAGCGGCTCGAGGAGCTTTCGCGTCGCGCTGTCATCACTACGAATTTCGATGCCCACGGCACCCTGCCCTCCCGCGGGCAGGGAGTCCGTCACGGGGATGCGCGCGCGGATGCGCTCTCCCATCTCCAGACGGATGAGCCCTGCGCAGGCAAGAATAACGGCGTCGTACTCGCCCTCGTCGAGCTTTCGGAGACGGGTGTTCACATTGCCCCGCAAAAAACGCACTTCGAGATCCGGACGATTGGCGCGAAGCTGGCACTCGCGGCGGAGACTGGAGGTGCCGACGATGGCACCGGCGGGCAGGGCATCGAGATTCTCATAACGGTTGCTGACAAACGCGTCCGCGGGCTCTTCGCGCTCGCAGATCACCGCAAGCTCCAAACCCTCGGGGAACTCCATGGGGACATCTTTCATGGAGTGCACCGCGATGTGCGCCCGACCGTCCAGGAGTGCGGTTTCCAGCTCTTTGACAAACAAGCCCTTACCACCCACCTTGGCCAGGGGAACATCCAGAATCTGATCGCCACGGCTGGTCATACCCAGGAGCTCGACGGTTATGCCGGGATGGGTCTCCAGCAGCGTGTCACGGACAAAATAGGCTTGCCAGAGGGCAAGGGGACTTTCTCGGGTAGCAATTACGACGTCAGCAGGCATGGAAACTCAACAGGGCCAAAAAAAGCCAATCATAGCATTCGGGCAGCGAGACTCACCCCGTCAATGCGGCCTTAATCTCGCTGAGATGCCGCCGGCTCACCTGGGGCCGCGGACTCACATCTTTGAGTTCCACCACCCAGCCATCATCGGATCGAAGGAGGCGGGAGATATGAGCGCGGGCCACCAGCGCATTGCGATGCACGCGCAAAAACCGGGCCTCGAACTCCTGTTCCAGCTCCTTGAGGGACTCGCTCAACAGAATATCGCCGGAGGGCGCGCAGGCGCGCACGTACTTATCCTCTGCGAGAAAGCATCGGACATCCGCCACGGGCAGGGTTTCGATCCCGCGATGCCCGGCGCTGACGACCTCCTCCCGTCCGGCGCCAGCACCGGCACCAGCACCGGAAAAGCCGAGAGAATCCAGCTGGGCACGGTTCACCCGCACCGCCGCCTTGAGCGCGCCTTCAAGCTCCTTCTCTCGCACGGGCTTCAATAAATAGGCGATGGCATGATGCTGAAGCGCGGCCAGGGCGTACTCATCGTAGGCAGTGCAAAAAATCACCGCCGGCGCCGCGGGCTCATCAAGGAGATGACCCGCCACTTCGACCCCGTCCATTTCCGGCATACGAATATCCAGCAACACAATCTGCGGCTGCTCGGCGCGCACCAGGGTCAGGGCTGAACGCCCGTTATCCGCTTCAAAGCACCGGGCCTCGGGTCGCAGTCGCTGCAGCAGACGCAGGAGTCTTTGCCGGGCCAGAGGTTCGTCGTCTACAACGAGAATCTTCACAATGCCAGCCTCCCTTCGAGGGGAATACTGATGCGCGCACAGTAATCGCTCTCCCGGGCACCTACCGTGAGCGACGCTGCGGTACCGTATTGCGCATCCAGGCGCTGCCGGATGTTATCCAGGGCCATGCGGTTCCCGCCCGAGCGATTCGCCGCGCCCTGGGGCAGCGGGTTCTGCACTTCGACATGGAGCACCGAAGGCTCACGCCAGGCGCGGATACTGACCTTGCCTCCTTTAGGGAGCTGGGAAATCCCGTGATACACCGCGTTCTCCACCAGTGGCTGGAGCAACAGGGCGGGCAGTGCCACCTCTTTGAGTGCGGGATCTATCTCCCACTCCACGGCAAGGCGATCCCCCAGCCGCAGCTGCTCAATCTTCAGATAGAGTTCGCAGAGATGGCATTCCTCCCTGAGGCTGCTATCGCGATCTCCCGACGACAAGGCCGCACGAAACAGCTCCGCGACGTCCTCGATAGCCTGTTCAGCTAGATCCGGCTGCACGGCAATGAGGCTGGCGATACTGTTTAAGGTATTAAACAAAAAGTGGGGACGGATGCGCGCCCGCAGCGCATCGAGACGCAGCTGCAGTTCACTTCGCTGCTGAAAGGCCACACGCTGCTGAAGATAGGCATAGCGCAGCACCGTCGCCGCCAGAATCAGAGCGAGCAGTGCGTTGCGCAGTACCCAGTCAGAGAGCCCGCCGATTTGAGGCCCCAGTAAAGGATAGAAGCGGTACACGAGAATACTGGACAGGGCGCTCACCACCAGCACCAGCCCCAGGCATACGGCGGTTGCCGTGGCCGGTGTCATGGGCAGCAGGCGCTGACGCAAACGGCAAATCAGGGCGATGCACAGGAGAGTATTCCACTGCACAAAAAATGACCCCGTGCCCAGGGCCCGCCAGTCAAAGGCCGCCAGGGGTCCCAGGGCAAGCACATGCAGTAGCACCACCAGTTCCGCAAGGAGCACGGCCAGAAACACCGCGGGGGGCGCGCAAAGATCCGGGATGAAAAAGCCGTCCTCGCGCGAGGAGACCTCATCGGACGCTGGGGGGCCCGGGTGCTGCATGCTAGACCTCCAAACAGTAACGATCGCCAGCCGCGCGGAAACAAACGGTCTGGGAACGCGGGAAAACTCCCTTTATGCGCTGATATACTTGCACGCCTCTCAAGCCGGGACAAGCAGCGGCCCCGGGGAACACTCCAGCTACAGGAACATCCAGACTATGTCGGACCAGAGCGACAATGCCAGCCTTTGGGGCGGCCGTTTCACCGAGGCCACAGACAGCTTCGTGCAGCGGTTTACCGCCTCCGTAAGTTTCGACCAGAGGATGGCTGCACAGGATATCCGCGGCTCCCTGGCGCACGCCCAGATGCTCACGGGTGCAGGTATTCTGAGTGCCGAGGAGCACGAGGCGATTGTCGAGGGTCTCGCCCGGGTGCAGGAGGAAATCAACAACGGCGATTTTCCCTGGTCCGTTGAACGGGAAGACGTGCACATGAACATCGAGGCGCGTCTCACGGCCCTCATCGGTGATGCCGGGAAGAAGCTGCACACCGGACGCTCACGCAATGATCAGGTGGCGACGGACATACGCCTGTATCTCCGCGATGCCATCGACGCTATCTGCGAAGAGCTCACACGACTGCAAAAGGGATTGGTGGGCCTGGCTCACACCCATGCGGCGACAGTAATGCCGGGCTTCACCCACCTCCAGGGCGCGCAGCCCGTCACCTTCGGGCACCATATGCTGGCCTGGAATGAGATGCTCGAACGGGACTACGGTCGTCTCGAGGACTGCCGCGCGCGCATGAACCAGTGTCCCCTGGGGGCTGCGGCCCTGGCGGGCACGACATTCCCCATTGATCGCGCGCGCACCTCTGATGCCCTGGGCTTTGACCAGCCCACACGGAATTCTCTGGATTCCGTGTCCGACAGAGACTTTGCCATCGAGTTCACAGCGGCCTCGGCCCTGATCCTCACCCACCTCTCCCGCATGAGCGAGGAGCTGGTGCTCTGGACTTCGGCGCAGTTTCAGTTTGTGGAGCTGCCGGACCGTTTCTGCACCGGTTCATCCATCATGCCTCAGAAGAAGAACCCCGATGTACCCGAGCTGGTACGAGGGAAGACGGGGCGGGTAAACGGTCACCTGGTGGCTCTGCTGACCTTAATGAAATCGCAGCCCCTGGCGTACAACAAAGACAATCAGGAAGACAAAGAGCCGCTCTTTGACTGCATCGACACCGTGCTGGATTGCCTGCGCGCCTTTGGCGACATGGTGCCGCACATCAAACCCCGGGAGGCGCGTCTCCGGGAAGCGGCCCGGGCGGGCTTTGCCACCGCCACAGATCTTGCCGATTACCTGGTGCGCAAGGGCCTGCCGTTTCGCGATGCCCACGAGGTCGTGGGAAAGGCCGTGGCCGAGGGGGTGCGCCTGGAAACGGATCTTGCGGACATGTCCCTGGACAGGTTGCAGAGTTTCAGCGAACTCATTGGTGAGGATGTATTCGATGTGCTGACTGTGGAGGGCTCCGTGGCAGCGCGGGATCACCTGGGAGGTACGGCACCCGCACAGGTGACATCCGCCGCCACGGATGCGGCAACGCGTCTCGAGAGTCGCTAGGCATGGCAGGGGGCGTTTATACTCTCCCCCTTCGCGTTTTGTCAGCGCTCCACACACGCAAACCACCTACAAACAGGAAAGCTCCATTGATACCCCCGCGGCAAATGAGACAGGTCTCCCGAACAGGGTTCATCCCATCAAGCATAGCCATAATCGCTGCATTCCTGGCCCTGACGGGCTGTGGGCAGATGGGCGCGCTCTACCAGCCGCAGCCTGAGGAACCCCAGACCGCACAGTTGGCTGCACAGATGGCCTCATCAAACCACGGCAGCTCCCTCGCGGGACCAAGCGGATCGGGAGACTAGAGGTCTATGGGATTTTCCTACCGCGAGGGGCGGCTTTTTGCCGAGGAACTGGACTGCGAAACGCTGGCAGAAGAGTACGGCACGCCCTGCTACCTGTATTCCCGAGCCGCTATGGAGGCCGCCCTGGCGGAGTACCATGATGCGCTCTCGGGCTGCGAGCATCTGGTGTGCTACGCCGTTAAAGCGAATTCCAATCTGGCGGTCCTCGACACGCTGGCCCGCCAGGGGGCGGGCTTTGACATCGTATCCGTCGGCGAGTTGGAGCGAGTTCTCGCTGCAGGCGGCGATCCGGGGAAGGTGGTGTTCTCCGGGGTCGTCAAACGGCGGGAAGAAATGCACCGCGCCCTGGAGCTGGGTATCCGTTGCTTCAACGTCGAGTCCGAGGCAGAGCTTGAGGTGTTACAGGAGGTTGCCGCGGCCCTTGGCAAACGCGCTCCCGTGTCCGTGCGGGTCAATCCCGATGTGGATGCGGGCACTCACCCCTACATCTCCACTGGTCTTCGGGAAAACAAGTTCGGCGTCGCCACGGATGTTGCCATGAAGCTGCTACGCCATGGCAAAACCCTGCCCAACATCGACGTGATCGGCCTGGACTGCCACATCGGTTCTCAACTCACCGATATGGCGCCCCTGCTGGAGTCATTGCGGCAGCTGTTAGTGATGGTCGATACCCTGGAAGCCGAGGGCATCCGCATTCATCACCTGGATCTCGGTGGCGGCATCGGTGTGCGCTACAAAGATGAAGAGCCTCCCGCCATCGCCGACTACATTGCCGCGGTGCGCAAGGCCCTGGGCGACCGGAAGCTGTGCCTGGTGTTCGAACCCGGGCGCTCCATCGTTGCCAATGCGGGGGTGCTACTCACCCGCGTGCATTACACCAAGGAGACGGATGCGCACAGCTTCGCCCTGGTGGATGCCGCCATGAACGATTTCATCCGACCAGCGCTCTACCAGGCCTGGGTGGATATTCAGACAACGGCCCCCAGCGAGGAGCCCATCCGAACCTGGAATATTGTGGGCCCCGTCTGCGAGACCGGCGACTTCCTGGGCAAGGATCGCGATCTGGCATTGGCGCCGGGCACCCTCCTCGCCATCCACGGTGCGGGTGCCTACGGCTTTGTTATGAGCTCCAACTACAACACACGCCCTCGCGCTGCAGAAGTTATGATTGATGGCAGCAGCTCGCAGCTCGTTCGGGAGCGGGAAAGCATCGGGGATCTGCTCCGCGGTGAACACCGCCTGCGCCAGTAGATCCACCAGCGGGACCACAACACTAAGATGCCGGTTAAATTTACAAAAATGCATGGTGCGGGCAACGATTTCGTGATGATCGACACCATCAGCCAGCGGATCAAGCTGAGACCCCGGGATATCCGGCGTATCGCTGATCGCCGCCGCGGCGTCGGCTGTGACCAGGTGCTCCTCGTCGAACCTCCGGGACAGCCCGAAGCGGATTTTCGCTATCGCATCTTTAATGCCGACGGCAGCGAGGCGGGGCAATGCGGCAACGGCGCCCGCTGCTTTGCCCGCTTTGTCAGGCACCGAAGACTGACGCACCTTACGACCATGGTTGTAGAAGCCGGCAGCAGCCTCATGACGCTGCGCCTGAGGGAGAATCACGAGGTTGAGGTGGACATGGGCGCGCCCCTTTTCACCCCCGCCGACATACCCTTTCGCCGGGCTGAGACCGCGCCCGAGTACGAACTCACCGCCGCTGGCGAAACCCTTCGTGTGGGCGTCCTGTCCATGGGCAACCCCCACGCGGTGTTGCGCGTAAACGACGTCAACGATGGCAGCCTGGAACGCCTCGGCGAGGCTATTCGCAGCCATGAAGACTTCCCCGAAGAAACCAATGCCGGTTTTCTCGAGGTCGTAGACCGGACGCACGTGCGTCTTCGGGTGTTCGAGCGCGGTGTCGGAGAAACTGAAGCCTGTGGTTCCGGTGCCTGTGCCGCCGTTGTTTACGGCCGGCGCATGGGGTGGCTCGATGACAGAGTGACAGTGGAATTGACCGGGGGTAAGCTTCACATCCAGTGGCAGGGCGACGACTCATCGGTACTCATGACCGGTCCCACCGCAATCAGCTTCGAAGGCACCATCAGACTGTAAATCGGGCTTGGGACTCAGAATCCACCCCGCTATCCGACCATAAGAGGCACAGCAACGCGTGGACGAAGACGATATTCGAGACTTCCTGGTTCAGAACCCGGACTATTTTCAGAAGAATCCCGAGCTCCTGGGACTTATCGAGGTTCCCCACGCCAGCGGTGCGGCGGTGTCCTTGGTCGAGCGCCAGGTCAGCGTACTTCGCGACCGCAACGTAGATCTTCGCCATCGCCTCAGAGATCTCGGCAGCACCGCAAAAGACAATGATCAGATGTTTGCCGATACCCGACAGCTGGTGCTGGGTTTACTCCCGGCCAAAACCGTCGAGGAACTCGAAGGGGCGCTTATTCGCGTCCTGCGTGACATCTTTGATATCGAATACGCGAGCCTGACACTCTTTGAAGAGGCTGCAGAGCACGCAGGCGCCGTGCGACGGGTGCCCGAATCACAGCTCAAGGGCAAGCTGGGAGGATTGTTGGTACGTGGCAACGCGGGATGCGGTGCCCTCCGCGCCGATGATTTTGAATTTTTGTTTCCCGGCGCCACGCTCGTGGGCTCTGCGGCCATCGCGCTGATCGAGAGTAATGGTAAAGCCCTTGGGGCGCTTGCCGTTGGCAGCTCTGATGCGGGTCACTACGATAGTGACATGGGAACCCTGTTCCTGGAGTTCGCTGCCGAGGTTATCGCGGGATTACTGCAACGGATCGATCCCTCCTAGACCATGAGCGGCGGCGCCTCTCTATCGGCGGGCCTGGATGAGCGGATAAGCGCCTTTCTGGAATATCTACGCAGCGTGCGCAGACTCTCTCCCCACACGGTGGCGGCGTATCAAAGGGATCTCGGCAGTTTTCGCGCTTTTTGCGACGCCCAGTCCCTGCAAGACTGCGACGAGGTTCAGGAGAGTCATGTGCGTCAGTGGCTGGCGCAGGGACACCGCCGAAGCCTGGCGCCCAACAGCCTCCAACGACAGCTGTCGGCGCTGCGAGCGTATTTTGAATGGGAGAGCAGTGATACGGGCCGGCGACGTAACCCCGCCCTTGCGGTCCAGGCCCCCCGAAAACGACGCAAACTCCCCGGCACCCTGGAGGCCGATCAAGTCGGTGTCTATCTCCGCGCCGACGCCGAGGATCCCCTGCAGCTTCGCGATCTGGCCATGGCAGAACTGTTCTACTCATCGGGATTGCGCCTCGGCGAGTTGCGCGCCGTAAATCTTTACGACATTGATCGCGGTCAAAGTCTGATTTCTGTTACGGGTAAAGGAAGCAAAACGCGAACCGTGCCCGTGGGCAGTGCCGCCATTGCGGCGATCGATGCCTACCTGCCCCATCGCCCCGCAGCCGTGAGCGACGACGACCAGGAAGCGCTGTTTCTCAGTAGTCGCGGCCGGCGCATCAGCGAGCGCTCCATTCAGTCCCGTGTTCAGCTTCTCGCGGAGCGCAACGGCCTGGGCCGCGATGTCCATCCCCACATGCTCAGGCACTCCTTTGCGAGCCACCTGCTGGAATCCAGCGGTGATCTGCGCGCGGTGCAGGAGCTCCTGGGACACAGTGATATCTCGACCACGCAAATCTATACCCACCTTGATTTTCAACACCTCGCCAAGGTCTACGACGGCAGCCACCCCCGGGCGCGAAAACAAAAGGATGATGATAAGCAGTGAGCATCAAAGTAGTGACCTTTGATCTGGACAACACGCTCTGGGATGTGGAGCCGGCGCTCCTTCGAGCGGAGGAAGCTCAGCGACAGTGGCTCCTCGAACACCGTCCCGGCACCATGGATAACATCGGACACGAAGAGCTCTGGGAGCTCAAAAAGCGTGTCTGGAAGGCGCACCCCGAGCTGGCCCACAACGTCACCGCGATGCGCCAGCGTTTTTTGGAAGAGCTCCAACGCGCCGCGGGATTTGACACCGAAACCGCAAGAGCCGGTGCCCGGGAGGCCTTTGCCGCCTTTTTGCTGGAACGACAGCGGGTTGAGCTTTATGCGGACGCCCTGGAGGTACTCCAGGGCCTGGCGGGACGCTATCGCCTGGGCGCGCTCACAAACGGCAATGCCGATGTCTATAAAACCGATGCCGGAGAATATTTTGACTTTGCCTTTCTCGCCGAAGAGATCGGTGCCAGCAAGCCCGCGCCGGACATGTTTCATGCGGCGATAGAGACCACGGGCGTGGAGGCGCAGGAAATTGTCCACGTGGGCGATAACCCGGAGCACGACATCCTGGGCGCCCTGTCGGTGGGGATGCACGCCATCTGGCTAAATGCCGATGCCGCCCCATGGTCCCACAACGATGAGGACAACCGGACTCCCCATGAGATTATCGGCAGCATAGGCGAGCTTCCCGCAGCGGTAGGCGCCCTGCAAGATCGTTTGGAGACCACCGGAAAGCGCTGAAATGGAAGGCCAGACGGCGCCCTGGCTCAGAGCACTGACTCAAAACTCTGCTTTAAAACTCCGGGACTTCAGTTCCTGAAGCGATCCTCACCATAGACCGGGCACAGCTCCACCGGGGCGGGCTCCGGGCCACCCAGGGCGCTGATTTCCGCGTGCCAGCAGTCGTCAAAAATAGAGCAGTAGCAGTAGCTCAGGCTCACCCTCCCGGAGTAGATGCCCGCCTGCATGCCCTCCACGACCACCCGATCATTCGTCTGAAAGGATGTCAGCGTTTCTCCCGGCGATAACACGCGGCCCGTAACATCACTGCGGCCATAGCGCACGCTCTGCGCGAACTCCTCATCGAGAAATGCGGTCAACACCGCGCGCCAATCGCGATACACCTCACCATCGATAAGCAGCTGCATTTCGCGCATTTTTGCAGGGCCGACCCCCGAGTTGCTGAACTCCAGAGAAAACGCGGCCTCGTCATCCTGCACAAAGTCACGAATCGTCAACTGCACATAGGGCCACACGGTCGCTGCGGTCTGTTGACGCACCGCCTCGGACTCACCAAGGGCGGCGTAGAGAGCCACGCCCCCCGTAAACACGCCCGCAAGGGATAGCAGTGTCTGCCAGAAAGTGAGCCGGAGAAAGGCACGCTCGATACTGGCAAGGCCACCGGACGGCGCGGATGCGTCTCCCGATGGGGAGCTATGCTCTTTTTGACCGTCGCTCACGCTCAGAGGGTCGGTGGGATGGGGATCTAAATGGCGTCTTCACCGGTTTCCCGGGTACGAATGCGGATCACTTCCTCAAGACTGGAGACAAAAATTTTGCCATCCCCGATCTTTCCCGTATCGGCGGCGGCAACGATGGCTTCGACGGAACTCTGCAGCTGCTCGTCCCCCACGGCCACTTCCACCTTTACCTTGGGAAGAAAATCCACCACGTACTCCGCACCGCGATACAGTTCCGTGTGCCCTTTCTGGCGGCCAAAGCCCTTCACTTCCGTCACCGTAATGCCCTGCACGCCGACCTCGGCGAGCGCCGAACGGACATCATCGAGTTTGAAGGGCTTGATGATCGCGGTAATGAGTTTCATAGCAGCACTGCTCTGTTGGCGATGTGATAAACGATAATAGGGACTCAGGGCCTCATGCTGCAAGCACCCGCTGCCCTTTGACACCCCCAAGCGGCCTCCCTGCCTGGTCCCTTAGCAACGGGTTTGCAATCGCCAATATTAACGAGAATGATTCTTATTGCTTGTATAGTTAGCGTTTGATCATTATTATCCCCACGTCTTATACGTCTTCTTTCCCGCGTACTGTTTTTGGAGTGCTTTATGAACCACAGCAACACCCGCTTTCGCGTCGCCCCCCTGGCCCTGGCGCTGTCGGCAACCCTCTCTTCCACCACATTTCTTACGAACGCCCAGGCCGCCGATCCCGCCGCTATCATTGATGCGCAGTCCTCAGTGATAGAAGAGGTCTTTATATTTGCGGACGCCGACGAAGTGCGTGCCCTCCCCGGATCTGCCGCCCTGGTGAGCGAGGAACAGTTCCGCATCGAGTTTGCCAACGACATCAATCAGCTTCTGAAAACCGTACCCGGCACCTATATCCGCGAGGAAGACGGTTACGGTCTCCGTCCAAACATCGGTATTCGCGGGGCCACTTCAGAGCGCTCATCCAAAATCACGCTGATGGAGGACGGTGTGATGATCGCACCGGCCCCCTACTCCAATCCCGCGGCCTATTACTTCCCCACAGCCATGCGCATGCACAGCGCTGAGGTTCTCAAGGGCGCGCCCCTGCTCCGCTACGGCCCCCAGACCACAGGCGGCGTGATTAACATGGTCTCCACGCCCATTCCTGATTCGGTGACGGGCAACCTCGACCTCCGCGTAGGACAAAACGGCGAACAGGACCTGTTGGCAAACTTCGGCGGGCGCTATGGCGACTTCGGCTATCTGGTGGAGACGGCGCAGCGACGCAGCGATGGATTCAAGGAAATCGACCGGGGCAACGACAGCGGTTACGACATCGAGGACTATCTCGTGAAGCTGTCCTGGACCGGTGAGCGCCAGTCCCTGTTGTTCAAGGCTCAATACTCTAATGAGATCTCCGACGAAACCTATCTGGGTCTCACGGACGCTGACTTCGCCAACAACGAAGACCGCCGCTACGGCCTGTCATCCATCGATGAAATGAACAATTACCACGCCGGCATGAACCTCCGCTACGGTCTTCAGCTAGGTGATGATCTGGCGCTCTCAGTCACGGCTTACCAGAACAATTTTTCCCGGGACTGGTTCAAGCTGTCCGGCGGCAACTCCTTTGTGCGCGCGGCAAACGCCGGTGACCTTGGTGCCCAGGCCATCCTCGATGGCGAGGCTGATGTATTCGGGCTTGGCTACAAGCACAACAATCGCGACTACGAGTCCCGGGGAGTCGAGCTCAATCTTGATCACAGCCTCGGCGACCACAGCCTCAGCTATGGAATACGTCTCCATGAGGATGAAATGGACCGCTACCAACCCATCGATGTCTACGACCAGATCGACGGCGAACTGCTGCTCTCCGGACGCATAGAGCCGGTGGGTGGTGACAACCGCCTGGAAGATGCCGAGGCCATGTCTCTGTGGCTGATCGATAGCTGGCAGCTGAGCAGCGCGCTCAACCTGAATCTGGCCCTTCGCTACGAGGATGTGGACAGCAGCCGTCGTCAGTTTTCTGACCCGGATCGCGAAACCGATCCCAGCCGACGATCCAACAGCTCCCAGGAGTGGTTACCCGGTGCTTCGTTTACCTACGATCTGTCCGATGAGTGGCAGGCCCTGGCTGGCGTCCATCGCGGATTCTCGCCTCTCGGTGGCGGCGCACAGGAATTTGAGGAGCCGGAAACCAGCGTGAACTGGGAGGCGGGTATCCGCTACCGCGGCAGCTGGTTCCTCGAGGCCATCGCCTTTTACAGCGACTTCGACAACAAAACCGAGAACTGCTCCAACGCCAACCCTTGCAGCAATGGCGCAACGGCGGGTGCCTTCACCACGGGGCAGGCGGTCATTCAGGGCCTGGAGCTTCAGGCAAGCACGGTGCTGAACTTTGGCAACATCAACGCCCCCGTCGATCTCGCCTACACCTACACCGACGCCGTGATCAGCCGCGATAATCCGGAAGAGGGTTTCAGCGACGGCGACACCCTCGCGGCGGTCCCGGAAAACACCCTCAGCCTGCGACTGGGTCTTGAAACAGCGATGAACTGGGACAGCTACGCCGTCATCAAGTACATTGATGAAACCTGCGTGACTATTGGCTGCAACACAGACAGCAATCCCTTTAACCGCACCGAGGATCTCCTGGTTACCGATCTCATCAGCCGCTACGCACTGACCGACGATGCTGTGGTATTCGTCAAGTTTGAAAACGTCTTTGACGAACGGTCCATCGTATCGCGGCAACCGGAAGGCGCGCGACCCAACAAGCCGCGCACGGCATCCGTGGGACTGCAGTACCAGTTCTGATTCCTCGTACCTGAATTGTCAGGGCCACGCTAATGGCACCGGGCTGCAGACCTTAACTACTTCTCTCGCTGGGTGGGGGGACGCTCTCTTCGTAGCTAAGGTCCACTCGCATCGGCCTCGGGCTGCGGACCTTAACTACTCTCTCGCTAAGTTGGGGGACGCTCGCTTCGTAGTTAAGGTCCGCAGCCCTCTGTGCGGTCGACTCGACCATCACTGCCTCAATCTGTGGATACCGGGACACGGCTCATGGGCAAGGCTAGCTGGCATGATCTACGAAGCGAGCGTCCCCCCATCCAGCGAGTGAAGTGGATCGTGCCAGCTAGCCTGGTTGCGAGGAGCCTCGTAGCCAAGGTCCTCAACCCTATGTGTGGTGGCCCATACCGCCATCACTGTCGCAACCTGCGAACGCCGAAACAGTGCTCATGCGCAAGGCTGGCTGGCATGATCTACGAAGCGAGCGTCCCCCCATCCAGCGAGTGAAATGGATCGTGCCAGCTAGCCTGGTCGGGACGGGATGTGCAGCGAATACAGCGAGTGAAGTGGATCGTGCAAGCTAGCCCGGTCAAAAGTCTGGGTATCCAGTACCAAGGCAGCCAGCGCCAGATAAGAAACGCTCGGATTCAAGATAAAAAAAGGGGGCCCAGAGGGCCCCCAAAAAACGCATTGAAATAATGCGCCCGCAAGATTGTCACTTACTTGGCTGAGACGAACTCCGGATAGGCCTCGAGACCACACTCGGAGAGGTCTACACCCTCGTATTCCTCTTCTTCCGTAACCCGGATACCCATGACGGTCTTGATCGCAAAGAAGGCAATCAGGCTCGTCACAAATACCCACACGAAGATGGTTGCGGCACCGATGAGCTGTCCGCTGAAGCTTGAACCGTCATTGGTCATGGGTACCAGGAGCAGACCCAGAAGACCGACAACGCCGTGTACGGAAATCGCGCCCACTGGATCGTCGATCTTCAGCTTGTCGAGAGTGATGATGGAGAAGACCACGAGGATGCCACCGACGGCGCCAAAGAGCGTTGCCAGAAGCGGCGTGGGCGTTGAGGGCTCAGCGGTGATCGCGACCAGTCCTGCCAGAGCGCCGTTCAGCGCCATGGTCAGGTCAGCCTTGCCAAAGAGCAGGCGAGCCGTGAGGAGCGCTGCAACCAGACCGCCACAGGCCGCTGCGTTAGTGTTCATAAACACGACGGCAACGGCGTTGGCATTCTCAACGCTGGCGGTCGCAAGGACCGAGCCGCCGTTAAAGCCAAACCATCCCATCCAGAGGATGAAGGTACCCAGGGTTGCCAGGGGTAAGTTTGCACCGGGGATCGCGACGACGGATCCGTCTGCACGATACTTGCCTTTTCGTGCGCCCAGGAGAAGCACGCCAGCAAGCGCCGCAGCGGCACCGGCCATGTGTACGATGCCCGACCCGGCAAAGTCAGAGAAGCCGAGATCACCCAGCGTGTACATACCAAACACGGGATCACCGCCCCAGGTCCAGTTGCCTTCCATGGGATAGATAACGCCGGTCATGACGATGGCGAAAATCAGGAATGACCAGAGCTTCATACGCTCGGCCACTGCACCGGACACAATGGACATTGCCGTAGCGACAAACACCACCTGGAAAAAGAAGTCCGCTGACGGGGCATAGGTAGCCGGCTCTTCCGCGCCCGCAACACCATCACCGGTGATCCCCGCCAGGAGGCTCGCGCCCAGGGAGGGATACATAATTGAGTAGCCCACGATCATGTACATGGTGCAGGCAATCGCAAACAAGGCGACGTTCTTGGTGAGAATCTCTGTGGTGTTCTTGGATCGCACCAGGCCAGCTTCCAGCATGGCAAAGCCAGCGGCCATCCACATGACCAGCGCGCCGCACACGAGGAAATAGAACGTGTCCAGTGCGTAGCTCAGTTCAAAAATTTGGTTTTCCATGAAAAGGTCTCTCGTGCTGAATTCGGGGACGGGTTAGCGCGCTTGAAGGGGCGCTCTCTAGATGGCTTCCTCACCGGTTTCGCCGGTACGGATACGAATCACCTGCTCAAGAGCCGAAACAAATACTTTGCCGTCTCCGATCTTTCCGGTGTTAGCCGACTTGGTGATGGCTTCGATGGTCTGATCGACCATGCCCTCGGCGACGGCGACCTCGATCTTCACCTTGGGAAGAAAATCGACGACGTATTCGGCGCCGCGATACAACTCCGTATGGCCTTTCTGTCGTCCGAATCCTTTGACCTCCGTAACCGTGATGCCCTGCACGCCGATCTCTGACAGTGACTCACGCACGTCATCCAGCTTGAATGGCTTCACAATGGCCGTTATTAACTTCATGTAGTTCTCCTGACTGAACAAGGGCGCGCAACTGGCGCCGTTCGGCTCGCCGTTTTATCGTCTGGTTGCTCCACGCTATGGGCAGCACGACGTTTCCGCCCTGACAATCAGCAATGGATATGCCACAGATTATTTCCGTTTATTAATCAGGTATTTAGAGCGTCTCTAAGGATAAGCAAAGCCCTTTCGCCCCGAATCCCCGACCCAAAACGCACCAGATTAGTGCTCAGAACCGTTTTGGTGCACTAACCTGAGCTGTGATACGGGGACGCCATCCTCTACACTTCGGGGCAAACGGCAGGAGTAAAGTCTATGGCGCTTAAACCGCCCCCCTTCAGTGAAGTCATGCAGCAGGTCAACGAACTGGTAAGACCCGCGGGCCTCGTCGATGAAGTCGACAAGAACGCGCGGCAGCTCCTTCAATCGGCCCTGAAAAAGCTTGATTTTGTTAGTCGCGAGGAGTTCGACACGCAAACGGCCATGCTTGAGCGCACGCGCAATAAGGTGGCGGCGCTGGAGTCAGAATTAGCGGCCATGAACGACCTCGTGGACAAACTGGAAAAACAGGCCGCACCCTGACGCGGCGACTTAAATAAGTGAAGACGAAAGACGAAAGACGAAAGACGAAAGTGTCAGGCAGAAATCGCAGATAGATCAGCAGATAGAAATAACAGACAGACATAACAGATAGAAAAGGCGACAGGTAAGGATGCCCGCGCCATGACTCAAGGAAGAGTGAATCATGAATTACGCCGTGGTGCTCTCGCGCGCCAATCAGGGGCTTGATGCCCCCCTGGTTCGCGTTGAAGTCCATCTATCCAACGGATTACCCGCCTTTACCGTCGTGGGAATGCCTGAAACTGCGGTACGAGAGAGCAAGGATCGGGTACGCAGTGCACTCCTGAACTCTCACTTTGAGTTTCCCGACCGACGCATCACCGTCAATCTGGCGCCCGCGGACCTACCCAAGGGGGGCGGACGTTTTGATCTCCCCATTGCCCTTGGCATCCTCTGCGCCTCCGGCCAATTACCCCAGGATGCGCTCCTAGGCAGAGAATGCATTGGTGAACTGGCCCTGGACGGTACGCTCCGGGCGGTGCGGGGCACCGTTGCCGCCGCCATGGCCGCCAGTCAATGCAAACGCCAGACGGTATTGGCACAGGAATCAGCGTCCCTGTGCACATCGATACCGGGCTCGCGCATGATCTGCGCAAAGGACCTACTCTCCCTGTGTGCTGTGCTGCGCGGACGCGCAGAACCGCCCGAGATCGACAATACAGCAACGGCTCAGGTCACCACGTACAGAAACCTGGCGAATGTATATGGACAGCACGCTCCCAAACGCGCGCTGGAAATCGCAGCGAGTGGCGGACACAACCTCCTGTTTACGGGGCCTCCGGGGACGGGCAAAAGTCTTCTCGCCAACTGCTTACCGGGCATTCTCCCGCCCCCTGACGACCGGGAGTGGCTGACCGTATGCGCGCTTTACGACCTTCGGGGCACGGTCCCGCCTACCCGACAACGCGCTTTTCGGGCGCCCCATCACAGTGCCAGCGCTGCGGCCCTCGTAGGCGGGGGATCCATTCCCATGCCCGGAGAAATTTCTCTGGCGCACGGCGGCGTTCTCTTCCTCGATGAGCTACCGGAGTTTTCCCGCCACACTCTGGATATGCTCCGGGAGCCGCTGGAGACCGGCGAGATCTGCCTTGCCCGGGCGAGCTGCAGCATCCGCTATCCGGCGCGCTTTCAGTTAGTGGCCGCGATGAACCCCTGCCCCTGTGGCTATGCGGGAGACAGCGAAAAGCCCTGTAAATGCAGCGCCGGACAACGTATGAGCTATGCTGCCCGTGTCTCCGGCCCCCTGCTGGATCGCATGGATCTACAGGTGCGTGTGGACCGCGAAGATGCTGCGGACCTGTTTCGTGACCACGACGCAGAAGATTCGGCCATCGTTCAGGACCGCGTGGTGAAATCCCGGGAGCGGCAATTTGAACGTCAGGGGACCAGCAATGCCCAGCTTCAGGTCACCGCATTGCTGGATAGCTGTGCCTGCGGATCCGCGGAGCGGCGTTTGATTCAACAGAGCGCCAGGCAGTTAAAACTCTCGGCCCGGGCAGTACATCGACTGCTGCGCGTCGCGCGAAGCATTGCTGATCTCGCGGATGAGGATAAGGTGACGGTCAATGCCCTCCGGGAGGCCCTGTCCTATCGCGACACTCTCCGAGGGACGCCGTAAAAAAAATCACGATCTATGGGCATAAAAAAACCGCTGCGCTCACCGCGCAACGGTTCCTCTCAAACAAGCGGCTTACTGGCTGTTTTCGACCATGTAGTCGACCGCTGCCATTACAGCTTCATCGGACAGGTCCGCCCTGCCGCCTTTGGCCATCATTCCGGAACCGGCAATGCCATTGATGCCACTGTTGTACAGCTCGTCAATACCCTTGGCGATACGCGGGGCCCAGGATTCGGCGTTACCGACGATGGGGGCGCCTGCCGCTCCGGAAGCGTGACAAGCCAGGCATGCGGTGTTGTAAGTTGCTTCACCATCGATGGCAGCCATGGCATCTCCACCAGCGCTCATGGCACCCATCGCTGACGGCACGCCACCACAAGTTTCACCCTGCAGGCAGACTTCACCCACGGGCGCAATGCGCGCTTCGATAGCAGCCCGCTGCTCCTCGGTAAGCTCCACGGCCTGCGCCGCTGCAATCAAACCGACTGTCAGACCTAGCATTAAAATTCGCGTCAACACGATAGTTCCTCCGTTTCGTGGGCGCGCATTATAGCTGTAGGCGTAGCGGCTTCAAAGCACCATCTGCAGGCGACCCTGGGGGCAGATAAGCCGGTCTCTGCTACCATGCGGGCCCTCAAAACACACCATCTCAGACCACGAGGACCCGATGATGCACCTGTACACCTATGACCCCGCTCCCAACCCTCGCCGCCTGACCCTGTTCCTCAGTTACAAGGGCATTGAGCTACCCACAACACAGATCGATATGCGGGAGAACGAGCATCGCGGCGCGGACTTTCTCGCAATCAATCCTCTGGGTACCTTGCCGGCGTTGCTCACCGATGATGGCGTGCTTCTCACGGAAGTCATCGCAATCTGTGACTACCTGGAATCCCAGCATCCGGCAAAGCCACTCATGGGCAGCACGCCCCTTGAACGCGCGCTGGTACTCAGCTGGGACCATCGCATCTTTGTGTCAATTTTTGAGGCCTTTGCCGAAATGCTGCGCAATCGCAGCCCGGCCTTTGAGAACCGCGCACTTCCAGGCCCCCTGGACGTGGAACAGATACCGGCCCTCGAGGAGCGCGGTCGCAAGCGGTTTCGCGGAAGCCTTGAGCTTTTTGATAAAGAGCTTGGCGACAAGCCCTTCCTCTGCGGCGACACGGTGTCCTTTGCAGATATTGATCTGCTCGTCGGCGTCGAAACCGCCCGCTGGGTTAAGGAGTCTATCCCTGAGGGCTGCAGCAGGCTTGAGGCCTGGCTGGAGCGCACGCGAGAAGCCCTGGCCTGAATGCCATCGCTGCAGGCACCGGAGGCCGTCTGAGCGTTCCTCCAACGAAGGGACTCTTCACGCCCTCGCCCGCCCATCTACGGGCTTCTCTCCTGGTCCTGCTCCTCGTCCCTGTCGGCCTCCTCGCGGCCTGCAGCAACGGGGGACAGGAGGCCGAGCTGGAGAACTATCTGGAACGCTTATCGCGCCCCCTGGGCGTCGACGCTCAGAGCCCCGCTAAGGACCGGAGCCCCGTACCACCCCGCGCCGAATCCCTGCGCATCGACCTGGCGGGCAGCAAGCTCGACGGCATGGATTTTCTGCGACTCCGCGGCTGCGCGTTGCAGCAGACCGTAGCGCGACGCAACAGCAGCCTCGGCCGGGTGGCGCCCCCGTCCCAGCGTCTGCTCCTGGAACTGGCCTTTCTCCGCGACGCTCCCACCTGCATCGACACTCTAAGGTCCGATGGGAATGACGAACTTGCGACGGCCATCAGCGAAAGCGCTACCCTGAAGCGCTCTCAACTCCCGGCACTCATTTTCAACGCGACGCTGGGGAACAGCGAGTACCGGGATTTCTGGCGGACCTCGGTGCCTGCCCAGAACTACCCGGAGCAAACCAGCAGTGAGGTAATTACCGCGCTTGAGCAGGTGAGCGATGGAGCTCGCCGCTGGCTGTCCGGCGATTACGCCGCGGACGATATGAAATTCGAGCTCGCCCTCTCAGACATCGCCCGTGGTGACGGCGGTGAGCTCCTCGAAGCCCTGGCGCGCCAGGCGGCGTATCTGGATGCCGCCAACGCGGTGATCAGCGCGCAGGTCGACAAAGGCCCTCTTTGCCGGGCCAACACCCAAAGCGAAGCCGCAGCGATAGTGCGCACCGTGGTCAACAAATTTTTCATCCGGGAGGTGCAGGCGAGAGCAGCGAGTCTTGGGCAGCGCTACTATGATCTCAGCGAGCCCCTGCGGGAGCTGGAGCAACTCCTGGCAGATGCACTGCCCGACGCCTATGCAGACTGGCGGGATAACCGGGACAGGCGTTTTGACGCAGGTCTCAAGGCACCCAGAAATCACGTCACCCAGCTACAAGCCCTCCTCGGCGTTTGCTACGCTGAATTTGCAGCCAGGGACGACAGCACGGAGTAGTCCCCGCCGCCCCTTTGGCAAATGCCCTTTTTTTACAACGATCGGCCGGACAACACACCATGACACAGCCCTATGCGGATACTGGCACGCCCATCAATACCCTGAGTGAGCGTATTGCCCTGAGTAATGAGTGGCATGCCCGGCCACTGCTGACGCTTCCATCCCCCCTGCGCTGCTCCCATATGGTGTGCCTCCGCGGCGACACCAGCCTGGAGGAACGTCGCCAGGATTTTGCGGACTTTTGCGAGTCCCAGGGTCAGAGCGGCCCCAGTAAAGAGAGTCGTCATCACTCGGTGAATGTGGGCAACTGCCTCCTCAAATGGGAAGGCCACACGGAAGCCGATTCCTACACCCTGTTGGTAGCCGGTAACGGCGAGCCCCCTTTCGCTGCACCCGCCATCAGCTTTTTGGATGCCAGCATGCGATCCAGACTCATGGACCAGCTGTTCCTCGGTGTCCACATCGAAGTGATTCCCTGCACGGACAGTCCCGAAGAAAGTCGACTGCAGCGGGTTCGCGCCCTTTTGGGACGGCAGGAGGTCTATGGCGGCAGCATCTCGGACAACCAGGGCGAGATCTGGTCCAGCTTCCGTCTGGATGCCGAGGGATTTTCGCGCATTGTTATTATGGACTGCGCCCTCAGTGAGGCGCGTCTGTCACGCCAGGTGCAACGCATTCTGGAAGTGGAAACCTATCGCATGCTCGCCATGCTGGGACTGCCTGCGGCACGGGATGTCATGGGCACCCTCGGTGAGCTCGAGCCGGCGCTGGATGAGGTAATCGAGCAGATTGCCCATCGCGATGCGGACCCCGCCCTGGAGCTCTCCCTGGGTCGCATCACGCGCATTGCCGCCAAAGTCGAACACGTCGCCGCTGCCCATGCCTATCGCTTTGCCGCCTCCCGGGCCTATAACGGCATTGTAGAGCGACGCGTCGCGGAGTTATCGGAGCAACAGCAAGGCAGTGCACCGCGCTACACCACGTTTTTGCAAAAAACCCTGATGCCCGCCATGCGTACCTGCGAGGCCGCGGAGCGCCGCACCCAGGAACTGGCGCAGCGGGTCACCCGGGCAAC